>CAYWFO010000008.1:5007-25780 GCA_964457485.1 uncultured Haloferacaceae archaeon | reverse complement strand
TCCCGTCATTGTCCGACCAACTCAGAGTACACCTAAAACTTCTGTGAACCACTATTGCAGCCGCACGCTCGCAACGAAGCGGCCGTACTGCAGCGCCCGCGCCGCCTACTGTGACTGCAAACGGTTGAGACCGCTAGGCTTAAGCGCGTCTCGGCGATATTTTCTGGTGCGCCAAGGTGGCAGAGTCTGGCCCAACGCATCCGCCTGCAGAGCGGAACCCCCGCCGGTTCAAATCCGGCCCTTGGCTTCGATTTTGTGGCTCCGTGGCCGCACGGTCATTCGACCGTCTGATCATCGAACGAAATCAGGATTGTCGGCTCGTCGCGTGTTACCGAGCAGTCGTCGCCACGCTCAATCGCGATCGACTCGCCCGCTTCGATCGCCGCAGCCGATACCTCAAAATTCACGCGAATTTCAGCGGTAAACTCGTCGTTCCGACCGAGTTGGTCGGGCTGATTGAATGATGAGGGCTGATAACTGGCCCGCACTTGACCGGGCGTGGCGGTCGGGCGATCGTCTCTGTGTTCATCGGCTGCTACGCCAACCAAACAGGCCGACATCGGCGGCTGATCAAGTGTTCTCGTGAACAGTGCCGTGTTTCCCGTCGTGAGTGTCCCAATCTGCTCGCGAACAACGTGGATTTCCTCTTCAGGCTGTTCTTCCTCCGCAGCCACCACGATTTCGTTTTCGAGGGACGCGCTGTGCTCCATCGTGCCAATACTGTCGGCACCGACGAGCAGGAGGCCGACGCCGGCGAACACGACGAGCAGGACGGCCGCTGTTCGTCGCTCTACTGTTAGCTGATTTTCTCTGAGCCCATAGCCAAACGCAACAAAAAACCCGGCCGAGGCGACAAGCAGGACGAACACGCTGATCTCAGTGAGATCGTATGCGGAGACGACATACACGAGCCAGACCACGTACGCCAATCCGGCGACCGCGAACGCGACCCTGTCGAGACTCTCGCGCTCGAGGGTGAGTCCGACAACGAGAAACGCCAGAAACGTGAGAAACAACAGCGCAGCGGTCACGGTAATCGAGAGGTCGAAGACGACCTCGCTCGCAAAGAACGCCAGTGCGCCGAGGGCGAATCCAACGCCCAGTACGTACAGGAGGGTGCCGCTGTCGAGTGTCGGGGCCATGGAGACGGTCAATCCATTCTGCCGGCTAAAAAATAGGTTTGTTGATTGCTCCGGACGGACAGTGGCCCGCGTTCGGCCACCGACCGCGTAAGCGACTTAGACGCCAAGGACGCCGAACGCGCCGATTCCGAGGCCGAACACCGCGTTGGTGAGAAACAGTATCACTAATGCCGAGATCCAGGCGGCCACAGCGATCAGCGCGGCCTTGACCCACCCGCCGGGGTAGCGCCAGTTGATGACGCCGAGATACACGACGAGCGCGACGAGCGAGCCGATTATCGGGATCAACGACCCGATGAACCAGCCAATCGCCCCGAGCACCGCGGTTACGACGGCGTGGCTGTAGTCTTTGACGTCGACGACGACGCTCGCGCTGATATAGATTGCGAGTCCCCCGACGAGGAGCGCAATCACGAATGAGATGAGCGAACCGATGAGTGCGACCATACCTACAGGTGTGTCCCAAGCCGTATGTAGGTGACTACCTCCTCTCACGCTTCTCCGTCCGCCCGCGAACAGATGAGTCGGAGCCGTCACGCATCGATTCGAGCGTTCTCCAACCGATGTCGACGGTGGTTGCTGTCGACACACTCAGCCCGACCGATCGCTCGCCGTCGATACCGGAGCCACCCTGACCGTTGACTCCTCGCCGCGGAGAAACACGTCGGCAACCGACGCGGGCAGATAGACCGTTCCCGGGCGGATTCGCTCGGTGATTTCGATTCTCGTTTCGCGGTCGGCCGCGCGGTTCGACACACGAACCGTCTCGGCGTCGACAACGCTGTACGCCGCGGCGTCGTCGGGGTGGATGCGAAGCCGGGCGTCGCTCCCGCTCGGGTCGCTCTCGATTTCGCTTGCCCGACCGCCCACGACGAGTGAGAGGCCGTCGTCGTCGACGTTGTCGGTGTTGCGGTCGCCCTGCGCGGTCGGCGTCGTGAACACCGCTCGGCCGTCGCTCGTCGCGAACGCCGTCTCGTACAACCGCGCTTCGCCGAACGGCCACTGTCGGCCCGCCACGCCGAGTTCATCAACGGTAATTCCCGTGTGCGTTGGCGCGACACGCGTCAACTCGTCGAATATCTCGCTCGTGTCGTCGTAGCGAAAATGCGTTTCATCGGGGAAACACCGCGCGCCGAGTTCACACAGCACCCGCCGGTCGCTTCGCGTTCCCGACGGCGGTTCGGCCGTTAGCTCGGAGTGCTGCACGTGTCGATCGAGATTCGTGATCGTCCCCGTTTTTTCGGTTCCTGCGGCGACGGGAAACACCACATCGGCGTGGCGCGTTGTTCGACTGGCGACGAGATCGCAGACAATGAGCGTCTCGAGCGACGCAAGCCGTGCGTCGAGCCAGTCCGCGTCGCGTTTCGAGACCGCGGGGTTTTCACCGACGACGACCGCACCGTGAACCTCCCGCCCGAACGATTCGAGCAGTTCGCCGGCTGTTTTCCCCGGCGTTCGCGGCGGTTCGACACCCCACTCGTCGGCCACCCGAGCGCGCGCGGCGTGATCGGTCACCGGTTGTTGACCGGGAAGCCAGTCGGGCACACAGCCCGCGTCGGTCGCGCCCTGTTCGTTGACGAGCCCGCGGAGGACGTAGACACCGGTTCCCGGCCGGCCGAGATTGCCGGTTGCCAACAGCAGGTTGAGCAGGGCGTTCGCCGCGTCGCCGTCGTTGTGCTCAATGCCCGTTCCGACGAGCGCGGCCACCCGATCGGCCTCAGCGATTCGCTCGGCGACGGTTTCGATTGTCGCCGTGTCGATGCCGGTAGTCGTTGCGGCTTCCCGGCGGTCGAGCGCGCCAATCGAGTCGGCAAACGCCTCGTAGCCGCGCGTTCGTTCCGCGACGAACGCGGTGTCGACGCTGTTGGGTTTGTCGAGTATCGTCGCGCTCAGGAGCGCAAACACCAGTGCGTCAGTCCCGGGCCGTGGCGCGAGGTGATGGCTCGCCAGCCGGGTTGTTCGGTTGCCAACCGGGTCGATGTGGACGAGTGTTGCGCCCGCGTTGACCGCCGGCCGGACGAAGCTGTTGAACGCGACTGGTTGCCGTTCGGCGGGGTTCGCGCCGGCAACGAGAATCACGTCGCTGTCGAGCAGGTCCGAGAGCGGATTGGTTGTCGCCGCCCAGCCCACCCGATCGGCGAGCGCCCGCGTCATCGACGCGTGGCACGCCCGTGCCCGGTTGTCGACGTTGTTGGTGCCGAGCAGTCTGGCGAGTTTCTGCAAGAGATAGTTCTCCTCGTTCGTGCAGTGGGGTGCACCCAAAAACGCCAGCGCGTCGGAACCGTGGTCGTCTCGAACGGCCAACAGCCGGTCGACGGCGTGGTCGTACGCAGTTTCCCACGACACGGTTCGTTGGTCGCCCCCATGCCGAACAATCGGCTTGGTGAGCCGCTCGCGGTCGGTGTCGTAGGCGGCGATCCCGCTCGAACAGAGCCTGCCTTCGGGGTTGGCCGGGCCGACGACCCCGCGCGCACGGCTCGCGGCGGCTGGCGCGAGCCGACAGCCCACGCCACAGCGCGGACAGACCGAGGAGTCGTCGACCACGGGCTACGAGCGAAGCCGGCGGCCGAGCGATTTGAGCACGGCCAACCCGAATCCGAGGCCGGCTTTCGCGTTCGGGGTCGTGATTCCGCGGAGCAATCCGAGCGGGCCGACGGGTTTCGAGCCACGACTGGCCTCGCCGACCGCGCCCAACACGACGTTCAGCCCTGCAACCGCGTCGTCGTCGATGTCGAGCGCCGAGAGCGTGCGGGCGGTTTCGAGCAGTTCGTCGAGGTCGCCCTCGCGCTGGAGTTCCCCGATGTCGTCGAGGGTGCCCGCTTTCTCGAGTTCGACGACGGTTTCGAGCGCATTCGACAGCGACCCGGCGTTTGCACCGACCTCGCCGGCCAGTTCCGCGGCATCGTCGGTGCTCAGCCCGTCGCCCGCCGCAACGAGGTTGCTTGCCGCGTTCGTCAGCTCTGCCACCTCGTCGTCATCGAGGCTCGCGAGGATGAGAATCGTCGTTTCGAGCGCATCTTCGAGTTCGTCGCTCTGCTCGATTGCGGCGGCGATGGTCTCGCCGTGTTTCTCGACCGCCGACTCGACCGCCTGGCCGCCACCGCCCGTTCCGCGTTCCTTGCGCGCACCGTTGGTCGCGCGTTCCGGGTACGAGTGTTGTCGGTCGGCCATTTAGTCGTCCCCCAGTGCTTCGATGTCGCTCGTCTGACTCGCGTCGGCCATCTCTGCGGCACTGATCCGAACGGCCGACACCTTGTACTCCGGTGTCGCCGCAACGGGGTCGATATGCTCCTCGTCGGTCAGCCGGTTGACGGCGCTCTCGGCGAAGTGGATCGGAATGAACACCGTGTCGGGGCCGACCCGGTCGGTTATTTGCGCGGGAACGACGATTTCGCCGCGCCGTGACTCGACGGTCACCATGTCGCCGCTTTCGATGCCCGCGGCATCTGCCGTCTCGGGGTGGAGTTCGATGAAGTCACTCGGCGTGTACTGCATAATTCCCTCCTCGCGGTGGGTCATCGTTCCCGTGTGGTACTGATAGAGCACGCGTCCCGTTGTCAACGAGAGCGGGTACGTCTCGTCTGGCGTTTCGGCTGGCTCGCTGTAGCCGACAGCCTGTAGATTCGCCTTCCCGTTCTCGGTGTTGAACTCCTCGGCGTACAGCCGCGGCGTTCCCGGGTGGTCGTCGTCCCAACAGGGCCACTGGAGGCCGCCTTCCTCGCGAATTCGCTCGTGGCTCACGCCGCCGTACAGCGGGGTCACCGACTTCACCTCCCGCATGATTTCGGCGGTATCCGTGTAGTCCCAGTTGCGACCCATGCGGTTTGCGAGGTCTTGCAGAATCTTCCAGTCGGGCCGAGAATCTCCCTTTGGCTCCATCACTTTGTTCACCATTTGGACGGTTCGGTCGGTGTTGGTGAACGTGCCGGTTTTTTCGACGAAACTGCACGCCGGCAGCACCACATCGGCATACTCGGCGGTCTCGGTCACGAACAGGTCCTGGACGACGAGGAAGTCGAGGTCGCGAAGAATCTCCTCGGCGTGATTGACGCCGGGTTCCGAGAGCGCCGCGTTCTCGCCGATGATGTACATCCCGCGGATGTCGTCGTCATCGGCCGCCAGAAACATCTGGGTCGTGTAGTAGCCGTACTCGCCGGAAATCTCGCAGTCCCACGCCTCCTCGAACTTCGCGCGAATTTCGTCATCAGCGATGTCCTGGTAGCCGGGAAAGTTGTCGGGCAGCGGTCCCATGTCGCCCCCGCCGCCCTGGACGTTGTTCTGGCCGCGGAACGGCGAGACGCCCGTACCGGGTCGGCCGAGGTTGCCGGTGACCGCCGCGAGGTTCGCCATTGCCATGACGTTCTCCGTGCCGTGGGAGTGTTCGGTGAGCCCGAGCGTCCAGCCGAACACGCAGGCGTCGCTCTCGGCGATCATCTCGGCGGCCGAAACGATCTCCTCGTGCGCAACGCCCGTGACCTCCTCGACGCGGTCGGGCGTGAACTCTTGGACTGACTCTTTGACGTCCTCGAAGCCGGTCGTTCGTTCGTCGACGAACGTCTCGTCATAGAGGTCGTTGTTGATGATGTGTCGCGTGATGGCGTTGATCCAGACCGCGTCGTAGCCGGGTTTCACCTGGGTGTACTGGGTGGCGTACTCCGCGATCTGGATCTCGCGCGGATCGAACACGAGCAGGTCAGCCCCGTCGCGAACGTTCTGTTTGATGCGCGTCGCCAACACGGGGTGTGCTTCGGTCGTGTTCGACCCGGTCAACAGAATGCAGTCGGCGAGTTCGAGGTCGTCGGTGGAAATCGAGGCCGCGCCGTAGCCGTAGGTTTTCGCAAGCCCCGCCACCGTCGAGGAGTGACACAGCCGGTTGCAGTTGTCGACGCTGTTGGTTCCGAGCACCTGGCGGGCGAACTTGCCCATCAGGTAGTTCTCCTCGTTTGTCGCCTTCGACGAGGCGATGAGCGAGAGCGCCTCACCGCCGTGTTCGTCGCGGATTGCGCCGAGACCCTCCGCGACACGGTCGAGCGCTTCGCCCCACGAGGCCTCGCGAAATGCGCCCGCCTCGTCGCGGACGAGCGGCGTCGTCAGCCGGTCGTCGCTGTTGACGAAGTCGTAGCCGAACTTGCCCTTGACGCAGGTCGAAATCCCGTTGATCGGCGCGTCCTCCTCGGCCGTTGGCCGGGCGGCCAGAATCTCCTCGCCGTCCGAGTACAGATCGAACCGGCAGCCGACCGCACAGTAGCCACAGGTCGTATCGGCGACGGTCAACTCTTCGAGGCGCTTGTCGCCGATTGACTGGGCGATTTCGAAGAGTTTGCCCTCCGAAAGCGTGTCGGCGGCGACGCCTTCGGCGACGTGTTCGACGTTTTTGAGCGCCTGTTGTTTGGCCTGCTGCATGTAGCCCGCAACCCCATCGAGGTCGTCGCTGTCGCTCATGGCCACTCACCTCCCGTCGAACCGTCCCAGATATCGTCCGTGTCGTCCGAGCCAGCGGCCTCGCTGTCGGCGTCAGCAGTGTCAACATCGCTGTCGTATTCCACGGCGTCGACGTCGCTTTCCCCCTCGGAGTCAGGGCTCTCGACGTTCGCCGCGTCGTCACCGGTCGGCGGGACAATATTGAACGCGTCGCCCGCGTCGACGCCGCCGTCACCTGTCTCCGCCGTGTCGACGCCGCCGTCACCTGTCTCCGCCGTGTCGACGCCGCCGTCCGTACTCGGCTTGGGGGTCTCGCCTTTTTCGGCGCGTTTCTTCGGCGTCATCGGCCCTTTCGGTTGCTTGGTGTTCTCGTAGCTCGTGCCGATGCTGTTCTTTTGGGTGAAGCCGGGAAGCGGAATCGTCGTCGCGTCCTCGATTCCCTTCTCGACCAGCGCGCCGGTCGGACAGACGGTCGCGCAGTGTCCACACGAGACACAGGTCGATTCCTCCATCGTCTCGGCGTCGCTCTGAAAGCCGATGCGGGTGTCTTGGCCATGACCTTCGATCCGGAGCACGCCTTCGACCTGCACGTCGTTGCAGGCCTCGACACACCGGTTGCACAGAATACACTTGTTGCGGTCGATCTGGATGAACGGCGAGGAATCGTCGAGCGGTTCGTACTCGTCACGGTCGTCGAGCACGCCGTAGCGGGGCTCTTCGACTTCCTCGTCGATTGCGGCGTCCTGCAACTCACACCGGCCGTTCTTTCCACAGGTCGTACACCGGAGATTGTGATCCGACAGCACGAGATCGAGGTTGACATCGCGGGCCTCGGCGGCCGCCTCGGCGTCGGTTCGAACGGTCAACCCGTCTTCGGCCGGGAAGCTACACGCCGGCACAATGCCGTAAGCGTCGGTGTCGACCATGCAGGTCCGACACTCGCTTCGTGGGCCGATTCCCTCGCGGCCGTAGTGACACAGCGCAGGCACGTTGTCGGCGGGTTCGATTCGTTCGACCGCATCGAGCAGCGTCGAACCCGGGTCCAGGCGAACCTCGATGCCGTCGACGGTCACCGTTGTCGGCTCGGTCGTTCCGACCGGCGGATCGGTCGCCGTTCCGGGCGCGATCGTTTCGGTCAGCGGCGGTGCGTCATCGCTCGGCTGTGGTTCTGAACTCATGTTAGTCTGCCTCCAGTGGATCGAGACGGCCCTCGGCCGGACATCGGCCGTTTGCGTGTGATTCGAACGCGTCTTCGAACTCTCCCATCGCGGTTCTGACCGGCCGGCCCGCGTGGACGCCGAACGCACAGATACTCGAAGTCGACATCACGCGGACCAGTTCCTCGATTTTGTGCGCATCGTACTGCCCGTCGTATACTGCTCGGAGCAACTCGACGAGTTGGGTGGTTCCCTCGCGACAGGGCACGCACCGTCCGCAGTTCTCCTCGGCCGCGAACGCCGCCGTGCGGCCGACGAACTCCACGACACAGCGGTCGTCGCCGAGCACGTGAACCGCCCCTTCGGTGCCGAGATCCCGCGCGGCCAACGATTCGGGATCGACCGCCACGTCGAGGTCGGCGGTAATGCCGCCGAACTGTCCGCCGACGCGGGCCGCGCCCAACCCGTTGGTGAGTGCGACCGCGTCGAGCGCGCTCGACAGCGACGCGGTTTCGGGAAGCTCGACCGTTGCGGTCGTCTCAACGTCGCCGTCGACCGTTGTGAGTCGGGTTCGTTCGCGCCGGCGGTTTTTTTCGCCGCGATTGTCGCCTGCTCGCAGCGCGACCGAGAGCTGAGCCAGCGTTCGCGGCGTGTGAATCAGCGTTGGCCGGCCATGCAGGCCGACGGTTTCGGGCCCTGGCGGGCGAAGTCGTGCTTCGAGGCGGTGGTTGCCCTCGATCGCTTCGAGCGCCATCGTCGGTTCGGCCGCGCGGTACTCGTCGGGGCCGGTGACGACGTCAATGGCGACCGCCGAATCCGGATAGCGCTCGGCGGCCGTTCGCACGGTTTCGATCGCGTTCGTGTCGGCCGCCGAGAGGTAGACGATCACGCCGCGTGCGCCAACCGTCTCGGCGGCGGCGACCGCTCCCGCTAACACGTCAAACGGCGTGCTCGCCAGCAAGAGCGTGTCGGCAGCGGATCCGTGGCCGTTGACGACGACCGCTGGATCACCGTCGGTTTCGCGAACCGTCTCCCACGTCTCGCCGACCGGATCGTCGTGACACAGGTCGCCCCAGCCGCGACCGCAAAGCGTGTCCGCGACATCGAGGACGGATTCGGTTGCGTACTCACCGAACCCACCGGCGGCCTCGTGATCGGCCGGATCGGTCGGCCGTCGCCAGCCACAGCCGCCAAGCACCTGCCGAACGCCCGTGTCGAGCCCGGCAATCGGGGCTTCCGGCAGCCGTGTCGTCGCCGGATCGTGCTCGACAACGGCGTCCGGTGTCTCGTCGCCGTCAGCGGCCGACTCGTCGGCAAGCGTGTTTTCGGCGACGGTGCGCTCGACAATTTCTCTGATCCGGTCGGGCGAACAGCCCGTATACAACGCCGTTGTTCCCCGCTCGGTTACCATCACGAGCGGCTCGATCGCCGGCAGTCCAGTCGAGCCGACGCTGATGACTTCCTCGTGTTCCCGTTCAAAACCGCTGTCGGGGGGTTCGTCTGTCGCAATCCGGATGACCGGTGTCTCTGCTGTGTGCAGTGTTTTCATGGAGTACAGTCCCTACGACACACTGATTGTTAATGATTATAAATTTTCGGAGCAGCCACCATGTTCGGCGGCACTGACTCAACCTGCCGCTTTCGTGACCAGTAGTGTCGCGGTCAACGAGTTTCGTGTCGCCGGTTGGTCGACCGCGTCGCCGGTTGGCCGCCCAGGTCGCCGGTTGGCCGCCCAGGTCGCCGGTTGGCCGCCCAGGTCGCCGCGTCGCGCCCCCAGTCGCTTCCCTACGAGTACGGCATCCACTCGTGGTGACCCAGCCGCTCGATTGCCGGCGACGTCAGTCCGACACCGGAGAGAATCAACACCGCACCAACGGCGATCGAGAGCGTGACGGTTTCGCCGAGCAAAATCACGCCGAGCACCACCGTCGTCAGCGGTTCGCTCGTCGAGACGATGCTTGCGGTGCTCGCCTCGATTCGCGACAGCCCTTCGGCGAACAGCATAATCGGGATGAGCGTGCCGACCACGGTGATTCCGGCGACGAGCATCCAGCCGTCGATCGTCGCCGGCGTTCCGAGCGTTCCAGTTGCCGCCCCGTAGAGGCCGACCGTCGCCGTCACGCCAAGAAACGTGTAGGCGACGTGGGTCAGCGGGTCGATTTCGGCGGTCATCACGCGGGTTCCCATCGAGTAGACGGTGTAACACATCGACGCGAGACCGACAAGTACGACGCCGCTGACCGCAAGCGTGAGTTCGCCACCCCCAACGACGAGCGCGACGCCCGACACCGCCGCGATCAGCGCCGCGAGTTTCGCGAGCGTGATCGGTTCGTCGAGCGCGACCGCCGAGGCGAGCGTCACCTGCACCGGATAGGTGAACAACAACAGCGCCGCAATGCCCGCCGACAGCCACGTGAGGCTCTCGAAGTACGCAACCGACATCACGCCGTACACACAGCCGAGGCCGACTTCGATGAAGACCGTTCGTTTCTCGAGTCGTCGTCGCGGGCCGTACACCGACAGCACGAACCACAGCGCGGCCGTTGCGGCGACAAACCGAACGCTGAGTAACGTTCCCATCGGCAGCTCAATTCCGGCGGCGATCCGGCCGAAAATCCCGAGCGTGCCGAACAGCGCCGCGGCGAGAAAGACGAAGCCGATGCCGACCGTTCGGCTGTTCATTGTTTTCCGTGCGTGTTGTGATCCATCAGCGTCAGTCTCGATCTTTGATTGTCAGTCACGCCGCTTAGTTCCCGGTTCGCGTGCTGCTTTCGATCCGATTTTGCTGATTCCTCGCTCAACTTTTCTGTTTTCTTAGTTGTTGTGGAACGAGGGTTCGGATTCGACGCCGGCCGGTTTCATTGGGGATCGCTTTGCGGTCAGGATGCGTGCGTCGCTCTCTTTGTCAGTCGGTGTGGTGCCAGCGACGCGTTCGGTTCATCGTCAGGGTTCATTGTCGTCCGGCGGGTCGATATCGTGGTGCATCTGGATTGCTGGGAGTCGATCCCGCACGCGCCACAGCAACGACCGGTGGCCCCGTTCGGTTCGATACCACGTCCGCATCACGCCGACCATGGCGATAACCGCGAGCACGGCGAACGGTGCGCCGGTGAGAACGGCGAGAACCTGGAGCGTTTCGGCTCCACCGAGCATGAACACCGATACGGCAACTGCTCCCTGAAACACGCCCCAGAATACGATATGGCCGGTCGATGGCGCGTACGTCCGCTTTGTTGCGAGCGTTGCGACCACGAGCGTCGAGGTGTCCGCCGAGGTCGCCATGAACACGATAATGAGCGCCAAAAAGACGAACACGAGCAGGTCACCGAGCGGTAACGCCGCAAACACCGGGAACCCAGCGACGGCCTCAGAACCGTTCTGCCCGGCCATCGTCGCCAGAACGTCCTGCTGGCCGCTGTGTTGGACGAACAGTGCGCTCCCGCCCAGCAGCAAGAACCACACCAGCGTCGCTGCCGACGTCGCAAACACACTAGTGAACACGACCGTTCGGATGCGTCGGCCCTTCGAGAGCGCCGCAATAAACAACCCCGCAAACGGCGCCCACGAGAACCACCACGACCAGTTCCACACGGTCCACGCGGCAACCCACTCCCCGCCGAAATGCACGCTCATGGGAACGAACTCGACGGCGTAGCCGGTCACTGCGGCGGGGGCCTGCCGGCTGATGAACCCCCACGGCCCGACCGCCGCAACCACCAGCGCGAACAACGCAAACAGGCCGATGTTGAGCGTTGCGAGCCGTCGAATCCCCCGGTGCATTCCGGTTGCCGCCGAAATAACGACGATGGCGGTGAGTCCGACGACGAACAACGCCGGCCCGAAGGTGCCGCTGGCGACGTTCCACTGAAAGTCGATCCCGGTGAGAAACTGCTCGCTCACCAACGCCGTGGAGGTCGAAATACCGGCGATAATCGCGAAAACTGCCAGCGTGTCGACCAGCGTGCTCCACGCGGAATCGAGGTTGTCGACGCCGAGCACTGGGGCGAGCAGCGTCGAGACCCGGAGCGGTGCATCGTGGGCGAACACGTAGTACGCGATTGGAACGCCGATGACCGCGTACGCGCTCCACGCCGAGATGCCCCAGTGAAACAACGAGTAGACCAGCGCCGGGGTGAGCGCGGCTTCTGACTGCGGTTCGACGCCGAAGTACGGCGGCGGTTCAGCGTAGTGAAACAGTGCCTCTGCGGGCCCCCAAAACACGAGTCCGGCGGCGATACCGGCGGTAAATATAAGCGTAAAGTACATTGGGTACGTGTACGCCGGTTCGGTGTCGGGCCCGCCCAGTTTGATGTCGCCCCATGGGCCGATCAGTACGAACAGACAGAACGCCACCGAGAGCAACACGACGAACAAAAACATCGGGCGGGTCGCCACCAGCATCGAGTCAGCGGCCGCGCTCACGGCGGTTTCGGTTGACGACGGCCAGACGAGTTGGAGAAGGATGTACGCCGCGAGCACACCAAGCGGAAGCACAAACGTCGGAAGTTCCTGCTTGGTGATGAACGTCCGAACCGTGCCGCTGAGGCCTGTCTGTCGAATCCGTAGCATCGCCGCCGGTCGATCCGTCTCTGTCTCCGTTTCGCGGTCGCCGGTATCGTAGGGAAGCAGCGCGATGTAGCCGAGTCCGGAAACAAAAAACACCAACGCCAGCGTGAGCCATGCCGGGCCGGTCACCACGTCACCGACAAACGTTGGAAAGAAAAATCCGCTCAGCACGATGGCTCCTGCCGCCACACACAGTGGTAGCAACACTCTTGCGAGCATCGCTTCGATATCGGCCGGCTCTGTGGCGGCCATATCCAACACTCAGCATTCGAACCCACATAGTAGTATCTGAGAATGGCACGTGCGGAGGCGGCCGACTCGTTTAGGGATTGCGGGCCGTTTGTTTCCGCCGTCTCGCCAGACGGGTGGGTTTTCGCGCGTGTGAGCCATTCAGTCGTATTGTGATGACCGTCGGTGTATTGTGATGACCGTCAGTGTGTTGTGATGACCGTCAGTGTGTTGTGATGACCGTCAGTGTGTCGTGATGATGATCAGTGTGTCGTGATGAACGCCGTGGGTTCGGCGCGCTCACGCCGAGTCGTCGTCCTCGTCGTCGGCAGATCGAAGCAACGTCTCGGGATTTCTTCCGTCAAGAATCGACTGACTCAGCAACCGCCCGCCGATCGAACGTGGATTGAGAACGGCGTCGACGCCGACCGACCGGAACTTTTCGACGTACTTCTGTTCGGTTGCGGCGGCGACCGTTCGAACGTCTGGGTTGACGTTTTTCGTGGCGATCACGGCGAGGATGTCGCGTGCATCGTCGTTGCTGCTGACGACAACGCCGCGGGCGGCTTCGACGCCGGCGTCTCTGAGCACCGACTCGTCGCTCGGATCGCCGGTGAGCAAGTTGAGATCGTCGTCATCGTCCTGCAAGGACGAAATTTTCGACTGGTCGGGCGTAACGACGACGATTTCGGCCTGATCGCCAAGTTCGTCGAGTAACGGTTCGGTGATATCGCCGTGTCCAAGGACCACGATGTGGTCTTCGAGGAGTGTGAGGTCTGATGCGGTCATAACGCCGAAAGCTTTCGCCATTCTGGATTCGATTGCCGGCCCGATGAGTGCACCGATGGCGACGGTGAACGCGCCGGTGCCGAACACGATAATCGAGAGCGAGAACCACCGTGCTTCGGCGCTCACCGGCGTGATATCGCCGTAGCCGACGGTTGCAATCGTGACGAGCACGTAGTACACCGCGTCGGTCCACGTGTCGAGTTCGACGAACTGGTCTCGGAGTCCGTAGCTACCGACCGTTCCGTAGAGCAACACGCCAAAAATCGCCACGAGCGACGCAATCTGGAGCGACGAGAGGTCGATCGTCCGGTCGAACCGCGAGCGGTTTCGAATGAGCAGTGGAACGGTGAACACCGTCAACAGCAACAACGGAATGTCGGTCGCTTGGGCCGTCGTTAGCGGCAAAAGAACGATGGTCGGAAGCACCACGATGCCGACCGTCCACGCGAGCCGTTTTCGCCGGTGGAGCCCGATGGTGACGACCCCGAGAACGAACGCGGCCAACACGCCCCCGAACTGAACGGCTGACGGCGGTATGGCGACGACCGCGGTCAGCGGCCCATCGAGTGCCGGGTCTGCGCGACTCAGGTTCGACAGTCCCGTCACGAACGACAACACCGTCACTGCACCGACCAACACGACGGTCGGTTTTGCACCTGACAGTTCGCTCCACTCGACGAACGGAATGCGGTCGGCGGGGTAGAACACCGCGTCGACCACCGACTGCCGAGCGTCGTCTTCCTTGCGACTCACTCTCGGTGTGTTTGCCGACATCCTATAAAAAACGCCTGACGATCCGTGCTGTCGGCTGGGCGGTGTTGCCGTCGGCTAATGGGTGTTGCTGTCTGTTGGGCGGGGTTGCTGTCGGCTGGTCGGGGTTGCTGTCGACGGTCTGGATGGCGTTGCTGCCGACGGCGCAATATATAATAGCCCGTTCCTCATCCGCACCAATTTATAACCCGCCGCCGGCTGTAGCCAGTCGCATGAAACGCGTTATCAGCACTGACGACGCGCCGGCGGCTGTCGGCGCATACAGTCAGGCGACGACGAACGGCTCGCTGCTCATCACCGCCGGCCAACTTCCGCTCACGGTCGACGGCGACCTCCTCGACGAGGCCTCGGTCGCCGAGCAGACAAAACAGTGTCTCCGCAACGTCGAGGCGATTATCGAAGCCGAGGGTGGATCGCTCGACGACGTACTCAAAACAACCGTGTTCCTCGACGACATCGACGACTTCGACGCATTCAACGAGGCGTACAGCGCCTTTTTCGAGACCGACCCGCCAGCCAGAAGCGCGATTGCGGTCGACGCGGTTCCGAAGGGTGCAGCCATCGAAATCGAAGCGATCGCGACCGTCGAATAACGACCGCGCGGTCGGAGCGGACTCCGCTTTTTGTTGCTGTCAGCCTTCTCCGCCCACGGCCAGCGGTTGGCACGCTCGCCGCTTCTCCGGCGTTCTTCGACCGGTTTGGCCTCAGAACAGGCCGGTGATGTTGCCGTCGGCGTCGATGTCCATGTTGGCGGCCGCCGGACGTGCGGGCAGCCCCGGCATCGTCAGCGCGTCGGCGGTGAGTGCAACAAGGAATCCCGCGCCGGCCGAGGGGTAGACCTGGCTGATTTCGAGCTCCCAGTCCTCGGGTGCACCCTTTTGGCTCGCATCGTCGCTCAGCGAGTGGAACGTTTTCGACATCACGACCGGGTACTCCTCGAAGCCGAGTTCGGCCATTTGCTCGATGTCGTCGAGCGCGCCGCCGGTGTACTTCACGCCGTCGGCGCCGTAGATTTCGGTGGCGACGGTGTTGATTTTCTCCGTGATCGAAGCCTCGTCATCGTACAGCATCTCGAAGTCGGCTTCGTCGCCCGATTCGACTGCGCTCACGACGTTCTCGGCGAGGTCGACACCACCTTCGCTACCGTCGGCGAACACGTTCGATTCGGCGGCCCGAACGCCCAGTTCGTCTCGGCAGTGATCGAGCACGGCCGCGATTTCGCCGTCCGTGTCGTCGGGGAAGCGATTGATCGAGACGACAACGGGGACGCCGAACTTCTGGAGGTTGCGCACGTGTTTGTCGAGGTTCGAAAAGCCGGCTTCGACGGCGTCGACGCCGGCCTCGTCGATGGCGTCGTAGTCGACGGGCCACTGCTCGAGGCCGTGGTATTTCAGCGCACGAACCGAGGCGACGAGAACGACTGCGTTCGGCGTCATATCGCCAATCCGACACACCACGTCCATGAACTTCTCCGCGCCGAGATCCGAGCCAAACCCGGCTTCGGTGACGAGATACTCGCCCATGCCGAAGGCGGTCTTATCAGCGATCAGTGAGTTGGTTCCGTGGGCGATGTTGGCGAACGGGCCGCCGTGGACGAACGCGGGCGTTCCCTCGATTGTCTGCACAACGTTGGGTTTGATCGCATCGCGCAGCAGCATCGTTGCCGGACCGGTCGCCTCGATGTCGTCGACTGTGACCGGCTTGCCGTCGGTGTCGTAGGCGACAATAATCCGGCTGATTCGTTCTCTGAGATCCGCAAGATCGCTCGCCAGACAGAGCACGGCCATTAGTTCGGAGGCGGCCGTCAGGAGGAAGCGGTCCTCTCTCGGCGTCCCGCCGCTTTCGCCGCCGAGGCCGACGATCGTCTCGCGCAGCGCTCGGTCGTTCATGTCGATCGCCCGCGGCCAGGCGACGTTGTTGATATCGATGTCGAGTTCGTCGCCCTGTGAGATTTTTGCGTCGAGCATCGCTGCAATGAGGTTGTGCGCCGATGTGAGCGCGTGGATGTCACCGGTAAAATGCAGATTGATGTCCTCCATCGGAAGCACCTGCGAGCGACCGCCGCCGGCCGCGCCGCCTTTGACACCGAACACAGGCCCCAGCGAGGGTTCGCGAATGGCGATCATTGTTTCCTTGCCGATGTGGTTGAGCGTCTGGCCGAGGCCGACCGTGGTGACGGTTTTGCCCTCACCTTTCGGCGTCGGCGTCATGCCGGTCACCAACACGAGATTTTGGTCTTTTTCGCCCGATTCCTCGCGCAGTCGTTCGATGGCGTGGTGTTTGACCTTCGCCGTATACTCGCCGAAGTACTGGAGATCGTCGAGTCCGAGCCCCCACGGCTCGACGAGTTCCCAGATCGGTTCCATGTCTGTTGACTGTGCTATATCGTAATCGGTCGGAATCGGATCCTGTGAAGCCATGTCTCATAGGCTTTCTTTGCACCGCCGTAATAAGATTAGCAAAGCTGACACCACTGGTATAGGATGTGTTCCATCCGAGCGCTGTCCGCGCCGGCGACTCATCATCTCATGTTTATGACGTTATTTGCCGCGCGTCAGTTCCGTGTTCGACGAGAGGTCGACCTCACCGTCACGAATCGCGGCGACGACGCGCTCGGGGTCGACATCGAGGCCACCGCCCTGTGCGAGCGAGTGCTGGCCGCCACCGCCGCCACCGAACCGCGCGGTAATCGTCTCGACAACGGCCGCCGCGTCCGGCCCGCCAGCGGCCGGTTCGACGGTCGACGCGACAACGACGAACGTTGCATCGTCGCGGCCGACGAGGACACAGGCGTCGGCACCGCTCTCGACCGATCGAACCACGTCGGCGACGGTGTTGGCGTCGACGTTGCTGACGGTGCCGACGAGCCACTCGTGGCCGCCGTGTTCGTGAGGGTGTTCTGCGAGAGCGTCCAGTCGGGCGTGAAGGAGTCGCTCGCGGAGTTCCGAGCAGGTCGACTCCAGCGCGTCGCGCTCGGCCGCAATCCGATTGACGCTCTCGCCCAGCGACTCGACGGCCGTTTCCAGCCTGTCGGCCGCCCGACGGGCAGCGGCGGTTTCGGCGAGCTGTCGCTCGATTGCTGGCGGGCCGACCGCGTACTCGACGCGGAGACAGTTCGCGCCGGGATTTGACACCGACAGCAGTTTGATTGGGCCGATTTCACCGGTCGAGCGCACGTGCGTCCCGCCGCACGCCGAGACGTCCCAGCCGTCGATTTCGACGATTCTGACGGTGTCGCTCTCGGAATCCGCGTCGAGATTGAACACGATTTTCGGATCGGCGCGGACGGCCGCGGCGTCTAGCTCGTCCCACTCAACCAATCGGTTCTCCCAGACGACCTCGTTGGCGGCGCGCTGGATGTCGAGCGGGTCGACGTCGCCGACGGCCGCCTCGGTCTCGAAATCGAGGCGAACTCGCTCGGGGCCGATGTCGAACCCGGCGTATCCCGTGGCGTCGAAGAGCCGTCGCCCCGCGCCGTAGACGATGTGGCTCGCGGTGTGTGCCCGTCGGTTGTACGTTCTGGGTGCCGCATCGATCGAACCCGTTACTCGGTCGCCGACATCGACCGACGGCGGTTCCGCGAGGACGTGTTCGATCTCACCGTCGTGACGCTGGACGTCGGCGACGCGAACACCGTCAATCGTCCCTTCGTCGGCGGGTTGGCCCCCGCTTTCGGGATAAAAATACGTTTTGGACAGCCAAACGCTCGATTCCTCGACGGCGCGGATCGTCGCCTCGAACGAGAGCGTCTCGGGGTCGGCGGCCGCGAGCGTGTGTGCGTTCACATCTGACACCCGACTGCGGGCGATAATAAGCGTGTTTCACCGACTCGCCGTGCCCGATTTCCACCGACTGCGCCGCGCTATCGCTGCGCAACCGACACATCGTCTCCGCCGTGCTGTCGCGGAGCCAACACGGTGTGTTTCATCCGCCAAGCCACGGACAGTCACCCCCGATGAGGAGGGAGTTTCTCGCCACGTCGGTACATTAATCACCTCGCCGCTGCCGACGTGTGGTATGGACTATCGCGAGGCGGTCGAGCGCCTGCAGTCGCTCCAACAGCGCCGGCCGAAACTCGGCGTCGACACCACCGCCCGGATGCTTTCGTTTCTCGGCGACCCACACGAGTCGATCGACTGCGTGCAAATCGCGGGCTCGAACGGGAAGGGAAGCACCGCTCGACTGCTCGAAAGCGTGCTGCAAACCACGGGACTGACCGTCGGTTCGTACCTGTCGCCCGCACTGAACGGCTTTCGCGGCCAGATCCGCGTCAACGACCGGCCCATCCCGAAATCCCGTGTGACGACGTTTGTCGAGCGAATCGAGCCGTGTCTCGACGCCCTTGCGGCCGATGACGACATGCCGACCAAATTCGAGGTGTTGACCGCGCTCGCGCTGTTTCAGTTCGCCCAGGAGGACGTGGACGTCGCCGTGTTGGAGGTCGGCATCGGCGGGCGGTACGACGCCACGAGCGCCGTCGACCCCGTCGCCAGCGCGGTGACGAGCGTGAGTCTCGAACACACCGAACTGCTCGGCGATACCGTCGAGGAAATCGCCCGCGACAAGGCTCACGTCGCGCCCGCTGACCGCCCGTTGGTGACCGGCGTTACTGGCCGCGCACTAGCGGCGATCCGCTCACAAACCGACGTGATCACCGTCGGCGGCGACGACTGCGACGTGGTTGCGCACGAAACCGGCATGCGAACGCCGATCGAAAACAACATTTCGCTTCGCGGACCGGCGTGGGCGGTCGACACGCATCTCACGCTCCTCGGTGAACACCAGGCGACGAACGCCGCAATTGCTGCAACGCTTGCCAGACAGGTCGCCGACGCCGACGAACCGTCGATTGCGACCGGCCTTCGGCGGGCGACGCTCGCGGGACGCTTCGAGATTCGCTCGACCAAGCCCATGATCGCACTCGACGGCGCGCACAACCCCGGCGCGACCGAGCGCCTCACCGACCTGCTCTCGCGGTACACCTACGATAATTTACACGTCGTGTTTGGCGTCATGACCGACAAGGATCACGAACGGATGATCGAGTCGTTGCCGGCAGTCGAGACGGCGTTTGCGACCCGGCCGGCGGTCGACCGAGCGACCGATTCGGCCACGGTCGCCGACGCGTTCGCGTCGCACGCGCAGTCGGTTCGTGAAATCGCGTCAGTGCCCGAGGCGACCGAGCGGGCGATTGCGGCCGCCGAGGACGACGATTTCGTGCTCGTCACCGGCTCGCTGTACGCTGTTTCGGAGGCCAGAGATCGCTGGACGCGGCTCGTTGTTCCAACGGATCGTCGACCGGCCGCCCGTGAGAGCGGTGGTTACGGCGGCGTGACTGACGGCGCGTCGGCGTCGCACGCGGGTACTGTGGAACCATCGCGGTCTGCGGCCTCGTCGACAGCCGATTCGCCGGTCGCCGCGCTCACACCGACGACACTCGCCGTTTCGCTTCGACCGCCACAGGCGGAACTCGTCGGTGAGCGCGTTCGCGCGCTCGGCGGCGCGTGCGTCAGCGATCCGGGCGGCGCTCCTGGTGATCTCGTTGAGACGACGCTTTCTGGCACACTCGGGCAGTTTCGCGAACTTATCGAGGAACTGCGCGATATCGGTGCGGGTCTCGGTCGACTCGCCGCTCAACTCGAACGCACGCTCACCGCGCCGTCGAACCCGTTCGGCACTGACGGCCCCGCGGTCATGGGCATTCTCAACGTGACGCCCGACAGCTTCTACGACGGCGGCGAGTACGATCGACTCGACGCGGCGGTCGACCGCGCGGAGGCGATGGTCGACCACGGCGCGGACATCGTCGACATCGGTGGCGAGAGCACCCGTCCCGGCGCGGAGCCGGTTCCCGTCGAGACGGAAATCGAGCGGGTCGTCCCGGTCATCGAGGCGATTTCGGCGCTCGACGTGCCCGTCTCGATCGACACCCGCAAAGCGGCCGTTGCCGACGCAGCGCTTGCGGCGGGTGCGACGATCGTCAACGACGTATCGGGACTGTCGGATCCCGACATGCGGTTCGTCGTTGCCGACCACGACGCTTCGGTCGTGATAATGCACAGTCTCTCCGCGCCGGTCGATCCCGACCGAACCGTCCGCGCCGACGACGTTGTTGGGGCCGTCCGCGAGGATCTCATCGAGCGGCTGTTGGTGGCCGAACAGGCCGGCATCGACCGTGAAAACATCATTGTCGATCCGGGCTGTGGTTTCGGCAAGACCGCGAGCGCGTCGTTCGAGCTGGTCGACCGCCTGCACGAGCTGTCAGCGTTCGGCTGCCCGATTCTGTTGGGCCACTCGCGCAAATCGATGTTTCGATCGGTCTCGTCGTCACCCGATGATCGGCTCGTGCCGACGGTCGCGGCGACCGCGCTGGCAGCCGAGCGCGGGGCCGACATCGTTCGCGTTCACGACGTTGCCGACAACGCGGCGGCTGTCCGGACGACAGCGGCGACAAACGGCTGGACACCCCTCGAGCATGACTGAGGGGTGATTACGGAAACGCCCGGTTTCAGCCGTCGACAGCGCGAGATCCGTCGCTGTATCCGTTCTGCGTGGTGTCCGTTGCTGCGTGGCGTCCGTCGCTGTGTCCGTCGCTGCGCGGTATCTGTTGCTGCGTCCGTCGCTTCGTGGCGTCCGTCGCTGTGTCCGTCGCTGCGTGCGTTGTTGGGCAGCGTCCGGGGCCCATTGCTCGCGGCGAAA
>CAYWFO010000008.1:0-4907 GCA_964457485.1 uncultured Haloferacaceae archaeon | reverse complement strand
TCCGTCGCTGCGTGCGTTGTTGGGCAGCGTCCGGGGCCCATTGCTCGCGGCGAAACCGATTTGCCGCTCGCCGTCATCGCCTCGCACATGATCGGACTCGTCTCCCGAAACAGCCGCCCGCGTCGGCATCGCCGCCGCCGGGCTGTCGTCGCCCATCTCGGTTTTCCGCACCGTGTCGGCGACGAGCGGGAGGATTCACCGATCCGCAGGTGATCTCCGACCTGCTGACGTATCCGGTTCGTGGCTCGCCGCGGTACGATGCGCTGGTCGTCGGTGGCGGTCTGCACTTGCTGGCCGTCTGGCTTCCCGTACTGCCGTTTGTCGTTGTCGCCGGCTACCTCGCGCGGGTGCTTTCGACGGCTGCGACGACGCCCTCGCATCAGGAACCGACGCGACCAGACTGGCGACCGATTGGGCCACTGCTGCGTGACGGGATTCGACTCTCGGTGACGTGTCTCGGCTACCTCGTGGTTCCAGTCGTGTTGCTGTTGGTGACACTCGGCGGCCCACTGGAGGGAATCGATCCGACCGGCACGACCGATGGCCTTATTTTTATCACCGGGTCAACACTTTCGACGCTGCTCGCATTTGCGCTGCTGTATCCTCTGCCGGCCGCCCTCGTCGCGGTTGCCCGCGAACGGACGCTTCGTGCGGCGGTCGACCGGAGGCTCGTTGGCGCGGCGACGCGCGATGCGGGCTACCTTGTTGCGACGTTGCTGTCGGCGGCCGGTCTCGCGCTTGTCGCGGCGGCGTACGGCGCGCTCAACACCGTTGCACTCGGCTTTTTTGTTGCCTTCTACGCTGAGGTCGTCGTTACGGCCGCAATCGGGAGCGCGACCGGGCGGGCATGGGACCGTCGAGGTGTCTACGCTACGTGAGTCTACTGTCATTTACTCCACTCTGATGCAATGCGACGGACACGAGCGGCGTGAGCCGTCCGACTCGCGCTAACTGTGACGACTACACTCGCGTGCGGTCGAGTTCGGCATCATCAAGCGAGCGACTGTGAAGCGCCTCGCCGGAGTCCGAATCGAACACGTGAATCGCGTTCTGTGGAATCGTCACCGAAACCGTCGAACCGGCTTCGACCCGACGCAGTCCATCGACGGTCGCGACCAACTCGTGCCCGTCGTCAATCGAGAGGTGAACCACGTTCTCGTCACCCATCGGTTCGACCACATCGATTCTCGCCGCGAACGTGTGGTCGCCGCCGGCCGCCGCGTCCCGCTCGTCGGTCACGTCGAGCGTGATATCCTCGGGCCGAATGCCGAGTGTGACCGTCGTGCTGTCGGCGACTGCCGTGGCAACCGCGTCGTCAACGGGGTAGGTGAAGCCGTCAGCGACGAGCGCGTCGCGGTCGATCCGGCACTCGATGAAGTTCATCGAGGGCTCGCCAATAAATCCGGCAACAAACCGGTTGGCCGGCCGATGGTAGGCCTCCAGCGGTGTCGCTACCTGCTGGAGCTCCCCGGCGTCGAGAATGGCGATCCGGTCGCCCATCGTCATCGCCTCGGTCTGGTCGTGGGTGACGTAGACGGTGGTGGTGTCGAGATTCTCTTGGAGCTGTTGGAGCTCCGTCCGCATCTGCGAGCGGAGCTTGGCGTCGAGGTTCGACAACGGCTCGTCCATCAGGAACGCTTTCGGCTCGCGAACGATGGCTCGGCCGAGAGCAACACGCTGCTGTTGGCCGCCGGACAACGCACCGGGCTTTCGATCCAACAGCTCGCTGATGTCGAGCATTCCCGCGGTCGACTCGACGCGTTCATCCATCTCGTCGGCGTCGAGGTCGGTCGATTCCTCGAGTCCGAACCGCATATTTTCGCGGACGGTCATATGGGGGTACAGCGCGTAGCTCTGGAACACCATCGCGATGTCGCGCTCGGCGGGCCCCTGCTCGTTGATACGTGCGCCATCGAGGCGAATTTCACCGTCCGTGATCGTTTCGAGTCCCGCGATCATGCGGAGCGTCGTCGACTTTCCGCAGCCCGAGGGGCCGACCAGGACGAGGAACTCCCCGTCCGCGATGTCGATACGTACCTGGTCGACGGCGAGGATGGAGTCGTCGCCCTCGCCGAACCGTTTCGTCACCGAGTCGAGTTCAAGTCGTGCCATTATTGTTCACCTGCGACGCCTTTTGCGAACTGTTCGCCGAAGAGGACGTAGACGATCAGCGTCGGCAACGCGGCGATGAACGCCCCCGCCATCTGGAGGTTGTACTGCTGGACAAACGATCCCTGTAGCTGATTCAACGCAACCGTCACGACCCGGTTCGACGGGTCGCTCACCAGGACGATCGCGAAGAGGAGGTCGTTCCACACCTGCGTGAACTGGTAGATGAGCGTCACCGCGAAGATCGGCACCGACAGCGGGAGGATGATCCGGCGGTAGATCGTCATCGCCGAGGCACCGTCGAGGCGCGCAGCCTCAAGCATCTCGTCGTCCAGCGTCGCGTAGTACGCCCGGAACAGCACCGTACAGATCGGAATTCCGTACGCTGTGTGGGTAATACTCAGGTTGATGAGCCCCTGGTAGTCGCTAACGAACGCCAGGGGAATTCGCCCGCCCAAGTCGACGAACGACCAAAACTGCGTGAGCGGAACGAGTACCGCTTGGTACGGAATGAACACGCCGGCGACGAACAGCGTCAACACGCCAATCTGGCCGCGCCAGTTCAGGTTCGTCAGTCCGTAGGCGGCGATCGACCCGAAAAACGCCGACAGCACGGTCGCCGGAATCGCCATCATGGCGCTGTTGAGAAGTCCCGCCGAGAGCCGTTCGAACGCCACCTGCCACGCATCGAGAGTGAACTCCCCCGCGGGCGGCGGCGCAAATGGGGTTGTCGCACGGAATCCGTCGGTCGTTTTGAACGCCGTCATCAGTCCGGATTCGAGCGGCGCGAGGTAGAACGCGACCATTGCGAGCAACACGGCGTACAACGCGACTCGCGAGCGGTCGATTCGACTCAGCCGATCGAACCGAGACGGAGCGTCGAGTTCGACCGGTTCTGTTGTCGTCGGTTCGTCGCTCATAGCTCACCTCGCCGGTACTGTACGTAGAGGTACGGCCCGATCACCGACAGCGCCATCACGAACAGCACCATCGCGACCGCGGAGCCGTACGCCCACTGGAGTCGGTCGAAGGCGACCCGGTACATCATCACCGCGAGGATGTCGGCCGAACTGCCCGGGTTGACGCCGAACAACACGAACAGGAAGTCGAACGCCTTCAGCGCGAACACCATCAACACGACCGCCGCCGACATGGTCGATGCGCGGAGTTGCGGAATGATGACGCGCCGGTAGACGCGGATCGCCGACGCGCCGTCGATACGGGCGGCCTCGTACTGGGCGCTCGGAATCGCGCGCAACCCCGCGAGGTAGACGACCATACAGTACCCCGAGAACTGCCACATCAACGCGAAAATAATCGCCGCGAGTTTGAACCGTGGATCCGCGAGCCACGCCTGGGTGAGAAAGCCCAGTTCGACAGTCGTCCAGAAGGCGATCGTGTCGAGCACGCCGACCACCCCCCGTATCGACTCGTTGATAAGCCCGATTCGCGGGTTGTACATCCACGACCAGAAAATTGCGGTGACGACGAACGAGAGACTCATCGGCAACAGGTAGATCGTCCGGAACGTGTTCTCGAAGCGAATCTCGCGGTCGACCAGGATTGCGAGAACGAGGCCGACGCCGAGCGAGAGCACGGTGAACACGACGAGAAGGACGATCGTGTTCCGGAACGCCGCGATGAACGACCCATCGGACAACAGCGCCACGTATGCCTCGGTCGACAGCGCGGTGTAGTCGGGCGAACCGAGCCCCTCCCAGCCGGTCAGTGAAATAACGAAGTTCCAGCCGATCGCGCCGTACACGAACAACAACACCAACAGTCCCGGGGGGCCCCAAAACGGGAGCGACTCGAGAAACTGGCTGCGTCGCAGTCGCGTCGCAAGCGGGACGCTGTCGCCTTCGGCGACCGTGCCCTCGCGAGCGACATCGCTGGTCGTGCCGCCGTCGGTTCGTGGGGCGGTGCGTTCCCCGTCCTCACCGCGTGTGTCGGCCGCTTCAGGGGGGTCGCCGTCCGAGTTCCACAGCGTCCGAAGCGACCGACCGAGTCGGTCGGGAATCACGCGTTAGAACGCGTCCCGGATGGCCTCGTAGGCGTCGTCGACGTCGAGATTGTCGTTGAAGTTCGCGAACGCCTCCTCCATCGACGAGGCGATCGCCGGGGCGACCGCGGTGCCGTGTGCGATCGTCGGCGGTTGCGCGGTGGACTCGCCGAAGTCCTCGATCTGCCGTGAGAGGAACGGCCCGAACTCGTCGGTCGGCACGTCGGTTCGCGGCGGGATCGATCCCTTGATCGGGTTGAAGCGCTCCTGTGCGTCGACGCTGCCCGCGTAGTTGAGGAACAACTCGGTTGCCTCCGGTGAAGGGTTGTTGATCGGGAAGACGAACGAGTCGATGACCGAGTGGTAGACGCCGTCGGTGCCCGGGAACGGAACCATATCCCAGTCATCGCCGAACTCGAAGCCCTCGGCCGCTCTGTACTGGCCGGCCGCCCAGTCGCCCTGGTGAATGAATGCGGCTCCGCCCTCGATGACTTGATCGTTTCCTTGGTCCCACGAGATGGATCCGGCGTCCTCGGGGTAGAAGTCGGCGTACTCGGCGAGCTGTTCGAGCGCCTCGCGAACTTCGTCTTCGAGCGCCTCGACGTCACCCTCGACGAAGGACGTGTAGTCGTCCGCGCCGTGTTGGCCTAGGAAGACATCCTCGAACAGCTGGACCGTCGACCATGGAGCCTGCGTCTGGTGGGCCATTGGAACCGCGTCGGTTTCCTCGTCGATCGCTTCGAGCGCGTCTGTCAGCCCCTGTGGATCGTCGATATCGGTTGGATCAACGTCCGCG
>CAYWFO010000007.1:0-27617 GCA_964457485.1 uncultured Haloferacaceae archaeon | reverse complement strand
CGTTGCGTGGTAACTCGTTCGCGGTGTCGACCTCAGCGTCGTTCGCGGTGTCGACATCAGCGTCGTTCGCGGTGTCGACATCAGCGTCGTTCGCGGTGTCGACCTCAGCGTCGCTCCCGGTGGGCCGGTGAACGTAGCCGTCGGCAGCCTCCGTGGAATCGGAACGCACTGAGATAGTCTTGGTCTCGGTGAACAAAGCACTCACGGTTATCGATAGCGACGCTGGTGTCGACACCGCCCACAGTCGGGGAGTTTTAACCCTCGTGGCTGCAAGCAGATGGTATGAGTAAACAGGAGCCGCAACCGGAGGCCGACCGGTTTGCCGGCACGAAAGACGAGGATCTGCCGAGCCGCGATGTGACAGAGGGTGCCGAACGAGCACCCCACCGGGCGATGTTCCGCGCAATGGGGTTCGACGACGAGGATCTGGGCTCGCCGATGATCGGCGTGCCGAACCCGGCGGCCGACATCACCCCGTGTAACGTCCACCTCGATGACGTCGCCCAGTCGGCGATCGAAGGAATCGAGGAGACCGACGGAATGCCGATCGAGTTCGGTACCATCACTATCTCGGATGCGATTTCGATGGGAACCGAGGGCATGAAAGCCAGCCTCATCTCGCGAGAAGTCATCGCCGACTCGGTCGAACTCGTCGCGTTC
This sequence comes from uncultured Haloferacaceae archaeon, assembly GCA_964457485.1. GTDB lineage: Archaea > Halobacteriota > Halobacteria > Halobacteriales > Haloferacaceae > PL-Br10-E2g29. Next base: position 26,957 of record CAYWFO010000007.1, on the reverse strand, counting down.
GGCGAGCGAATGGACGGCCTCGTCACGGTTGCGGGCTGCGACAAGAATCTGCCAGGGATGATGATGGCGGCCATCCGAACTGACCTTCCCTCGGTGTTTCTGTACGGCGGCTCGATCATGCCCGGCCAACACGACGGCCGCGACGTGACCATCGTTCAGGTGTTCGAGGGCGTCGGCACCTACGCCCGCGGCGAGATGTCCGACGACGAACTCAACGACCTCGAACGGCACGCCTGTCCCGGTGCGGGTTCCTGCGGCGGGATGTTCACCGCCAACACGATGGCGTCGGTCAGCGAGGCGCTCGGCTTGGCCCCGCTTGGCTCGGCCTCCGCGCCCGCCGAGGACGACGAGCGCTACGAAGTCGCCAAACGCGCCGGCGCACTCGCGCTCGACTGCATCGAAAACGACCGCCGACCCTCCGACATTCTGAGTCGGAAATCCTTCGAGAACGCGATTGCGCTGCAGAACGCGCTTGGCGGTTCGACCAACGGCGTGCTCCACCTGCTGGCGCTTGCCGCCGAGGCTGACATCGACCTCGACATCGGGGACTTCGACGAGATTTCGCGCCGAACGCCCAAAATTGCTGACCTCCAACCCAGCGGTTCGCGCGTAATGAACGACCTCCACGAGATCGGCGGCGTCCCGATCGTTATCCGCCGACTGCTCGAGGCGGGCCTGTTCCACGGCGACGCGATGACCGTGACGGGCCGCACCATCGCCGACGAACTCGAACAGCTCGATCTGCCTGCGGACGACGAGATCGACGCGGACTTCCTGTACACCGTCGACGAGCCAAAACTGGCCGAGGGGGCAATCAAAATCCTCACCGGGAACCTCGCGCCCGACGGTGCGGTGCTGAAGGTAACGGGTGACGACGCCTTCCACCACGAGGGGCCGGCGCGAATATTCGAGGACGAGGAGGACGCAATGGCGTACGTCCAAGACGGGGAGGTCGACTCGGGCGACGTGCTCATCATCCGCAACGAGGGCCCGAAAGGCGGCCCGGGCATGCGCGAGATGCTCGGGGTCACCGCGGCGGTCGTCGGTGCGGGCCACGAGGAGGATGTGGCGCTGCTCACCGACGGGCGGTTTTCCGGCGGAACGCGTGGGCCAATGATCGGCCACGTTGCACCCGAAGCCAGCGAAGGCGGACCGATCGGCCTGCTCGAAGACGGCGATTGGGTCACGATCGACATTCCGAACCGCGACCTTACCGTCGATCTCACCGACGAGGAACTCGAGGAGCGACGCGCCGAGTGGGAGCCACCGGAGCCGCCGTACACCCACGGCGTGTTGGCGAAATACGCCCGCGACTTCGGGTCGGCCTCGCTGGGCGCGGTAACGAATCCCGGGATTCTCGACGAATAACACGGATCAGTCCACGAAGCCGAAACACCAATCAACATGACCGAAAACCCGATAGCTCGACTGAGTAACGGGCAGTGGTGTCGCCGCCGAGACGACAGTGAGCTATTCGTGGGTAAATAGATAGACGCGGTCGTCATCACCAACGGAAACACAGATGTCCATTACTTCGGAGAGTGAGAGACTTGTTTCGGATTGTTTGCAGACGATGAGATAATCGAACGGCTCGCCACAGACCGGACAGGCAATGGAAGTCGTGTTCTGGTAGGTCGCAATCTGCTCGTTATCACGCCGGGGAGTCAGATAGTTGACCAGTTCGCTGAGCGACTCCTCGTACTCCTCGTTGGCCTCGCTGTCGGCGGTACCCATGTGAGAACTAGCTGGAGCCGAGAAAATAAAGACATCGCCCACACAGCCGCAGTTGCTGAACAGGTGGGCAGTCAACGCGGACGCAGCGCTATCGACCGTTCCAGCGCCGTCGACCGTTCCAGCGCCATTCACCGTCGCCAGCCGCGGATGCGGAGCGCGATACCGGCAAGTCACCGGCTATTTATGCCTCGGGCCGCTCTATCCGCGTAACCAACGCGCTGTTCGCCTGCAAGACGACGCACGCGGTTTGGATCGGGTCTCGGCTTCGGCGGTGCACTGCGGTTCGCTTGCGGCCTCTACTCTGGCTGTCTCGATTCGCTTTCGCTGCTGCGCACGCGTGGACAGCTACCGTTCGGACTACCTATGGAAATTGAAATTGCGACTGTTGGCGGCTATGAGGAAGTTGGGCGGCAGATGACAGCGGTTCGTATGGATGACGACATCGTCGTCTTCGATATGGGGCTCAACCTCTCGCAGGTACTGATTCACGACAACGTCCAGACCGAGCGCATGCACAGTCTGGATCTGATCGACATGGGCGCGATTCCCGACGACCGCGTCATGAGCGAACTCGACGGTGATGTCAAAGCAATTGTCCCGACCCACGGTCACCTCGACCACATCGGCGCGATTTCGAAACTCGCTCACCGCTACGACGCGCCCATCGTCGCGACGCCGTTTACCATCGAACTCGTCCGCGACCAGATTCGCGACGAGGGCAAGTTCGATGTCGGCAACGACCTCCAGGTGATGAACGCCGGCGAGACCATGTCTGTCGGCAACTCGGGCTCCATCGAACTCGAATTCGTCAACGTCACCCACTCAACGATCGACGCGATCAACCCCGTCCTGCATACGCCTGAGGGCGCGATCGTCTACGGACTCGACAAACGAATCGATCACAATCCGGTGCTCGGCGACCCCTTCGACATGAAGCGGTTCCGCGAAATTGGCCGCGAGGGAGACGGCGTGCTCTGTTACATCGAAGACTGTACGAACGCTAACCAGAAGGGTCGAACCCCGTCAGAATCGGTTGCGCGGGCGAACCTCCGCGATACGATGGTGAGCCTCGAAGACTACAGCGGCGGCATCGTGGCGACGACGTTCGCCAGCCACGTTGCCCGCGTCAAGTCGCTCATTGAGTTCGCCAACGAAATCGGCCGCAAGCCCATTTTGCTCGGCCGCTCGATGGAGAAGTACACCGGCACCGCGACGCGCCTCGATGTCGATCTGCCCGACGACATCGAAATGTATGGCCACCGACGTGCGATCGACCAGAGTCTCAACCGGATCATGAAAGACGGCAAGGAGAACTTCCTGCCCGTCGTGACGGGCCACCAGGGTGAGCCACGCGCACTGCTCACGCGGATGGGCCGTGGCGAGACCAACTACGACTTCGACAACGGCGACAAGGTCATTTTCTCGGCCGGGATTATCCCCGAGCCGACCAACGAAGGAAACCGGTATCAGTCCGAGCGCCTGCTGAAAATGCAGGGCGCACGGATTTACGACGATATCCACGTGTCGGGGCACCTGCGACAGGAGGGTCATTATCAGATGCTCGATGCACTGCAGCCACACGAGCTTATTCCGGCCCACCAGAACCTCAAAGGCATGTCAGGCTACATCGACACCGCGAGTTCGTTTGGCTACGAAATGGGCCGCGACCTCCACACGACGCGCAACGGCAACGTCATTCAGCTGACCGAGTAGTCGACGAGACCGTAGTCCTGCGATTTCGACGCGCTCACCGCGCGACTCCGGGAGACTACGTCGACAGCGCTTTTTGTACGAGGAGAACCGGCAGCGTCGTCGACTCCACGACGACACGGCAACGTCATGGGTTCTACGACGACACGGCAACGTCGCGGGTTCTACGACGACATTGCAGCATCGACAGCAACACGCGGCAACGAGATGGAGATCGCCGTTCCATCGGCTTCGGGGACATACGAGAGACCCCCACCGTAGCCCTCGACGACCCAACAAACGAGCCACGGTTCGAGACCGCTGCCGTGTTGGGGTTGCGTGATCGAGGCCTCGCCCGGGATGATCGCCCACTCGTCGGCCGGCAGGCCGGTGCCGTTGTCGCGAACCGTGATCGACACTAACTCGGCGGAAGTGTCGGCAGCGTCGGAAGCGTCGGTGTCGGAAGCGTCGGTGTCGGAAGCGTCGGCAGAAACGAGCGCGAACGGATCGGAAACACTCGACACGCCAACCGACAAATGGTCGGCGAGCGAGCCCGACAGAACGTCACCAAAGGCGATCACCCGACGCGACAACGACTGCTCGGGTGACCGATTGCGACTTATGGGTCACTGGGTGTTCGTCCGCTGAGAAGGTACCTAACGCTGACGCGTTCCGGTTTCCGTGATCGCGACACTCCCACGAGCCACCGTCGAGTGCGCGCTCGGGCGGGGGCGAAGCCACATCGAGTCGACAACGGTTTGACCGTCACCCGCGAACGCGGCTGCATGCAGATACTCTGCGTGGTCGGCGCACAAAACAGCGGTAAGACGACGCTCGTCGAGGCGCTGGTCGGCGCACTCGGAGCCCACGGTCGCGTGGCGACGATCAAATCCATCCACCACGATATCGATCCCGATACACCCGGCAAGGACACCCACCGTCACCGGATCGCCGGTGCCGACACGGTCATCGGGCTCACACCATCGTATTCGTTCGAGATCACCCCCGGCGGGAAGCGCGCGGCCGACAGCGAGCAATCGGTGCTGGTCGACACCGTCGAGCGGCTTCGGCAGAGGGGCTACGAGTACGTCCTCGTCGAGGGGTTTCACGACTCGTCGTATCCGAAAATCGCCCTCGGCGAACGCGAGAACATCGAACCACCGGTCGTCATCCGCGAAACGTTCGATTCGATCGACGTTGCCGCCGTGACGAACGCAATCGTCGAGGGGCGATTCGGTGAGCAGTGAACAGCGCTGGAGGCACTGCGAGTCGATGGCGACCGCGTCGAACCCGAACAGCGTCGTTTGTTGAATTCATATAAATTTTCTATACTGTTAAAACAAAGTATATATCGTCGGGAGTCCTCTGTTTGATGATTATCTATGACGACATCCGACGGACCGACAGGTAGCACGGCGGTCGATCGCTCGCGTCGCCGTGTATTGGCGGCCGGCGGACTGGTGGCACTCGGGAGCCTCGCAGGCTGTCTCACCGCCGTCGCCGGTCGCGTCACCAACGTCGCGGCGGCCCCAGCAGTCGCAATGAGTGCCGGTTCGATGGGCTTCGAGCCCGTCGAAACCACCCATACCGAGGAATCGAGTCGGGCGCTCGAACAGGAGGCTCACCGCATCGACCCCGTTCCCGGCCGTGTTCGTGCCGGTGAGGGGCGGGTTTCGGGCGAACTCCAAATCGAAGGCTGGCAGAGCAGCAGCACCCCAAAGGCTAACGATTACAACTCGGTGCGGTCGAACAAACGCCGCAGCAGCCGATGGGATCCCGATAGCGACCGGCGTCGTCGCATCGACCGGTATCTCGACGACGGCATCATCGGCGGCCGCTTTACCGTCTGTCTGCCCGATGCGCAGGTTCCCAACGGCGGCCCCGCCATCGGCGACGAGCTCACGCCACGACGGCTGTTCGACTACCTCTTTGACCGCGCAGAATCGTGTAGTGCCGACAACGATACCCTCTGGTGTTGGGGGAGCAACCGGGCCGAACTCGGTGCAACGCTTCGCGAGGAAAGAGAAAAGCGTCGCACGGTTGCGGCGCTTTCGACCGGCGAGGGTGTCTGTGTCACCGGCGTGCCGGGCGATGACGACGCGGGAAGCGAAATGCTCGCGCTCATCCCGCGCGGGCGTTCGACACCAAAACTGGCCACCGCGCAGTCGCTCAGCGACGCCGACCTCGACGGCTGGGGCGACGAGGTCGACGTCGACGACGGGGTTCGCGTCTCGCCGACCATCGTCTGTCCGGCGCTCGCGACGCCCGACGGCAGCAGCGCCGAACTCCCCGTGCTTGTCTGGCTAACGCGGTGTCTCCACAACGAGGAGTATCTCTACACCGGCGGCTGGCTCCTCGATGACGGCGCACTCTACGAGGAGTCCTGTACGTTGCTGTGTGGCGAAGAGCCGATGACCGTCGCCGCCATCGCGTCCGCCGACGCCGACACGGCGGGCGACCGCCGACGCGAGGTGATGGGCCGAAAACTTCGTCGACGACGCGAGCGAACCGAACAGGGATCAGTCGTCTTCAGCGGCGAACTCGGTCGCGATGGCTCTCGCCACCTCCCCGAAGGCTTCGCGGCCGACGACGGCCGACGAGAGGTTGGACGGTTTGCGCTCACCTCATCCATCGGATCCGGCGGTGGGGCCGGCGCTGGACGGGTTTCGGTCTCGGAGTTCTCGGTTCGCGCCGAACGGAACGGCGACACCGCGCCGATCCACTGTGTCGCGACCGCGGTCGACTGCCCCGTGGCGCATCTCACCGAGGATGGCCTCTCGGCCGACGAAAAGCTCGCTGCGGTCGATATGTTCATCAAAATCGGGGGAGTACACGGCCAGGACAGGTAGTCTGCACCCAGCGAGGTTCGACCAGTCGGTGTCGTGTTTCGAAGCGTAGCCAACTAAAGAGCTGTCGTCGCTGTCGCCAAGCTCTCGCCGCTTACAGCCCCCAGTCTTCTTCGGTGTAGGCCATCTCCCAAAACCGGTATTCGAGTTTCGCGCTCGTCAAAAACGCCCGCTCCATTGCCGCATGCTCGCCCGGCCACTGCTCCCAGCAGTCGTCGACGAATGCGCGACACCAGGCGGCGTCCTCACGGAACTCCTCGCCCGTGTACAGGTTAATAAACGGCGTGTAGCGGTGTGTATCGTCGGCTTGTTCGGCCATGTGGTCGGCCACGTCGAGATAGCCCTGCATGCAGGGGTACAGCGCGGCGGCGATTTCGGCGAGCGTTCCCTCGTACGCCGTTCTGAGCAGGAAGTTCGTGTAGGCAACGCAGGTCGGCGCTTTCTCGGTGTTGTCGAGTTCGCCTCGCGAAATCCCGTAGTCGGCCGCAAACGACCGGTGGAGATCCATTTCGGTGTCGAGCACGCTGTGAGCAACGCCCAACAGCCCGGTCATCGTCTCCTCGTCGCGGGCTTTCGTGCCCGCCAGCGCGAACAACCGGGCGTAGTCTTGGAGATACCGATAATCCTGGCGAATCCAGTGTTCGAACGCCCCTTTGTCGAGTGTTCCCTCGGCGAGTTCGACCACGAACTGATGGTGTTTCTGGGCGTCCCAGATGTCGGCTCCCGCGTCGAGAAGATAGTCGCTCCCGGACATGGACGGCGTTGGCGACACGGCTGAATATACTTTACTACTATCACTAACTAATTCGTCCCACGATCCGTCAGTGAGTAACGAAATGTGGCGACGAGTCACGTCGGAGCCGACTGCTGGCGCGCGGTTAGCGATCGGTCGATGCGGCCGAGTCGGTGTTTTTCGATCCAGTCTCGGTTTCGCCAGCCCCACCAGCCGCTGTGGGCGCACTCGCGCCAGCATCGCCAGCACCGCGACGGCCAGCGGCGGCCGCGTCGCCACCGACGGCGTCAGCCGGCGTGTCGAGCGAGTCGAACTCGTCGGCCAGGCTGTCGAAGAAATCGTCGACAGCGGTGACCTCGTGTTCGCGGTAGGCAACGACCATCCGGCGAACGACCATGTAGCCAATGACGGTCGCAATAATCGCGAGAATCAGGTTGCCAACGAGAAGGCGAAGGAGAACATCAGATCCCGAGTTGAGCGACACCGCGGAGGGATCGAGACCGCCTTCGGGCGGGCCGAGCAACACCACCCCGAGCGTCATGCTCGCGGCGTAGACGCCCCATTTGACGACCGGATTGAATACCACGACCGAGGCAAACAGCGCGACCTTGTTGATCCAACTCACCAGCGCCGCGAGCACGACAAACACGAGCAGTCCCGCCCCCAGCGTTGGCAACATCGTAATAAACACGCCAATGGCGAAACTCCGGGCGATCTGCTCGGAGGAGTACTCCTCGGAAAACGAGTCGTGGAGGGCGGTGGCAACGCGCGCACCGTATGCAGTGAGCCGGATGCGAAGTCCGGCGAGAACGCCCATAGACACGAAAACGGGACGAACCGGTAAAATCTTGCTGGCCTGCGAGAGCGACTAGCACGCCGAGTGCAACGACGCCCCACGCCGGCAGACCAACGCCCCATGAGCCAGCCACCATTTGAGACGACCGTTCGTGCGCACATCTGCCAAGTCGCCCGCCCGTCGACCGAGTGGCTTTCGACGGGGTTCGACGGCGGCCGGTGGCGCGCCGGTTGCGCGTACAACCTCACCGTCCCCAGCGGCTGGACCGAAACTGACCTCCGCGGCTATGTCGACGGGCGGCTCGCTGACGCCGGATTCTCGGCCGATGGGCCGGCGTTGCTGACCGGCGTCGACCAGCAGCATGCGCGGGTTGCGGTCTGCGACCCGGTTGGCGTCGTCGTCACCGCAGGGCTGTCGAACCCGACGAGGCTGCCAGCGCGGTCGGCCGGGGGCGTCACAGAACGGGAGGGGAACGAAGTTGTTGACAGCGGCGACAGCGACAGTGACGACCGACCGCCGTCACCGACCGAATACACGCCCGGCACCGTCAACATCATCGCCGTGACGACACAGGCGCTCGAAGCGGGAGCGCTTGCGAACCTCGTGTCGATCGTCGCCGAGGCAAAAACCGCGACCCTGCTGGCGCAAACGGGGTTTTCGGGAACGACCAGCGATGCGGTGGTCGTTGGCTGTGATCCCACCGGCGAGCCGACGCCGTTTTCGGGGTCGGCAACGCCGGTCGGACGGGCGGCGCGCGCCTGTGTTCGTGATGCGCTAACCGCATCGCTCGCCTCCCGGTACGCAAACGAGGAGCCCCCAGCGTCGGTTTCGACCGCACAGTACGGCGATGAAACAACGCCCGAAACAACGGTGTCGACGCCGACAGCCGGCGCTGAAATCGACCCACCGGGGTAGTCAGCGAGAACGACGCAGGTGGTGGTTGTGGTGGTGCGACGGCTGGAGCTCAGTGGCCGTCGCGACGGCGGATTAGCACCGCGAGCGAGAGCAGCGCCACGAGCGCGGCCAGCGGCCCGAAGCCGGGCGCTGAGACCGAGACGTCCTCGGGCGCGTCGTCCTCGGCCGCGTCGGCGACTGCGGCCGGCTCATCGATCAGGTCAGGGTGGAGTTGCGCACTCAGATTTCGGGTCGAGTAGACGACGCTCCGGGGGGCCGCCTGGTTGAGGTAGCTGACCTCCAGCGTTGCCGTTCGGTTCGTCTGGCCCGCCGTTGTCAGCGAGTAGGGCTCGTTCTCAATGATTTGACCCTCTGTCTGGTCGGTGATGATGAGCACCTCGGGGTCGCGGTCGAGAACGACCTCGTCGCTGACGACCTGATAGCCGTCGAACTCGTCGGCAACGACGTTCTCGCCGCCGCTGGCGACGATGATTTCGTGAATGAACGTGTTGTTGCCGACGCCGAAGCCGCCCAACAGGGGATACATTACTCGCGAGCGGTCGGCGTCAGCGGTCAGCGTCTCGACGGCCTCGACGTTGTCCCACATCCACTCGGTGGTTTCGGCGGCCGCCTCGGTGTTACCGGTGAGCTCACCGATCGTCATCGTTTTTTCCGCAACGTCATCGAAGTCGGTGGCCTCGGGGAAGTGATACACCGTCAGTCCGGCCTCACGAAGCGTTTCGACGGTGTCGGTGCTGGTCGCATTCGGCGCAAGGACGAGGTCGGGTTCGGTTCCGACAACCCGCTCGACGCTCACCCCGAGTTCGGTCGACGAGACGTTCTCGCGGGTTTCGGCGTTTTCGAGGTAGTGCGCGAACTCCGTGAGTCCGACGACCTGGTCTTCAGCGTCGAGTTCCCACATCACCTGCGCGGCGCTCGGATTCGTCGTTGTCACCCGTTCGGGTCGTTCCTCGATGGTAACGTCAGTGCCAGTCGCATCGGTCAGCGTCACGGGAAACTGGTCGGTCGGTTCGGTGGACGAGTCGTCGGTCGACGCGCTCTGGAGACTCGGCGCTGGCTGTTCGATTGGCTGTGCGGTGTCAATTGCGGCAGCGGGTGCGACACCGACGAGTGCACCGACGAGCAACAGAGACACACAGTAAACGAAGAGTGATCGCATACCGTCCTTTCGGGGTGAAGTCAATAAGTATTTGACTACTGCAAGTCCGCTTTCGTTCATGGAGCCATCGACCCGCGCGGCAGTCTGGTCAGCGTGGCTCACAGCCGTGCTCGGCGGCGTCATCATCCTCAGTGCGGCCATTGGGCCCGTGTCGATAGCGCCGACAACGGTGGCGCGGACGCTGCTCAATGCGGTGGTGATTCCCGTCGGGATCGAACTGTCGGCTGGATCGGCAACGGGCGCGCTCCAGTTGCCGAGTACGTCGATCACTTGGCACGCGCCGTTTTCGTACCCCGTCGAACGCACCCATGAGACGATCATCATGCGGGTTCGACTCCCACGAATCCTGTTGGCCGCGGCCGTCGGCTTTGCACTCGCCGCCGCGGGAACCGTCATGCAGGGGTTTTTCCGCAATCCGATGGCCGATCCCTCGATTATTGGCGTGTCGTCGGGCGCAGCGGTCGGTGCGGTCGCGTTTCTCGTCGTCCCGATGGTGATTCCGTTCGGACTCGGCCTCCGTGGTGCGGCCTTCGTCGGCGCGTTGGTGACGGCGTTCGCGGTGTACCTGATTGCCACCGAGGGCGGCCGAACGCCGGTAGCAACGTTGCTGCTCGCAGGCGTCGCAATCCAAGCGTTTCTCGGCGCGGTCATCTCGGTTCTCCAACTGCACAGCGGTAACGGACTCCGCGCGGTCGTCCACTGGCTCATGGGCCATCTCGGTAACGCCGGCTGGAACGACGTGGCCGTGACGCTCGTGCTTGTCCCGCTGTTGTTCTTCGTCCTCTTAGCCTACGCACGCGACCTCAACATCCTCCTGCTCGGCGAATCTGAGGCGCAGGGACTCGGCGTCGAAGTCGAACGAACCAAGCGGATTTTGCTCGCCGTCTCGTCGGTGCTGACGGCGGCAGCCGTTGCCGTCTCGGGCGTTATCGGCTTCGTTGGCCTGATCGTTCCCCACATGGTTCGGCTCGTCGTCGGCCCCGACCACCGCGTGTTGTTGCCGGCTGCCGCGCTCGCGGGAGCTTCGTTTCTCGTACTCACCGATACGGTCGCCCGCGCGGGCGCAACCGAGATTCCGGTCGGCATCGTGACCGCCGCCGTCGGCGCGCCGTTTTTCCTCTATCTGCTCCGCAGCCGGGAAGTCCACGAGCTATGAACAACGACACCGAACCATCAGCCGAAAGCGACAACAGTAATCGACGCGACAGCGGAGTGCCCGATTCACACGAGGGTGAGCCAACGCTCCGTGTCGAGGACGTTTCGGCCGACCTCGGCGGCAGCAGGGTGCTCTCTGCGGTCTCGCTGCAGGTCGACCAGAGCGAACTCGTCGGCCTCGTCGGCCCCAACGGCGCGGGCAAAACCACGTTGCTTGGGGCGGTTCGCGGCACGGTCACGCCGGCCGAGGGGAGCGTTTTCATTTCGGGCACCGCGGTGTCAGCGCTCTCGGCGCGCGAAATCGGGCGGCTGGTCGCGACCGTTCCACAGGAAACCGAGCTCTCGTTTTCCTTCTCGGTCGAGCGCGCGGTCGCGATGGGCCGGCACCCCCACATCGGCCGGTTCGGTACCGCCGACAGCGATGATCACGCGGCGGTCGCCAAGGCGATCGAGCGAACCGCGCTGTCGGCGTTCGCCGACCGTCCGGTGACCGAACTCAGCGGCGGCGAGCGCCAACGGGTGTTGTTCGCGCGGGCGCTGGCTCAGCGAACGCCGCTGTTGTTGCTCGACGAACCCACCGCCAACCTCGACATCAACCACGCGATTCGAACGCTCGATCTGGTTCGCAGCGTCGTCGACGACGGTCGCGCAGCGGTCGCCGCGATCCACGATCTGAACCTCGCGGCGCGCTACTGCGACCGCCTGGTGCTGCTCACCGCGGGCGAGGTCGTTGCGAGCGGCACACCCCGCGAGGTGCTGACGAGCGAGACGCTCAAAACCGCGTTCAACGCCGACGCCGTCGTCGCCGAGAACGACGTGACCGACTCGCCGCGGGTGACCGCGCTGTCGGGTCGGCCGACCGGGAGCGACGACGATCAGTCTTCGGCGAACAGCCCGTAGCGGTCGTACAGGTAGTCACCGACGAGCGTGCCGACCAGCCCCGAGAGTACGACGAACGAGCCGATCGAGACCATGATGAAACTCGCCCACTGCGTCGTCGGCTCGCGCGGCGGCCAGAGAAACGGCAGCGCGCCGAGAACGAACTCCCAGAAAACGAGCAGTTGCACCAGCGCAGCGAGAACGCTACAGACGAACCGCACGCGGAGGCGGGCCCACGACGGCCCGGGTCGCGGCGTCGGAAACTCGGTGCCGGCCATCGGCGACCGTTGGGCCCGCCAGCCTAAATGGGTCGCGCTCGGCGACCGGAACGTCACGCTTAGGCGGATTGCCGACCGACCGACCGATATGCAGGTTCCGTGTGTCGCCGTCGCCCGCGAAGCCGGCGAGGAGAGCCGCACCGCGCTGGCGAAAGCGGGCGTGCTCGACGACGACCACGAAATCGTCGAAGCCGACGGCACGCTCTACATTCCGGTCACCGACCGCGAACGGGTTCCCGACCGATTCGAGACGACGACACGTGAGCTGCCAGCGCGGCGCGGCGTGGTGACGCCCGCCGACAGGCTCGGATACGAGCCGTCGCTCGAACGGCTTGGCGACATCGTGATTCTCGACGAGGACGACCCCGACCGCGCCAGCGAGATCGCCGACGCCGTGGTCGGCTCGGATCTGCCGGTTCGCTCGGTGCTCAACCGCGCCTCGAAAATCAGCGGCGAACTCCGGGTGCGCGACTGGGACGTGGTTCGCGTTGTCGACGACGCCGAGTCGTCGCTTTCGCCGACCGAAACCGTCCACCGCGAGTACGGCCACGAGTTCCTGCTCGATCTCGCGGCGGCCTACTTCTCGCCGCGGCTTGCGACCGAACGCCACCGGGTTGTCGAGCAGGTCGAGCCGGGTGAACAGCTTTTCGACATGTTCGCCGGCGTCGGCCCGTTTGCGATTCCCGCCGCGTCAGCCGGCGCGACGGTCGTCGCCTGCGACCTCAACGGGGCAGCGGTTTCGTTGCTTCGCGAGAACGTCGAGCGAAACGACGTGACGGATCGAATCACGACACTCGAAGGCGACGTGCGTGAGGCCGCTGCCGACTATCACGGCTGGGCGGATCGACTCATCATGAATCTCCCCCACAGCGCCGACGACTTCCTCGAGACGGCTGTCGCGCTCGCCGGCGACGAGTGTGTGATTCACTACTACGACATCCAACACGAGGACGATCCGTTTGGGGCCGGAGTCGCCGCAATCCGGTCGGCCGCCGAACCGGCGTACGAGGTTCACGTCGAGGCCGAACACGTGGTTCGGTCGTACGCGCCCCACGAGGTCAACGTCTGTCTCGACATCCGACTCGCTCGAGCCGGGTCGTAGACGGCCGCACGCTCGTCGAAAACGGGGCATGGTGTACTCGAGGGGCCGAACAACGGTGTGGTCGAGGGGCCGAACAACGGTGTGGTCGAGGGGCCGAACACCGTCGGTTCCGGCGACCCACAGCGGTTTGACCGAGCGGCCGCACACCGTCACGTCCGGCAGTTCGACCCGATTGTTTTTATTCGATTGCGCAGCAGTGGCCGTGTGCCTTCGTCCGCGTCTTCCCCCGTTCTGCGCCTTCTCGGACTCATCGTCGTCTGTGGGTGTCTGCTTACCGGCGCGAGTGCCATCGCCGCCGGTGGATCCGCTGATGTCACGACCAGTGGAGCCACCGTTGCCAACCAGCCCCAAGAAACGGTCGACGTCAACACACTCGGCTCCGTCGTGACTGCCGAGTCAACGACGTCAGGCGGTTCGACGGCGATGGCGGGCCGCGCGATCCCCTCGATGACCACGCTCGACGGCCGAATAATCGAACTGTATCCGAACCCGACGACGCCACAGAACCACGGCGAGTACGTCATCGTCCGACTCAAAACGCCCGGCGAGTGGACGCTGACCGACGGCCACCGAACCACGCAGCTGCCGACACGACCGGGCACTTATGCGGTAACGCGTCATCCCGACAAAACCGCCGAACACACCGATGTTGAGCGGGTTGAGGCGACCGGTCACATTCGGTTTGCCGTTTCCGGCGACTCGCTTGAACTAACACGCAACGGTCGTGTGGTCGATGCGGTCGAGTACGACTCGGCCCCCCGAAGCCACCGCTGGCGCTACGACCGCGAACCACGCTGGCAACCCGACGGCTTCGTCGCTCGCGAGCCGGTGTCGGTCGGACCAAAACCCGTCGAGTCGTTCGTGCTGCCCGACAGTCCCGACATCCCGGTCGAAGCCGTGAGCGGTGCGACCGACCGACTGTATCTGGCAGCCTACACGCTGACCGACCGCCGGGTCACCGACGAACTGCTCGCCGCCGAGGCTCGCGGGGTCGACGTGGTTGTGCTCGTCGAAGGCGGCCCGGTCGGTGGCATGTCGGTTCAACAGGCCGAACAACTCGACGAACTCGCAAGCGGCGGCGTCGACGTGCACGTGATGACTGGCGACCGAACACGGTTTCGCTACCAACACGCAAAGTACGCGGTCGTCGACGACCGCGTTATCGTCCTGACCGAAAACTGGAAACCCAGCGGCACGGGCGGAGCGGACAGCCGCGGCTGGGGAGTCGTCGTCGACTCGCCGAAAACGGCCGCCGAGGTCGCAGCCGTGTTCGACCATGACACGACGTGGCACGACACGCCGCAGTGGACGGCCGTTCGCGACGAGATCAACACCTTCGAACAGGGACACGCAACCGGCCGGTATGCCACCGAACACCCACCGATAACGACAACCGCCGACAGCGTGACCGTCGTGACCGCCCCCGACAACGCGGCAGACGAACTCGAACAACGCATCGACACCACCGACGAGCGGTTGCTGATCAAACAACCCAGTCTGACCGACACACAGTTCGGGTTGTTGCAGGCGGCGATCCGGGCGGCCGACCGCGGCGTTTCGGTGAAAATACTGCTCGACAGCACGTGGTACGTTGAGAACGAAAACCGGGATATCGCCGACACACTGGCCGAACGGAGCGCCGCGAACGACAGTCCGCTGGAAGTTCGCCTAGTCGACGGTGGCGACCGGTTCGGGAAACTCCACTCGAAAGGAATCGTCGCCGACGAGACGGCGGTTATTGGCAGCCTCAACTGGAACAACAACTCGGCGACCAACAATCGCGAACTGGCACTCATCGTCGACGACAGGGAGGTTGCGGACTACTACGCTGGCGTGTTCGAGGCCGACTGGGCCGGTGACAGCGACGGCGACCGCGACTGGCCAACGGGCGTCATCGTTGTCGGCCTCGGCGTTGTCGCTGTGGCAACGCTCCTCGCAAAGCGACAGCTCGAGTTTGAAGCCGTGTGACAAGCGAGCCGATCCGCCATGACTGGACGGACAGATAGAACCGAACGCGAGCGAAGTCGAAGCCGTTAGCTGTTGAGCGGGGCGGTCGTCGACAGCGACTCGTCGAGGTCGGCCTCGGCCATTTTCTCGACCAAGAGATCGATCACCGACTCGCGGCGGCCGCTGACGAACTTGATCGAGCCGACGACGAGGTGGCCACCGCCCGAGACGCCCGCACCGGGCAGTTCCTCGTTGAGTTCGGTGACCATCCGTGGAATGTCGAGGCGAACCCCGTCGCTCCGCAGCACGGCGAAATCAGGTCCGTAGCCGATGGTGATGACGGGTTCGCCGGTTTCGGTCACCTTTCGGTCGTGGAGGTTGCCCGTCGTCTTGCCGGGCGCGGGGTAGGTAAACCGGTGGGCGAAGCTGTCGAGATCAACCCGGTAGAGGTGCGCCTCCGAGTCGAGTCGTTCGTGTTCGACGTGCGGTGAGACCGCCTCGAGCTGTCGGTCGATGTCGCGTTCGGCGCGATCGGCAAGGAACGACACGAGCTGTTGGTGGCGATCGAAATCCTCACAGCCAACATCGAGCACGTCGTTGACGAGGGTTTTTCCCTCGCTGTAGCGCAGCCAGTGGGCGGCGTAATCGAGCGCCTCGCCGATGGCCGCGATCGCCTCGCGGTCGTAGCCCGCCTCGTCGGCGAGCGCGACGTACTGATCCATCACCTCGGCTTTCGAGCGATCGGAGCGACCCGCAACCGCCGGAACGTGTTCGATGTCGTCGGTGATCGCGGGATCGATCAGTCGCGCGAGTTCGACACACATCATACCGGTCGTGATGCGGTAGTCCTCGCCGTACAGATACGGGTTGACGTGCGCATCGAGCAACGGCTCGACCGCCGCCGGATCGGGATGGTGGTGGTCGATCACGGCGATCGGAATGTCGTAGTGCGCGAGATTCTGGTAGGCGGGAACGTCCTCCTCGGTCGACCCGTTGTCGAGCATGAGCAGGAAGGGCAGCTTTTGTCCGTGTCGCGCCTGGCCTTCCAAGGCAAAGCTGAGATCGCGGGTCACGTCCTCCATCTCGTAGTACGGGGCCTTGCTCGGCAGGCGTTTGAACAGGTGCTGGGGCGCGTCGGGGTCGCCGTGAACGTCGGCGATGAACCGCTCGACGGCGAGTTGGAGCGGCGTGGCCGCGCACATGCCATCGCCGTCGGCGTGGTGGCGTACCCGAATCGGACGGCCGGTGAGCACGGTTTTTCGTAGGCGACGCGCAACCGTTTTGAGTTCCTCGAAGATCGGTTCGAACGCCGGCCAGTCGACGAGCGGGTCGATGTCGGCGGGCGCGCTCGCGTCGTCGAGCGCAGCCTTGATCGACTCATCGGCGTCGGCCTCGGCGTCGCCGTCGAACACCGACAGCGACTCGATTTCGAGTTGGCGAACGTCGCGGTGGCGTTCGACCTCGCCGCTCACGCGGACGAGATCGTCGATTTCGACATCGGGAAACGCGCGGACGCCGGCCTCGGCAAAGGCCGCGCCGCTGACGATGGCGGTGCCGTCGGCAACATGGAAGATGGTCGGCCCGCCGGTCTGTTTGATCTGGACGATCCGGCCCTCGATGGTCGCCGACGAGCCGGTTTCGAGATCGGCAATGGGCGTGATGTCGGGTTCGTGGTCGACGACGTCCGTGCGGTACGTCTCGAAGTCGGGCACGTCGAAGGCGAGATCGCCGTTTTCCTTGCGTGATTCGAGCGTGACGACGAGGCGGTCGCCAACGTCGTACGATCGGTCGAGGTTCGACTCGTGGAGCAGTCCCGAAACGGTGTCAGTGATGTCGACGAAAACGCCGTAGGCGACGACGCCGTTGACGACAGCGTGATAGTGCTCGCCGACCGAAACGTCCGAGAGCGTGCAGTCGGGTGCGAGGTCGTAGACGACGGGGCGCGAATCTGCCCCTGCGCCGGAATCCCCGGCGGAATGATCAGTCATACTGCACACGTAGGAGCAACCGACGTGTTAAGCTTATTATCTGCGCGCGTCACAGCGGGTGGGGTTTCGGAACCCTTAGAAGGTCGCCCGGCCGAAGTATGGCAATGCGGTTGTTTCGATCGACCGAGATCCTCGGCATCGCCCGCGACACCCTCCAGTTCGCACTCGAAGCCAGCGAGGAAACCCACCCCAACGAGTACATGGGGTTTCTCCGCGCCGAGGACGCCCGCAAGTTCGATCTCGACAAACGGGGGCAGGTGATCACCGACGTGCTGATTATTCCCGGAACGGAGTCGGATCCGACGAGCGCGACAGTCCAGTCAAACATGGTGCCGAACGACATCCGGGCGGTCGGCTCGGTTCACTCACACCCCAGCGGCGCGCTCCGGCCGAGTCAGGCCGATCTGAAGACGTTTCATAAGGGCAACGTCCACATCATCATCGGCGCGCCGTACGGCTGGAGCGACTGGCGGGCGTTCGACAGCAGCGGCAAGCCGCGGTCGCTCGATGTCCTCGATGTCGAACTGCCCGAAGAGCAGTTTTTCGATTTCACGCAGGCCGACATCGACGCGGAACTCGAACGCGAGCGCAACAACGACGGGTGGCTATGAGCGACGGCCCGGCGGCGAACACGGACACGTCGACGGCCGCGCAGCCGACGCGGGTGGTCGCTCAGGGAACGTTCGACCTGTTGCATCCGGGCCACGTTCACTATCTCCGCGAGGCCAAAGCGTTCGGCGACGAACTGCACGTGATCGTCGCGCGGCGACAGAATATCACCCACAAGGCCCCGCCGGTGTTATCCGATCGCCAGCGGCTCGAAACCGTCTCGGCGCTCAAACCGGTCGATGCGGCGCGACTCGGCCATCCCGAGGATATTTTCGTCCCGATCGAGGAACTCGCGCCCGACGTGATCGTTCTCGGCTACGACCAACACCACGACGCCGATGCGATTCGAGCGGCGCTCGAAACCCGCGGAATCGACTGCCGGGTCGAGCGCGCGGGGCCGAGAGAGCCGCGCGATGGCGAGGAGTTGCTCTCGACGGGCGCAATTATTGAGCGGATTCTCGAACGGCGTGGGTGACTGAGTTATCAGCGGCGTAGCGGAGCGATTCATGAAGAATCCGTCGGCTCCAGCGTGGCAGGGTCGTCGGCAACGACCAGCCGGTAACACGGGCCGGCCAGCAACAACACGGCAACGGCGGCCATGCCGGCGAGAATCCACGGATCGACGACGCCGGCCATCGAGCCACGGTGCAACCGCTCCAGCGAGATACCGATGAGAACGCCGAACACGGCCCACGGGAGTTCGCCGAACAGCGTCCCGACGAGATACGGCCCGAGTCGAACGCGGGCAACGCCCGCAGCGACCGAAATCACGTCGGAAGGCAGCGGAAACAGGCGGGACGCGGCGACGCCGCGGATGCCACCGGTTTCGGCGATGAGTTCCCGACCGGCGGCCGTCACCCGACCGGTTTCCGCGCTGAGGGTGCCAAAGTAGTACGGCGGCACGCTCGTAATCGTGAGCGCGAGCAGGGCGAACGGGATTCCCCACAGCCCGAACGCGTAGCCGACCGCAATCGCAAGCAGCGAGGTCGGCCACGCGAACAGCGGCCGGATAACCGCCGCGGCGAGCACGAGCAACACAAACAAACCCGGCCGCTCGGCGAGCGCCTCGAACCACGCGAGTAACACGCTCGGCGAGACGAGCCAGGCGGCGAACGCGACCCCCACCAGCGTTAGCACGCCGAGGCCAACCCGAAACCGACGCTGCATGCGCGCTACCGATGGGGCCGTGGTGATAGGTGTTGTGTTCCCGTCGCCGGCAACACCGACAAGCGGGATCGGCTCGAAAGCGCACAGAACGGTTATGATTCACCGGATAGAATCGAGGGCTGTGAGCGACGAGGAACCGCCGAGTGCGGCGCGATCCGACGAGAACACGGAGCCTGCGGCGTCGACGCCGACCGATCCCGAGCCGCCGTCGAACCGCGCGGCCAAGCGCGAACTCGCGCTCGAACTGCTCGCGCATCTCGAGGATGACGAACTCGGGTTGTCGGCGGTGATCGATCGCATCGAAACCGTCACGACGAGCCCCTCGCTCACGCGAGAAATCCTTGAGACGGCCGAAAAACGCGGGCTGATCGACCGCGACGGCGCGCGGATTCGGACATCGGCGGGCGGGAGTTTCGTCCGCTTCGAGAGCGACATCGTTGCCCGCGAGGGCGACTTCGAATGTCGTCGGTGCGGGGCGGGGCTGTCGACGGGCCACTTCATCCGGTTTGAGGCGGGCGAACTCGGGCCGTTCGGCTCGTCGTGCATCCGGAAGGTCGTCGGTCGCGAGCGGTGAGACGGGTTAGCGTCCGCGACGAAGCTCTTCGATCAGCGTTTCGATGAGCTCGCTTTGTCTGGCGAGTTCGCGTTCCTGTTGTTCGACCGCGTCGGTTAGCTCGTCGAGCCGTGCGTCGAGTGCAGCATGGTCGTCGTCAGCGTCGGCCGAAGCCGTGCCGGAAGTGCCGGAAACGCCGGCTGAGTTCGTGGTCGCGGCCGACGAACCGGCCGACTCATTTGTCCCCTTGTCCACGTCGTCAGCGTCAGCGCCTGCGACGGTGTCGACCGTGGTGTCGGTGTCGACAGCCACACCGACAGTGGAATCCGCATCTGTGGTGTCGCCAGCGTTGGTCGCCTCAGTGCTGATCGTTGCCGTCTGTGGGTCGGTTTCAGCATCGGCGTCGGCCGCTGCGGCGGGTTCGGCGCTCAGTGGATCGGGGCCGGCACCGAAGTCGAACCGATCGACATCCGCGGGTTCGTCGGCCGTATCGTCGCCAAACTGACTGCGAAGTTGTGCGAGGCTCTCGACATCGTGGAACGAACAAACCGCCTCGGTGAGCGCCTCGCGAACCGCTCGTGCCTCGTCGTTGGGGGCCTTGAGCCGTTCCTGTCGGCCGTCGTGTGTCAGCACGATCGTGGTTGCGACGTTTCCCTCCTCGAAATCGAGGTTCGTGAGGTCGCTGTACGCAAACGCCTCGTACTCGGTCGACCAGACGGCGCTGCCGATGTGTTTGACGAGTCGATGGCTCGTGATGACGAGCGTGAGATCGCTGAACCGGAACGTCTTTTGTACCGCTTCGCCGGATTCGGTGACGCCCATGGCGCTGAGGATCCCCGCCATCATTGGATGGAGAACGGCATCGACACGGCTGACGGGAACCGCGAGTTTTTTTGTGCCGTCAAGGCCGTACTCGAGGGTGAGCTTGGCCTTGCGCCGGCCGGTCGTCATCGAGAGGCGCTCGACCTCGTGTCCGTAGCTTGCGGTCGATTCGTCCGAGAGAAGTCCGTCGGCACGGTAGACGACGGTTCGGGTTGGCGTGACGACCAACACGTCCTCGCCGCCGAGCGATACCTCCGCAACCACCGACTCGTCGCCGAGGGCCTCCGTGAGCATCTCAGGCAGGCTCATTGTCTGCGAGTCCCGTCGATCGACAATAAATCCGCGGGTTGCGCGAATGCGAACCGTGCCGCGTTAGAACCGGCTGCCAAGCGAGGTGACCGCCGGCAATCCACGTACTACGCCGCGGTCAGATGAGAAGGTTAAAGAGTCCAATCGAGTTACAGAGAGGTGAGGCCGGGTGGCTTAGCTGGACATAGCGCCGCACTCATAGGGTTACTGAGATTCGGTGCGGTAACCGCCTTGGAAGCGTCCGCCCCACAGAGGCCTGCCGAGCCTCGTACCTGGGTTATGCGGAGATCGCGGGTTCGGAGCCCGCCCCGGCCACTTGTCATTCCAACGAACTACGAATGTTAGTGAGTGGTGAGTCCGGAAAGACGTGGTTGAAAATAGGCGTGGCGGCAGTGCTGCCACGTTATCGGCGGTCGGTGAAACCGGCCGCTCTGGCGGAGAACACGGTCGGCTCCCGCAAACGAAGTGAGCGGGAGGTCGACACGCGCCGAGCGAAGCGAGGCGTGTGTCGGAAGTTCGGAGCCCGCCCCGGCCATCACTCTATTGGGAGACATAATCGGCCACCAGGACAGCCTTGGGCTGCTCGGTTCAGCCTATAAATCAGCGATCCAGTGCGATCAGACCGGTCGGTCGCTCCCGCTGGTGCCGAATAGGTAGGTGCCAACAGTCAATATCACCGCACCAGCGAGTAGCGTGCCGCTCGTTACTAGTCCTTCTTCCCAGATCAGACTCGGGACAAAGAGCAATACGCCGACAACGAACAGTATGATGCCGGTACCGGATTGATTCGGTATCTCCATACTGCCCGCTACTCCGGATGCAACTGTATTGAGCGTTCTGCTCTCTCTTTAGACCGTGTCGACCGGCAGGATCGACAGACCGTGTTCAGCTATCGGCAGTCAGTGTAATGACTGTCGTCGCCCTGTCGGCGGCGGCAGGAATGAACACGTCGGTGTCGACCGTCTTTCGTTGGCCGGACGCAACGGTGCCGACCGGACAACTCCGGCTCGACAGCAACGTATCACCGTCGTAGAACTCGATTTCGAGATCGATGCCGATGGCCTCACCGTCGTTGTCGATCGTGACCTCGGCCCGCCCCAGTTCGTCGTTGATGTCGGCCACATCGTGTTCGACACCGTTGCTGTTGTAGAAGACCGGGTCGGTTGCGGTGAAGTGATCGGCCGTATCGCCGAGATACCGGAACAGCCCCTCGCTGATCCGTTCGTAGTGGTCGTAGGCCGAACTCTCCTCGTCGAGGATCGTCCCGATTGGGTTGAGGTCGGCCCGAAGATCACTAGCGATACTCGATCGACTGCTTGGATTCGTTTTGAGCCGCTTGTACTCCGAAATAAATGGGTCGAACTGTTGGGGGAGATCGCCGTCGTAATAGGTGTACAACGCCTGGAGTTCCGCATCGAAGTTGAGCATCGGTGGGAGGGAGGCCGAAACCGGCGTCGATGGAACCCACGGGTACTCGGTGGTAGTCGTGGCGGTGGGCTCCTCGCGCTGTTCCGGCGGCGTCGTATCGAAGTAGCCGAGCGAGTCGAGCAACGCGGCGAACCCGGCACTCACGACGGTGATAATGAGGACACCGGCAGTCAACAGGTGTGAGACCGGTGGCTCGACCGGCCCGAGCTGAAACAGCGCAATAAACACACAGGTGACCGCGCCGATGGTCAACAGGAACGAGCCGAGATTCGGATCCTCACCGGTCAGAAACTCGATTCCGGAGAGAAACGCCCCGCTCTCGGTCGACTCCGTGCTGTCAGCGGACGGCTTTGTCGAACTCATATTACTCAGCCTGTAGGTTGACCGCGCTGTTGGCGTCGATGGCCCGCCGAAGTACCTGGACGAGGTGTGAAACCCAGATGCCGGCGGTGAATCCAAACAGGGTCCCAACGGTGGTCATCCGAAGCGTGTATTCGAACGGCGAAAACGCGGCGAGAATACAGAGCCCGCCGAAGATGATCATCAGTACGTACTGGACGCGGGTGTCGCTGTTCGCTTGGCGTATTTCCTGAAGCATCGGTACACAGTAGAAGGGGCGACAGTAGGTTAAACCCACCGTGTGGATCAGCGGGTGATGAGACTCGGCGTCACGTCACCCTTGGAGTAGCTCCGGCGGCGCGCGCTCGCCGGCGGGAACCGCGACGTCGAGCCAGTTTTCTTCCGGCGGCAGCGGGCAGGCGAACGTCTCGCTGTAGGCGCAAAACGGGTTGTACGCGAGGTTGAAATCCAGCGTCACCACGTCGCCGTTTTCGAGATCACGGTCGGGTTCCATCTCCATGTAGCGACCCCGATCGTAGGTCTGTTGTCCCGTGGTTTTGTCGCGGAACGGAATGAAAATCGTCCGGTCGTCCTGTTGTTCCTGTTGGTAGCCGGCCATCTGAATGCGCTCGTCACGAAGCTCAAACTCGAAAATGAACGGGCGGAGATACCGGATCGGCTGTCCGGCGGTCACGTCCAGGTCGATCGGATCGGGATTGCCATAGACGCGGACGCGGGTCGAAACGCGGTAGTCTGGATCGGGGTCGAAGTAGGCCAATCCCTCGAAGTCGTCGCGGTGTTCGGGCGGAATCGGTGACTGCGGGTGGTCGATGAAAAACTGGTTCTTGTCGGCACGCATCTGGCGAACCTCGTTCATCCAGCGGTCGGTGTCGCCGAGCCCGTCGCTCGCGGCGGACGAGTCATCGGCTGGCGCGTCATTGTTCATACCGAACCCTTTGTCCCGAGCACCCTAATCCCGTTGGAACCACGCGGGCGACGACAGCGACTGTTTAGTGGGCGGACTGCCAACCCGAAAGCATGGCAGATCTCAATCCACTGGCAAAACGCATTCACAACGTCACTCCCGATCCGGTTCGGCTGGAACTCGACGATGGAACCGAGGCGGTGTTTCACATGGCGTGGACCGAGTTCTTCCAGCAGGAGTTTCGCGCCGAGGGTCACCGCACTGACGACGAGTTCGAGTACCGTCTTATTTCGAGCGAGGACAACGAACAAATTCTCGTCGGCCGGAAAGCCGCAGACGAAGACGGCTGGACGATGTATGGCCACGTCGTCAGCGCGAGAGCGGTAACTGATGATAAGTCGTAATCGTACCGACGCGGAATAATCGACGAGGCGTACTCTTACCGACGCGGAATAATCGACGAGCCGATCACGCTCGACGAACCCCCGGAGGGATTCGTCCAGACAACCCGAACCCGAGTTGCCTCGTCATCAGTCGGCTCGCGCGTCACGAGACGGTCGCCCTGTCGGTACGTTTGTCCGCTGAAGTCGATCGTCTCGTCTTCGAGACCCGCGATGCGGATTCGGTCGCCGTCAACGGCGTTGCCCCCGGTATGGGTGATCGTCACTGCGTTGTCGCTCGTGTAGGTGAACTCAAAACTCGTCCGTGGCGGCGCACTCGAAAACTCGTCGCTCACCTCGAAGACGAACGGACTGATGAGCGCGACGAGCGCGATCGTAATGCCGATCATCAAAATAACGCCAACAACGGGGCTCACAGCCGCGTCGTCATCAAAGAGGGTGAGCCGAGTCATGATGTTCCGAACCGGCGAAACCACCGGGATGGTACATATACCGTTCAGAGAGCCCCGTATAAATCCTTGGCTCGGGGATTCCCGCTGGTCGCGAGCGTGAGACGGCTGGTAGTGTGAACCGAGGCGGGCGAACACTCCGGTTCGATTGCACCGTGATCAACTGACGATCGCATCCGTCGACGAGGGCTGGGAGTCACTCTCGGGAAGCAACTGCAGTTCCTCGTCAGCCGCACCGAGAACCGACACCTCGTAGCTCGTCACGTAGGTCAACACGGCCACCTGCACGGGAAGCATGAGAACAAACCCGGCCACCAGGGCGATGACACCCAACAACACGAGCGCGACGATTCCGACCGTCGATCCCGCGACCGCGCCGAAGCCACCAAACACGCCGAAAATGACGACGAGGCCGACGAGTGCGGCAACCGCAAGAACCGCCCCGTAAATAACGAGCGCGACGATCGACTGACCGATTCCGATCGCCAACAACAACAAAAAGTGCGCAACGAGATAGACGGCGAACTGCGAGAGTTGTCCCCGGAGAACGGGCCAAAAACGCCGCCAGCCGTCGAGGACACCCCTATCGGTGACGACCATCGTCGGGACGACGAACTCGTCGGTAACCCGCATGACGAACGCGTAGCCGAGCGCGAGCAAGCCACCGAAAATCACGACAAGAATCACGCCAGCGAGAATCGAGAACTCCGAGCCAAACAGGAGCGAATCACTGAACCAGAGCGCCAGCGCCACCGCGACGACCGGCACCGCGGCGACAAGATTGACGGCGAGTTTGAATCCAAACAATCCGAGCGCCTGCGAAAACCGTCGCTGAGCCGGTTCGAGCAGCGCGACCGAACCGGTGTGAAGCGCCTCATAAAAAACAAACCGTAACGTTTCGGTCAACAACGAAACCACCAGCCACAAAAGCAGAAGGCCGCCGGCTATCGCAACGATGATTCCCAGTTCGGGCATCGTCGTCAACGCGGCGAGTTCGGACGCTGGATCGGGAGCCGGTTCGCCGAACCCCTCGCCGGCCATCTCGCCGGGGGGCTGACCCGACGAAAACGACGAACCGATGTTCAACAGCCCGGTTCCAGAGCCACCGCCGACACCGACGAAGATGGCGATGAAGCCGAGAGTAAGCCAGCCGCGGAGCGAACACGCCGACAGAAACGACCGTGTCGAGTCGAACGCATCGTCGGCGCTGTCGATTGCGTACCAAGACATATCGGAGCCAAGACTCACCAGTTGAAAAACAGTTTCGGCACGCAGTCAGCCGGAGACAATCGGCCCGCTCACCGAGACAGAACGTCCGGCAGGTCGAACGTTCGGCCGTCGTCGACAGCAGTGACCGAAACAGTCGGCCAGTCACCGGTCGTCGTCAGCGGCTCGATTCGGTCGGCGGTGACACACACGGTGCCCTCGCTTTTCGTTCCCTGGACCGTGGGGTTCCACGCGTATCCCATCGGCAGCGAAACGCGCGCCGAATGTGTCGGTGTGGCGATCCACTCGCGGCCCGCAAAGCCCGCCGCACCCCCCTGGTGATGGGCGATCCACTCGTCGGCCCAGCCGACCGCATCGTAGGCCGCCTGGATCGCTCGGAACACGTCGGCCGCGGTTCCGCCTTCGGTGCCGACCCGCTGGGTCGCCGCCAGCGCGCTGGCCTCGACGGTCGCGGCCGCACGGTGGCGTTCGGCAAGCCAATCGGGGGCGTCGAAGGCGACCGATCGGGTCGCACTGGCGTGAAGGCCGCCGCGTTCGGCGGTGACCGAGACAACGGCGTACGCGCCAAGTGCCGCTGTTTTCGGCGTGAAGTGTCGATACTGTTCGGCGCGTTCGCCGCCGCCAACGAGAACGACTGGCGTCGTAATCGCCCGCGATTCGAGTGCCTGTCGCACATCGGCAGCAACGGCTCGTTCGGTGTCGGTTGGCGACAGCGACCGACAGACCGACTCGACCGCCGCAGCGACCTCGCGGCCAAGCCTGCGGTAGCGCTCAATGTCTTGCTCGCCCAGTGGCTGGCGGAGTCGGGCGGGGTCGCATGAAACCGCGCCGGGAACGTCAAAGTCGGCGGCGACGGCCGACGGCGACCGCTCGGCGACCGCCGCGGCCAGCGATTGCTCGTGCCACGGGTCGGCCTCGACAGTGAACCGGTCGGGCAGTTCTTCAGTGCGAAGCCGGTCGGCCTCGATGGAATCGGTGACGACCCGAAACCCCGCCTCACGGTCGTAGCCAGCCGCCGCGATGCCGATGGGTGCGTGGCGATCGACGGCGTTACTCCCCCCCGTGAGCCACGCAAACCCGTTCGGGCGGGCGAACCAGACCGCATCGAGTTGCTCGCGGTCGAGATACGCCTCCAGTCGAGGACGACGCTCGTCAAGCGGTGGTGGCTGAATATGTGGTGCTACTCGGTTCATAGTAAATGAATGATCTACATCTACTTGAATCCAGAGTGAAGCCGTGTGTGACCCGAAGAACGGGCAGTCGGACGTTCCTCCGAGGAAGTACCATCCGGTTAGGCCTGTCTACCATCATCCGGTTGGGCCTGTCTGCCAATGTGTCTCCCTGCGAGAGGGTGTTGCGTATGACACAGCTATTCGAACTGACCGGGGTTCAGCGTGACCTGCTGTCCGTGATTGCTGGTGCCGACCGACCGTCCGGACAGACGGTTCACCACTGAAACAGCCACAAGAGAGCCAGTACCGCCAAACTTGCTGCCGACGGCCGACCC
>CAYWFO010000006.1:0-28641 GCA_964457485.1 uncultured Haloferacaceae archaeon | reverse complement strand
TACGCGGAGGAGGATGTCAATCGCAACCTGCTGTTTGTCGTCGTGATGAGCGAGTTCGCGAGCGTTCCAACGACAAAAAATACAGTTTTCCGACCGGTTCCCCCAGCCCCGGATGAGAGGGTCGTCCGATTCTGTTCTGCCGCGACCGTTCGGTTCAGTTCCTCAGCGAGTTAGTTCGTCGCCGATTCGAGGACGAGCGTATCGTCTTCGAGGTAGTGTTCGATATGATGGGCGTCCTCTTCGACATCGGTGAGGACTTCTTTGAGCAGGTGCTCGGTCGTTGGATCGCCGAGGTTGGCCGCCAGTTGGATGTGCTCGCGCATACCTTCGATGATTTCGCCGTAGGCCTCCATATCGTTTTCCAGCGAGGTTCGGATGTCGTACACATCCTCACCCTCGAACTCGATTGTTGCGCGCTCTTCTTGATTGGCGGGGCCCGCGATCGGCACACCACCGATTGCCTGAGCGCGCTCGGCGATCATATCTGCGCCGGCCTCGAGGTTCTCGTAAGCCTCCTGCAAAAAGACGTGAATGTCGAGGAACTCCGCACCCTCGACGTTCCAGTGGTGTTTGTGGAGCTGATGATACAGCACGTAAGCGTTGGCGAGATCCGTGTTGAGCGCCTCGACGATCTGCTCGGCCTTCTCCTCGTCGAGGCGAAGGGCCTCGGATTCCTCGATGCTACCGAACTGGCGTCGGACGGTTTTCTGGGTACTCATGACGAATCTATATTATATCGCCATCCACTTAAACATTAGTATCTACAAAACCCTTTTTTGTATTTTACAAAAATTTGTTTCCTTTAACCGCTCCAATGGTACTCTAAAGGAAATGTGGTGTTCACTAACGTGCGTATTTATGAATTCTAGCGTATCGGTATATTCATACTTGTACAAGAACGGATATTTTGTATGAACCGTGCAGAGAAAGCCACCCTCCAACTACAGGCGGTCGCCGTCCTGCGGATGCTCAAACAGACGCGAACCTACGATGAGCTAGCGACCGCGACCGCCTTGCCGGCCGGTGATCTCAACCGGTACGTCAACGGTCACGTGTTGCCGGGAGTCGACCGCGCTCGTGAGGTCGTCGAGGGCGTCGGTCGTGAGGCACTCGCCGACGAACTGCGCGCGCGCGTGCGATTCGACTCGGAGGGATACGTGGACAATTCGGCGGTTGTCTTCGATCAGTCGTTTCTCGACCTCGTTGCACCCGTTGCCGCCAACAGCATTGACTTTTCGCAACCTGATGTGGTACTGACCGCCGCCACCGACGGCATCACGATCGGCGCGGCAAT
The DNA here is from genome assembly GCA_964457485.1 of uncultured Haloferacaceae archaeon. Taxonomy (GTDB): domain Archaea; phylum Halobacteriota; class Halobacteria; order Halobacteriales; family Haloferacaceae; genus PL-Br10-E2g29. The sequence goes on along the minus strand of CAYWFO010000006.1, from coordinate 27,347 downwards.
GGCGTCGTACTTCGACGCGACGCTGGCGTACGCCAAACAATCCAAAGAAACCGCCGTCGAGGAGTTCATTGAATCGCGCCAGCGACTCGCCTCGGGAATCGAGCTCACGTACTACTTGCCGGCCAGTGCGCTCTCAGCGGGCCAGTCGGTGCTCATCGTCGACGACCTGATTCGGTCGGGTGAAACCCAAGAACTTCTGGTCGATATCGCCGAGCAGGCCGATACCGATGTGGCCGGTGTGTTTGCACTGATCGCCGTTGGCAACGAAGGAATGGCGCGAGCGCGTGCGGCGACTGAGGCGCCGGTCGGCTCGCTGTCGACGTTCGAATAGAGTGTGGCCGTCGCTCAGCGGTTTCTCCCCGCCTAAGGCGACCCAAATAGTGCGAGACGAGTACGCAAATCACGACGCTTTTCATCTGATTGGCTGAATGAATCGTATGAACCGTCTCCACGAGTCGCTTCACGAGGCACCGATTATCGACAAAGATGGCTACTCGTACGTTGTCCATCCGATCAGCAATGGCGTTCCGATGCTCGAGCCGGCACTCTTACGCGATGTCGTTCTCGAACTCATCCGCGCGGTTGATCTCGCGGTCGACAAAATCGTTGCTCCCGAGGCAATGGGGATTCACCTCGCAACGGCACTTTCGCTGCAGACCGACACTCCCCTTGTCGTGATTCGTAAACGATCGTACGGTCTGCCAAACGAGGTTCCGCTGCACAAAACAACGGGCTACTCCGAATCGGAGATGTACATCAACGATATCGAAGCGGGCGACCGACTGCTCATCGTTGACGACCTGCTTTCGACCGGCGGAACCTTGGCAGCCATTTGCGACGCGTTGGATACAATCGGGGCCGACATCGTCGATATCGTCGTGGTGATACGAAAAATCGGCGCGTCTGCCATGGACGACACGGACTATGAAGTAACGAGTCTTGCCGACATTTCGGTCGAAGACGGATCAGTTCACATCCATTAAGACGCATTTGTGCGGCGCGAATCTCGTGGCCAACAGTGCGCAGCGGGCTATATCTCGTCGCCTTCGATGTTGTCCACGATGAACGAGTCGGCCTCGAACATCAATTCTGCTTCGCTCCAGTCCTCGTAGTCGGTTCCACCCCAGACAATCTGGTCTGCATCGCCCTCGACCATATCGTCTTTGACGTCCATGACCTCGTCGACGACATCGTCGGGCACCGCCGGGCCGGGGTCGCTGACATCCACCGCTTCGTCACTGATTCCGGGGAGCGTAATACCGGCTTCCCACGTTCCTTCGCGGGCCGCTTCGATAATCTGCATATAGACGACCTCCCAGTTGAATACGGGCGTCATGAGATAGTTGTCGCCCGCAAAGCTCGCGGCCGATTCGGCATAGCCCGTCGCCCAGATGTCGTTGTCGGCGGCCGTCTGCAGTGCCGATGGCGAGTCTTGGTGCTGTGCCATCACGTCGACATCTTCGTCGCTGATGAGTGCCTCGGCGTTTTCACCCTCGGTGGCCGGGTCGTACCAGTCGTTGGTCCATCGGACGTAGACGGTCGCATCCTCGTTTGCGTCCGCGACACCCAACGCGAACGCGTTGATATCGTGGTACACCGTCGCAACGGGGTTTGCCGCGACGTAGCCGATGCTATCGTTTTCGGTGACCAGTCCAGCGGCGTAGCCGACGAGATATCGCGCGTGATACAGTTTCTCGTAAAACGCACCGTAGTTATCGCCCGTTTCGAGTCCGGCGGCGACTTCGAAGGCGGTATCGGGGTACTGTTCGGAGGCCGAAGCCATCGGATCGGTAAATCCCGAACTGAGCGCGAACACGACATCGTAACCGGCTTCGGCGTACTGGCTTGCGGTTTGCTCGACGTTGCCGGCCGCAACGCTCTCGGTGAAGTCGCTCGCGAAATCCTCGGTCTGTTCGACAGTCGCCTGTCGCCCCGAGTCGTGCGAGGAGGTCCAGCCGGCGTCGTCGGCTTCGGCGAAGTAGATCCATGCCGCAGAGACACCGGCGGCCGCCGGGCCGCCCGCCTCTTCGTCGTCGCCGTTGCCAAGGCAGCCGGCGGCCGCACCGAGGCCAACCGCGCCAGCCGAACCAAGTAGCTGTCGTCTCGATACTGCGTCTATATCCACATTGTCTACTGAGTTAGGCATCCAACCATACACTACAAACTCTACGTAATAAAAGGCGCTATTCATACGCTGCAGAAGTCCTTATATTCTACCTTATACTATGTATTCCTGCCGACCTCGGGTGTTGCTGGCTACATTCCTGTAGAGTTCCTTCTCAATCCTGTTCTCGACTGTACGCTTTCAACAACGCGGATGGCGCGCCAAGTTCGTTGAGGTTCCCCTGCCGCATGACGTACCAGAGAACGGCGATTGTGAGAATGTAGGGATAGGTGTTCATCACCTGGGGATTGAGTAGAAACGCGAACGTTGTTTCGAGCGCCGACACTCCGACCGCATCAACGACGACCTCACGAACCGATCCTGACCGGAACGACAGGGCGTCGATTGCCGCAAAGAAGTACGCGCCACCCAACAGCGGAATAATCCGCCACTGTGCGAAAATGACGAGCGCCACGGCAATCCAGCCACGTCCGGCGACCATCTCGACACCCCAGAAGTTGGTAAACGCCAGCGACAACTGCGCGCCGGCCGCCCCGGCCAGCGCGCCGCCGAGCAGCACACAGGCGTACTGGATTTTAAACACCGGAATGCCGGCGGTGTCTGCGGTTTCTGGATCCTCGCCGACTGCGGTGATTTCGGCACCGATGTTCGTCCGAAACAGGAAGTACCACACCACTGGCACGAGAAGCAACGAGAGGTAGTCGAGGGCGGTAATCGAGAAAAACGCCGTTCCGAGAACCGGAATCTCGACCAGTCCCGGAATCGCGATTCGCTGGAAGCCGTCGATGCTCTGGCCGACATAGCCTCGGCCGAAGTAGGTCGTCAGCCCGATACCAAGCAGTGTCAGCATGATTCCGCTTATCACCTGATCGGCTTTCAGTGAGATACACAGGACGGCGTGAAGCAACGCCAGCAGGACGCCGGCAAGGATTCCAACCGCGAAACCGACCCAAATACTTCCGGTGATGATAGCGGCCGCAAAGCCGCCGAGTGCACCCGCAAGCATCATTCCCTCGACACCGAGATTCAACACGCCACTCCGCTCGGCGATAATCTCTCCCATCGCCGCCAACAACAACGGGGTTGCAAGCCTGACCGTCGATTCGAGCGTGGCCGCAAACAGACTCATGACGACCCCTCCGGTGTAACGCCGGCGTCAGCATCAACCCTGCCGAACTCGATGCGGTGTTCTTTGACGAACTCGGCGGTCAGCAAGAACAAAATTGTCAGCGCGACAATCACGTCGATCAGCGCGCTCGGTACGTTCTGTGTGACCGCAATCGTCGTGCCACCGGCGGTGAGAATTCCAAAAAACAGCGCCGCAGCCAACACGCGGCCAACGCCGTTACGGCCCAAGAGCGCCACGGCGACCGCGGTAAAGCCGTACCCTGGCGAGAACTCCTCGAAGAATCGGCCGTGGACACCGGAGACTTCGACGATTCCAGCGATACCGGCCAGAAAGCCACCCAGGACGAACACAATGACGTAGACTTTGTACTTGCTAATGCCCGACTGAACGGCTGCGGTCGGATTCGCACCGATGAACGTAATTTCATAGCCCAGTCTGGTTCGGTTCAAAATGAGTGCAGCCACGACCGCCGCGACCACGATGAGAAAGATCCCAACGTGAAGTCGGGGAACCAGAACCGACGGCAGCTGTGCAGCGTCGGGAAACCGGTCGGTCGCTGACTGCCCGCTCGATCCCTGCAGCGGCCCTCGAAGCAAATACCCCGTGAATGTCACCGCGGTAAACGTCAGCATGAGCGATGAAATAATTTCGTTGACATCGTGTTCGGCCCGCAAATAGCCCGGAATCGCGCCATAGACGGCACCCGCAACGCCGGCGACACCAATCATCAGCGGGAGCAATAGCACTGCTGGGAGGTCAACGTGTAGCGCGATAACCGAGCCAAACACGGCACCGACGAACAGTTGGCCTTCGGCACCGATGTTCCAGAGACCGGCTTTCAGCGGAATGTAGACCGCCAACCCCGCAAAGAACAGCGGCAACGCGGTCATCAACACGTCACCGAGTCCGGTGAGCGAAGTCGGCTGGCTGATAAAGAGTTCCCAGTACACCGAAACCGGATTGATATTCAGCCATAGCAGCGGAATCGTCGCGACGAGCAGTGCCGCAAGAATCGTAAACACCGGCGCACCGTACGCAAGCCACGTCGGCACCTCAGTTCGACGTTCGATGGTGACTGACCGACTCATTGTGCCTCTTGTGCAGGCGTGCGGTCGCCCTCAACCGGAGCCGAGCCCGTCGACATGTAGATACCGAGTTCCCATTTGTTGGTCTCCGCAGGCGTCGTCTCGTGGACGACCTGGCCGTCGTACAACACGAGAATGCGGTCGCTGAGATCGAGCAGTTCGTCGAGATCTTCGGAGATGAGAACGACCCCGGTGCCCGCCCGCTGCTGTTCGAGCATCCGCTCGCGAATGTGTTCGATTGCGCCGACGTCGACACCGCGGGTTGGCTGATTGGCGATGAGCAGTGTGGGCGACCGACTCATTTCGCGACCCAAAATGAGTTTTTGCAGATTGCCGCCCGACAGCGTGCCCGCGGGCGTCTGTGTCACATTCGTCACCCCACGAACGTCGAAGCCGTCGACGATCTCTTCGGCGTAGTCGGCCATTCCGGGATAATCCAAAAACAGCCGGCTGTTTTTGAGTTCGCCGTTGCGGTACACCTTCGTTGCGCTGTTGTGCATTATGCTCAGCTCGGCGGCACAGCCGTGTGCGTAGCGATCTTCGGGAATGAACGACACCCCAGAGTCGATAATGCGCTTCGGTGGCGACCCAGTCAGATCCGTCCCGTCGACGACAACACTTCCGTCGGTGAGCGGTCGGTAGCCGATCAGACACTCAGCCAGTTCGCGCTGGCCGTTGCCGCTCACGCCGGCAATACCGACGACCTCCTGTTCGGCAACGGTGATATCGACATCCGTCAGTGCAGCAAGCCCACGGTCGTCGTTTGCGTGGAGATTCGTGGCTTCGAGAACGGCGTCGCCCGCAGAGACCTGTTTTTTGTCGACATCGAACAACACCTCACGACCGACCATCAGTTCGGCGAGTTCGCCCCGTGCGACCGAATCGACATCGACCGTATCGATTCGCTTGCCGTCTCGAAGCACCGTCACCCGGTCGGCCAACTGCTCGATTTCCCAGAGTTTGTGCGAGATAAAAATCACCGTGAGCCCTTCGTCAACGAGCGTTCTGATCGTCTCAAAAAGCTGTTCGGATTCGTCCGGTGTCAACACCGCCGTTGGTTCGTCGAGAATGAGGAGGTCGATGTCCTTGTACAGTGTTTTGAGAATCTCGACGCGCTGTTGTTCGCCCACGTCGAGTTCCCACACCTTGGCGTCGGGGTCGACTTCGAGCCCGTACTGGTCGGCGAGTTCGTTCAGCCGCACGCGTGGTTCGTCGCGCTCACGACCAAACAGTTTAGCGAGTTTCCCGACAACCCCCGTTGTCGCGTTTGCCGTCTCACGCTCGCCCAACACGACGTTTTCGAGCACTGTCATTCGGGGAATCAGCTTGAAATGCTGATGAACCATCCCGATTCCCGCGGTGATTGCATCCTTTGGTGAGCGAAACGCTTGTGACTCGCCGTTGAGCCGAATCGTGCCTTCGGTTGGAGTGTAGAGGCCGTACAGGATGTTCATCAGCGTGCTTTTTCCGGCCCCGTTTTCGCCGAGCAGTGCATGCACCTCCCCTTTGTCGACCGAAAAGGAAATGTCGTCGTTGGCGACGACGTCACCAAACCGCTTCGTGATTCCGTCCAGTTCGAGTAATGGTTTCTTGCTCATGTGAGCCGGTGGGGTGGATTAGTCGGTTCGACAGAGCCAATACACGTCAGTTGTCGAGTTCGTTTGAACGTCATTGCGGCCAACTCTCCGGATAGCGCTCTCGCCGCCGGGTCTCTCATACTGATGAGTAGAATCCGGTTTTATGGGTTATGTGTTTCCGTTTGATTATACCATACTGTACAAGCATGTTTGGTTGGATAATATGTGTTTATACGCACGACACCGACATGTGTTCATCGGTCGGAAACGGTCGGATGTGTTCATCCGTCGAACACGATCGGCGAGGGCGTGAGCGCTGAGCCGTTCACCGTTGCGACACGAACGCACAGCACCATGGGGTTCATTTGAGTGGAACGCTTAGAAAGGGTGATGGCAAATCTCATCCTTTATGAACTGCCCGGCTGTCCGTACTGTGCGAAAGTCGTCAACAAACTCGAGGAACTCGGCCTCGAATACGAATCACGCAACGTGCCCGGCTCCCGAAGCGAGCGCAGCGAAGTCAAAGAAGTCAGCGGTCAGTTCGGTGTGCCGGTACTCATTGACGAAGAACACGGCATCGACGGCATGCCAGAGAGCGACGATATTGTTGCGCATCTCGAAGCAAACTACGCGCAGTAACCGGTTCCAGCGCTCGTTTTTTGTAGATCCACTCGCTCGGTTGTACGACCCTCATCGACCTACTCGTCGGGCCGAACCGCCCGCTCGCGGAGCAACTCCCGAATCGCGTCAGGGTCGTCGATCGCGGCGAGCTCCTCACACGAGACGATTGCGGTGTCGTCGACGCTGTCGGTTTTCGTCTCGTCGGTCGTGAAGTACACCGACCGCGCCTTCGTCACCCGGCCGATCGAACTCATGAGTTTTGCGCGCTTTTCTGCGCTCCGGGTAAACGACGAGTGCCCCGTCAACACGGTCTGTTCCGAGCGGTCGCTATCGGTGCTGACCGCCTTGAACGGCGACCGGTTGGTCGGGTGGACGTCGAAGCCGGCCTCCGTGAGAATCGCCAACACGTGTGCGTCGTCGGGGTTGACCGTGGGCGCATCGGGCAGCGGGTCGGCATCGCGAACCTCGTCGGCCCCGTCGAGCACGGAAACGGGATTCGAAAACGGCCGGTCGAACAGCGATTCGAGTTGGATGGCGACCTCGATGGAGGCGTTCATGCCGTCCTCGTACTTCGAGACTGTCCGCCGCGAGACGCCGAGTTCGTTCGCCAGTTGGCCAAGGCTCCAGCCGCGTTCCTCGCGCTCGTCGGCCAACAGGTCGCCGTCGATGCTGACGTACAGCCCACCGGGCGCCGCGTAGATCAGCGGCGGCACCTCCTCGATGAAGAGGTCGTAGGCGGTGTCCGGGTTGATCACCGGCACGCCGTGACGGAAGTAGACGACTCCGGGTTCGAGTTCCTGGTTGCGCGTGCGGAGGCCAATCACCATCGGCGTCGCCGAGAGGTAGTCGCCGAGTCGGCGGAGTTCGGCCCCGGTTTCGCGGGTGAGCGCATCGATGTTGCCGAGGATTTTCAACAGCACGAGATCGTCCCCGCGGCGCGCCGCAAGGTCGAAACTCTTCGGTCGAACAGAACACCGGTCGCTGACGAGGAAGTTCGCATCCTCCAGCATCGCGGTGATATTCCCGACCAGTGCTGTGCGTGACATACCGGAAGATACGTGATTTGAGACGTATATGTGTTGCGTCGACGACGGCGACCACCGCTGCGGTGTCACCGGATTCGTTGGCTGACGACGACCAATGGTCGGAATATTCACCATGGCTTCGGCTCACCTCCGAACATGGTCGACAACGGGGCGGGCGAGGACACAGCGAGCGCCGAGCAAGCGGCCGAGTGCGGTTCACCAGCCGTCGACGCCAGTGTGACCGATTTTCCCACGGTCGAAACTCACGAGATCACTCGTTCAATACATAAGCGAGACCGCGGCGAGTGAGTCGAAGAACGAGACCGCGGCGAGTGAGCCGAAACTGGTTTTCGCGCTGCACGTGTATCGCCGTCGATGACCGTTATCGGCCTCGACGACACGGACTCTCGAAGCGAGGGCATGTGCACGACCTACCTCGCCAGCCGGCTTGCCGCCCGGATCGAGGCCGCAGACGGCCGCGTCGACCGCCGCCTGCTGATTCGACTCAACCCCGCAGTTGCACACAAAACCCGTGGCAACGCCGCACTCGCGCTCCACACCGACCTGCCCGCGGCCGAGGCAGTCGAGTTTGCCTGCGAGGAAATCGACACGCTGGCGATCGGTACTGACGCACGAACGAGCCCCGGTTTCGTCGTCGCACCGGGCGATCCAACGGCCATTCCCGACGCTGTTTCGGACTTTGCCCGCCGCGCACTGCGCGAGCAACTCGATCTCTCGACCGCGATTGGGCTCGCCGACGACGCCGGCTACAGCCATCGCGGCTGGGCTGGCGAGGGCTGTGCGGTTCGCGGAAGAGGAAGAATCGGCGCGCTGGCCGCGGTCGGCGCGTGGCACGCGTTCGATGAGTGGACCACCGAACACATCGCCTACCGCGAGTTCGACCGGTGTGGGACACCGCGTGCCGTCGACGAGACGGCCGTTTTTGATGCCGCCGCATCAGCGTATCCAACCGTCTGGGATACGGTCGACCGTGGTGCGGGCGAGACGGTCTGTGTTCCCAACGCACCGGGGCCGATTCTGTTCGGGATTCGTGGCGACGACTCGGCGGCTGTCGAGCGGGTCGCCGCCGACATCGCCGCGGCCGACACGACAGAACCGGTCGACTGCTCGGCGACGTTTCTCACGAACCAGGGAACCGATCACCATCTCACCGCGGGCCGAATTGGTGCGCTTCGTGAGGGGCGGAGTTACCGAGTCGACGGTGTTGTCAGCGAACCCCCCGAAACACGGCGCGGCGGGCACGTGTTTTTTACGCTGGAGAACCCCGAAACGGCGGCGGCGGTCGCCTGTGTCGCCTTCGAGCCGACAAAGCGGTTTCGCGATCATGTTCGGGCGTTTCGTGTCGGCGACCGCCTCACCGTCTGTGGCGAGCACACCGACGGTACGATCAAACTCGAAAAGTTCGCGGTACGCTCGCTCGTCCGAACCGAGCGGGTCACGCCGACCTGCCCCGACTGTGGTCGCCGCATGAAATCCGCCGGTCGCGACCAGGGCTACCGGTGTCGTGACTGTTCGACCGTTGGGAAAGACAAAGTCCCTCGCCAGGTCGAGCGCGCACTCGAAATCGGGTGGTATGAGGTGCCACCCAGTGCGCGGCGACACATCGCCAAACCGTTGGTTCGCGGTGGATTCGACGCACCGAGCCATCGCGAGCGGTAGCATGACCGCCTCGATTACTCAGTAGCTGTCGACGTTGGTGCCGACAGAACAGACGTACTCGCCGGCGGCTACCTGTGGGAGTCGTCGCGAGCGCCAGAAAATGCCGCTGTTGTCGGCGGTCACGCTGGCTTTGACGGTGCCGAACGCGTCGGTTATCTCGAAGAGCGTGTCGCCGTTGGTGACGCGTTTTCCGAGTTCGGTTTGGTAGTCGACGAGACCGCCGGCCGGCGAGCCGTACTGGTCGAACCGCTTGGCGCGAGTCTGGCGACCCAGCGTGACTTCCGCCTCGAGAAAACCGTAGCTTCCCAACACGTTGAACACGCCCTCGACACCCTTTTGAATACTGTTTTCGTCGAAGCCGACCGCACCGCCCAGTTCCGGATCGATCGTCGGGATCCCATCGTCTGGCGCGACGCGAGCGAGTTGCCCTTCGGGGCCTTTCTGGTCGAGAACGTAGCCACAGCCGAACACCTTTGCCAGCCGGAGACACTCGCTGTGAAGGCTGTGACGGCGACCACAGCGAACGCGAACCTCGTTGATCATCCGGCTGGCCGAGCCCTGATGCAGATCCAAAATCAGGTCCGCGGTTTGGGCCTTCTCGTAGACGCCCGCGGCGATCCGCTCGCTCGTCGTTCCGTCGTCGTCACCCGGAAACGTCCGGTTGAGTTTGCGGTCGTCGATCGGATTGCGGTGTTCTGCGACCTGAAAGCCGTAGTAGTTGACAATGCCGGTGATGAGAATCGAGCCCGAAATCTCGGCAGGATCGAGTTGGGGAACCACCCGACGGATGACGCCAAGCCCGTTGAGTTCGTTGCCGTCGCTGACCGCCTGTATGTAGAGTCGCTTGCCATCGGCCGCTCCGTTGATGACGGCGACCGGCAGACCGACCGGGCTGCCATCACGGGTTTCACCGACGGTGAGTCGACCGACAGCGATCTCGCCGGGGTCGGCTGCGGCCGAGCCGAACGTAATCGTCATTGTCGAACCCATGACCGCCCCGTTCTTTAGCGGTTCGGTCGCCGGTTCGAGCACGCCCGCGTAGTGGCCGATACACGTTCTCTCTGCGCGAACCCGACCGCGATGTGGGTTCTTTCGCCGTCCTCGGTGCCGGCGCACGTGCCGACCCTGTCGCCGTCGGAGCCGACTGCCGCCGGCAGCACTCTTTTCTCACCGCCGTTGGTACCCATGGTATGGCCGATCCAGGCAGCGAGACGCCGGATCCGCTTGACGGCTACAAACAGTTTTTCGCGCTCCGTGGCGACGTGTTCGTGCTCTCTGTCGCGTTGTTCGCCTTCAGTCTCGGCTTTCAGATGACGACCCGGTTTCTCCCCGAGTACCTCTCGGTGCTCGGCGCGAGCGCCTTCGTGATCGGCGTTTTCGGCTCGTTCGGTAACGTCATCAGCGCCGTCTATCCGTACCCCGGCGGCATTGTGTCCGACCGAATCGGCTCGCGGTACGCCCTGACCGTGTTTGGGCTGGCCTCGACCGCCGGATTCCTGTTGTGGGTTATTGCCCCATCGTTCGGAACCGTCGAAATCGCGGGAATCGCCATCGAGCCGTGGCTCTGGGTGTTCGTCGGTCTGGTTCTCGCACAGGCGTGGAAATCGTTTGGCCTCGGCGCAACGTACGCCATCGTCAAACAGAGCGTCTCGCCCGACCGGCTCGCCCGTGGCTTTGCGAGCACCGAAACCTTCCGACGGAGTGCGTTTCTCCTCGGGCCGGTGCTTGCAGCCGGCCTGCTCACGTTGCATCCGTCGTTCGCGGTCAGCTTTCGGTACGTCCTCGGCGTTGCGGTCGTTTTTGGGATCGCTGCCACGGTCATCCAGCACGTAATGTACGACGCGAGCGATGACTCGTTCGGTGACTCGTTTGGCGGATTCGCCCAACTCCGAGATGACCTCCGAAACCTCCCGCCGACGCTTCGACCGTTGCTCGTCGCCGACACGCTCGTTCGGTTCGCTAACGGGATGGTCTACGTGTTTTTCATTATCGTCGTCACGCAGTTTCTGAATGTTGGGCTGTCGGTGTCGCTCCCGGCGGTCGGTGCGGTTGATCTCGCTCCGGCGACGTTCTTTGGATTGCTTCTCGGCATTGAAATGCTGATCGCGCTGCTAGTGATGGCCCCCTCGGCCGCGGCCGCCGAACGCGTCGGGCTTAAACCCGTCGTCGCCACCGGCTTTCTCGTCTACGCGGTGTTTCCGATACTCCTGATTTCGGCTCCGCCAAGCGCCGCCGTGTTGGTGCTGCTGTTTGCGTTTTCGGGCATTCGGTTTGCCGGATTGCCCGCTCATAAAGCGCTCATCGTCGGCCCCGCCGAGGCCGACGCCGGCGGCCGGGTGACGGGGGCGTACTACCTCCTGCGGAATCTCATCGTCATTCCGAGTGCGGCACTCGGTGGCGCGATTTACGGCGGCGTCCCAAACCCATTTGCCCCCGGCGCGTTGTTCGCCGGGAGTCCCACGCTGGCGTTTGCCAGTGCAACCGTCATCGGCCTTCTTGGCACCGGCTACTTCGTCGTGTTCGGTCGCGAATTTTCGGCGTACGCCTGAGCAGCAACGGGCGCGTCGTCATCGACACCGCTGGTCGATTGTCGCCGGTTTTGTTCGTTGATCTCGCCGCTTGCCACCCACCGCACACGCGACACATTCGTCCTCGGCAAGCACGCGGAATCGTGACGGCAAATCTCGTCCTCAGGAGGCGCGTGGAATCGTGACCGTAAACCGAGCGCCACCCGCGTCCGACTCATCGAGGTCGACCGAGCCGTTGTAAATCTTTGCCAGCCGCGACACGAGATAGAGGCCGATTCCGTCGCCGTTACTGTCCGGGCTCTGTTCACCCAGTTTGAAACAGCGCTCGCGGAACTCGGGGTCGATTCCGGTTCCCGAATCGCTGACGACGACCTCTGTCATCTCCTCGTCCGTTGTTGCGGTCACCCAAATCGTCAGCGACTCGGGATCGTTGTGAAACACCGCGTTGCTCAGTAGGTTTCCAAACAGCTGCGCGAGCAGGCTGTCGGCGGTGACGGTGAGGTCGTCGGCAATCTCGGTTTCGAGCGTTACCTCGGGGTGGTTTTCGCGGATTTTCGCGACTTCCTGTGTGAGCGTGGCAGAGAGGTCGACCGGTTCGAGCTCGCGATCATCGGTGATCGATTTGACCAGCGTGCTCGTGTCTTCCAACAGACCGACCGCTTCCGTAATCCGGTTGTCGATGATCTCGACGTAGGGCTCGCCTTCCTCGTCGACGTGCTCGTCGATCATGTCCGTGTAACCACTGATGACCGCCAAATCGTTGCGGAGGTCGTGGCTCACGAGCCGCGTTAGCAAGCTGAGCGTTTCGCGTTGTTCTTTGGTTTGTTCGGCAAGCCGGCGGTTTTTTTCGGCCCGTCCTGCGGTGACGCCCGCAATCACGCCGAACGCGCCACCGAGACTCGAAAACATAACGAAATCACTGGCAAACTCGACGGTGAGCTGCCCCGCGAGAATCCCATCCAGATGACCCCACACGCTCAGCGCGAACATGAGCGTAAAGCCGCCGTAGCACCATGCAATCACGGAAAACTGCGCTTCTGACTCCAGTTGGCTCTGTTCGATGTGCAGACCGAGCGCGAGAACGACGCCGCCGAACAGCACGTGCATGACCAGCAAATACAGCAGTTCCGCTGTCGACTCGGCGGCTGCCACTAACTCCGTATACCACAGCGTGACGCCGGCAGTAACGAACCCGAGACCCAACAGTGCGACGAGTACCGACGCATTTGCAACCTGTTCTCTCCAGCCCTCCATGAGTGCCCAATCAGAATCGGCCTTTATTATCGTATCGGCTCGGCGTTATATTCTTCGCTGCCATCATCTATTCGTCTCCGCCGAGTCGATACGGCTTTTATTCGCTGTCCCGTAGTTCGTGTGTGACAGACGACGTTCCCGACCGGCCCCCGACGTCGACGATGCTGGATGCGCTCTCGGTCAAGCGTAATGCAGCCATTGGCGTTGCTGTTGGGCTCACAATCGCCACACTAGCCTACATTGTCCGCGTGTTTGAGTTGCTCGGACCGATCGCTGGTGGACGACGCTACCCCGTTTTCGGTCCCGAACTCTGGTTCGGTTTGTTGGCGTTCGTGTTTGCGGCCGCAACGGCGCTCGGCGTCACCCTGTTGTTGACCGCGTTCAACGCGTACACGCTCACGCAGCAGGTGTCACGAGAGGAGATTGAGTAATATCGATGAATCCGATCAGCCGATGAATCCGGTCAACCGGTGGATTCGAACAACTGATGAATCCGATCAGCCGATGAATCCGGTCAACCGGTGGATTCGAACAACTGATGAATCCGGTCAGCCGATGGATCCAGACACAGACTGATTACGGCGGCGGACTCGTCACCGATCAACCATCACCCGCGCCGGCGAGTTGCTCGCTCCGCTCGATTAGTCGGCGCAGTGCGCCTCACTGTTTTCGAGTGCGCGATCGGCTTTTGCCGTGAGTTCGTAGATGTTCTGTCTGGCATCCGCAAAGTAGATGTCTTCGTCGACCACGCCGACTCGTTCGAGCCGTTCGAGCGCGTAGCGCACCGTCCGCGCCGAAAGCATCGATTCCTCGACAATACCTTTCTGTGTCAGCGTGCCGTTGTACTCGAGCACTTTAAACACCAGCTTCGCGCTCGGTGGCAGATCGGTAAGTTGCTCCTCGTCTGTTTCTGCCATTACTTACTCGTGGGTTGACAACGGTATAAAACTTGACGACATCGCCGTCAGGTTCCTCAGACGGTCGGCGCGCAAGCGAACTTCTTTTGATGGCGGCTCACTGAGGATGAACCATGGCTACCGAAACGACGGCCGGGCTCTCGGATCATATGCGTGGGGTGACGGTCACCACCATCTCCTGTTTTGCCGGGATTTTTGCGGCGCTGGCCTCGGCGTACTTCGTGGGAACAACGCCCGAAGCCGCCAGCGACACGATGGCGCTGCTCATCATGGCCGGCTTTGTGTTCGTCCAGTTTCCGATTTTCAAACTCGTCGGCGTCGACGTGAGCGAGTTCGGGATCAAGGACAACCTGTTCGTCACGTTCATGACGTTCTGTCTGTGGTTTATTACATACGCACTGTTGCTTTCGTCGGCGGTGACCCTGTAAATGGCCGATGACAGTATCGCGGTCGTCGACCTCGACCGTTGTCAGCCCGACCGCTGCAACTACGAGTGTGCGAACTTCTGTCCGCCAAACCGGACGGGCAAAGAGTGTATCACCGTTCGCGGCGAGGACACCGAGGAGGGCGACCCCGACCAGATACGCATTTCGGAGGAACTCTGTCTCGGCGAAACCTGTGGTATCTGCGTTGACAAATGTCCGTTCGACGCCATCGAGATCATCAACCTGCCACAGGAACTCACGGAGGATCCAATCCACCGCTACGGCGAAAACGCCTTCGCGCTCTACGGACTTCCCGTCCCCGAAGCCGGCAGCGTCGCCGGCATTCTCGGTCCGAACGGCATCGGCAAGTCAACGGCCGTGCGGGCGCTCGCCGGCGAGATCATCCCGAATCTCGGCCAGTACGAGACGGACGCCGACTGGGAACCGGTGCTTGAGCGCTACCGCGGCTCGGAGCTCCAACAGTTCATCACTCGGCTCATCGACGGCGAGATCACGATTTCGCGCAAGCCGCAGTACGTCGATCAGATTCCCAGTCAGTTCGACGGCAACACCCGTGAGTTGCTCGAACGAACCGACGAACGCGGCGCGCTCGATGCACTCATCGACCGACTCAGCATTCGGCCGGTGATGAATCAGTCGATCGATTCGATTTCCGGCGGTGAACTCCAGCGGGTCGCCATCGCGGCCTG
This sequence comes from uncultured Haloferacaceae archaeon, assembly GCA_964457485.1. Taxonomy (GTDB): domain Archaea; phylum Halobacteriota; class Halobacteria; order Halobacteriales; family Haloferacaceae; genus PL-Br10-E2g29. The sequence continues at coordinate 12,271 of CAYWFO010000006.1, read as the reverse complement.
TCTCGCCCGCGACGCCGACTTTTATTTCCTCGACGAAATCACGCCGTATCTCGATATCGGCCAGCGGATGGTCGTCGCCAGGCTGATTCAAGAGCTCGCCGAGGACGACGAACGCGACCGGTCGATGCTCGTCGTCGAACACGACCTCGCCATTTTGGATCTGCTCGCCGACACGCTCCACGTCGGCTACGGCGAGCCCGGCGCGTTCGGGGTGATTACGCCGCCAAAATCGGTTCGTAATGGAATCAACGAGTATCTGACGGGGTATCTCACCAACGAGAACATGCGAATCCGCCCCGATTCGATCACGTTCGAAGAACACGCCCCCCGCGAAACGGTCACGGGCCACCCGCTCGTCGAGTACCCCGACCTCTCGAAATCCTACGGCGACGGCGAGTTCTCGCTCTCGGTCGACAGCGGGACGATCTACGAGGGCGAGGTGCTCGGTGTCGTCGGCCCCAACGGCATCGGAAAATCGACGCTTGCCAAACTGTTTGCGGGCTCAATTACCCCCGACAAGGGAGCACTCGACTTCGACCTTGACATCTCGTACAAACCGCAGTACATCGACATCGACCAGCCGATGCGTGTCGATTCGTTTCTGGCGTCGATCACCGACGAGTTCGGCAGTTCATACTGGAATACGGAGATTGCCAACCCGCTGCAACTCACCCGGATCATGGAACAGCAACTCACGGATCTCTCGGGCGGCGAGCGCCAACGAGTCGCCATTGCCGCCTGTCTCTCCGACGAGTCCGACCTCTACGTGCTCGACGAGCCCTCCGCACACCTCGATGTCGAACAGCGGGTGCAGGCGACGACCGCTATCCGGCGGTACGCCGAAAACCACGATGCGACCGTCCTCGTGATCGACCACGACATCTATATGATCGACCTACTCGCGGATCGACTCATGGTGTTCGACGGCGAACCGGCCCAACGGGGCCATGCCTCGGTGCCCCAGGAAATGCGCGCAGGGATGAACGACTTTCTGGCCGACCTCGACATCACGTTCCGTCGTGACGAACGAACGGGCCGGCCGCGAATCAACAAACCCGGCAGTCAGAAGGACAGCAAGCAGAAGCGAACGGGCGAGTACTATTATTCGGTGTAATGACGGCTAGTCGGTGCAGCGATGACTGTCCGACGTGGCGACGGCCCGGCAACTCCCTCGTGTCAGCCTCCGCTCAGTTCCTCGCCGACCAGTTCGGTCGCCTTCCTGACCGCGCTGATCGAACTCAGATAGCCCGCGCCGACGCTCGCTTTCAACCCTTTTGCCGCCGTTCCGGTCACAACCGTCGGGCCGACCTGCGCGACCGCGCCGTCGCCAACTGAGACGATCCAGCCCGGCACGTCGAACCGAAACGGCGTGAGCCGCGGCTCGAAGGCCTCCCCACCCGTCAGTTCCCAGTTGACGAGTGTGGTAATGTTTTGTGCAACCGGTTTGGCCGCTCGAATCGCCGCCGACGCGCTGGCGGGAACAGCCTCGCCATCCGTGTCGACAACGCGGGCGGCGTCCCCGAGCGCGAACGTCGTGGGCGTCAGTCGGAGGTCGTTGCGGACGACCGGTCGATCCCCGCCCAGTGCGTCGCTGCCGGCGATGCCGCCGGTCCAGACGAAAAGGTCGTACTCGATCGACCGGCGAGCGCCTGCGTGGTCGGTTTCGATCGTTGACTCGGTTGCCTCAACCACGCTCGTTTCGGTGCGAACCTCGATTCCGCGGGCGATCAGTTCGTCGGCAACCGCCCGCTGAAACGCTTCGCGAAAGGCGGGTGCAACCGAATCGAGCTGTTCGAGAACAACTACCTTGATTCGGTCGTCAGCGTCTTGTTCAACGGCAAGCGTCGCCAACTCGCCGGCGACCTGCACACCCGAGAGTCCCGCACCGCCGACAACGAACGTGGCCGGTTCGCCCGACTCGATCACGTCGAGTGCGCGTTCGCGGATTGCTTCGGCGTCGGAAACGGATTTGAGCGGGAAGCCGAATTTCTCGACGCCCGGCAGATCGTAAAAGGCGGTTTTCGCGCCCAAACAGAGCGCCCCGTAGTCGTAGCTGAGCGTTTCGCCGTCCGCAAGCGTCACCCGGTTGGCGTCGGTGTCGACGTGCTCGATGTGGGCGGTGCGCACCGCGGCGCGATCGAACAACGAGTCGAGCGAAACCTGAATCGAGTCGGTGATCGAGGGCCGTCTGATGGCGCGGTGAACCTCGTGTTGGACGAGGTGCGAGTCGGATTCATCGACGAGCGTGAGCGTCGCCTCGGCGGGAAGCGACTGTTCGAGTTTGCGCGTGAGGGTGACGCCAGCGTAGCCAGCACCCAAAACGACAACGTGCATGCAAAGGGTAGGGCCGTCAGCCGAAAGAAGGTGTCGTCGGCCGGCTTTTTGGGTTCGATTCCGCGAACACGTCCGCCGCGGTGTCGGTGTCGACGTTTCTCGCTCAAAAGAGTGCGCGGTCTTCGGCGAGCACGTGTGCGGGGCCGCCGACTTCCCAGACGTCGGTGTCGACGCCGATTTCGGCGATTCGGGACGCCACCGTGTCGACGTGCTGTTCGCGGGTGTTGACGTAGACGCTCGCGCCCGTGTCGGTCGAAAAGTACGCCTCCACGCCGTCCTCGCGGAGTTCACGAACCGCGTTGAAGACGGCGATCGTTTCGGGCTGCCAGTAGACCCAGCCGGCGGGGCCGGTCATCGTTGTTGCGGTCAGCGACAGCGAGTCGTGTTCGGCGAGCTCGAACACGTCGGCGAAATCCGCCCGTCGGAGCGCATCGCGCATATCGGCGATCTGTGTCGGAATGTGGGCCATCCGGGCCTGAAACATGTGGCTCTCGGCGGCTTCCTTGTGGGCGGCTTCGGTTTCCTTGTAGGCGGGAACGTGGGCGGCAACGATTTTCAGATCGTCTTCGAGGCCGGAGTCGATTCGATACGAGCGACAGTCCTCGTCGTTCATGCCGGCATAGAGGTGCGAAAACGCGCCCGTCACCGCGCGCGCGGCCGACGACGACCCACGGCGGGCGACCGTCGAGACCTCCGGCAGCGTCATGTCGAGGCCAGCGGCTTCGACGAGTGCGAGCGCGGCCGCGGCGAACCCCGACGACGACGAGCCAAAGCCGATGTTCGACGGAAAGGAGTTCTCGCTTTCGAAGTGAACGGCGTGGTCGAACGCCGCGAGGTCGCGCACGTGATCGACGACCATCGCGATCCGTTCGGCCGCCCGGCCGTCGACTTCTTCGCCGTCGATCAAATAGGAGTCCTGGTTTCCCCCCTCGGCGTCGACATCGGAGAGCCACTCGACGGTCGTCGTCGTGTTCGTCGGCGCGGTGCAGACGCTGATCGAGTCGTGATACGGCAGCCGAAGCGCCGGGTCGCGCATCCCGTGGTATTTGATAAGTCCCTGAATCGGGTGGGCACGGGCGGTCGCTTTCATGCTCATTGGGCAGTATGGGGGTCGGTTGCGGGTTAGTCGTTGCGGATCGGTTCGCCCGGCCGCCGTCGACACGAACTGATTTTGTTGTTGTCGACAGCAGTCACGAGTTGACTCGTGTCGACGCCAAGCCAATCCATAACAAGAGTTTTGCGCGCGGTCATCGAACGCTTGTCGTATGACCGAGTACACCGTCGAGTTTCTCACCACCGGCGAGACGATCTCCGTCTCGGACAAACAGACCATCCTCAAGGCGTGTTTGGAGGAAGGAATCGCCCAGGAGTACTCCTGTCGGGTCGGGATGTGTCTGGCCTGCTCGGCCGAAATCGTCGACGGCGAGGTCACCCAACCGGCCGCGCGCGGCTTCACCGACGCCGAGCGCGAGCGCTATGCGCTGACCTGCATGGCACGGCCGCAGTCGGATCTCACACTCCGTCGCGGCGTGTATCCGCCGAGCATCGACGACGACGCGGCGAGCGCGGCAGGAACGGACGGCGCGGCCGCTGACGACTGAGTGCGGGGGGTATCGACAGTACGGCAGTCACTCGGATTTTCGTCGGCGACGAGGCGGCTGCTATGGCATCGCTGTCATGACCGGTGATGTTCGATACCCCTCACGGGATACCACAAACGGTAGATTGCGACGACTGCATGCGCTCTCGTGACGTCTGCGCTTCTCGGAGATAACTATATGTCAGAGACTGCAGATTTTTACGCATGTCCTCTGGTGAGAAACGGCGGCGTCGGATGTACCGACAGGCAATCAACCACCCGGATGTCGCTGCAAAATCGTTCAGCTATCATACCAAACGGCTACTCACGCGCCCGTTCCGGACACTACTCACGATACTCGTCGTCTATGTGTTTGTCATGGGACTCGTCGTTTTTACAACCGATATGGCGGCCACACAGCAGTTGCTCCAAGAGGGGATTTCCGTCGGCGGCATTCTATCGGTGTTGCCGCCGTTGGTCGTTGTCGTCGTTCTCGCTGTGGCAACCATCGTTGCCGTTCCGGTTGGCTACGTTATGCGTGGGCTCCGGCGGGATCTCCGGACGAACAAGAGTCGCCAGCTGCGGATGAATAACGAGTAACCGCCGGCCCGTTCTGCGGCCGACTCACGCGTCGGCTTCGAACCGGTGACGAATCACGTCCGCGTCATCGTTCCACTCGAAGTTGCCGCCGTGAACGCGAACCATCCGTTCTTTGTAGGCGTCGAGATCCGTCGACCCCTCGCGTTGGGCATCCTCGTCGGTGAACTCGCCGAGCGTCAGTTCGTCGACCGCGGTGACGACGAACTGCTGGCCGTCGAGTTCGAACGTGTCGCCCGCCTCGGCGTACGCCTGCCCGCGGGTGAGTTGGGTGACGTCGCCGGCCGCAACGGCCTGTTTGACCCGGTTGTTCGGCAGTAGTGTGTCGGCATCGATCTGTGCCATACACGCTGTTGGCGGGCGAGTCGCAAAAAGTCGTTGTCGCCGAACAACGTACTCCGTGGGATGAACGAACCAACCCGCGGGATTCAAGACCGTAGCCGAACCCCTTTCTTGCAATGCGTCAGGACCACCTCATCACCGCGACACAGCTTTCGCGGGGCGACATCGAGGCGGTGCTCGACCGCGCAGCCGAGATCGACGGCGACCCGGCGGCGTGGAGCGAACGGTATTCCCGGGCCGTTCTCGCCCTCTGTTTTTTCGAGCCGAGCACCCGCACCAAAATGAGCTTCGACACGGCAATCAAACGCCTCGGCGGAACCACGACCGACATGGGAACCGTCGAGTCGTCCTCGGTAAAAAAGGGCGAAAGCCTCGCCGACACCGTTCGGGTCGTCGAAGGCTACGCCGACGCCATCGTGCTTCGGCATCCAAGCGAGGGCGCGGCGAAAATGGCCGCCGAGTTCGTCGACGTGCCCGTGATCAACGCGGGCGACGGGGCGGGCCACCACCCGAGCCAGACGCTGCTCGATCTGTACACGATCCGCGAAAACGTCGGTCTCGACGGCCTCTCGATCGGTATTATGGGTGATCTCAAATACGGTCGGACGGTTCACTCGCTGGCCGATGCGCTCACCAACTTCGACGCTCGCCAGCACTTCATTAGCCCCGACAGCCTCCGACTCCCGCGAAACGTCCGGTTCGATCTGCACCAGGCGGGCGCACAGGTGCGCGAACACACGGAACTCGACTCGGTGTTGCCCGAACTCGACGTGCTGTATGTCACCCGGATTCAACGCGAGCGGTTTCCCGACGAAACGGAGTATCAGAAAGTCGCCGGCCAGTACCAGATCGACCGCGAAACGCTGTCGGCTGCGGGCGACGGCCTCACCGTAATGCACCCGCTGCCGCGTGTCGACGAAATCGCCCCCGATGTCGACGGCACGTCATACGCGGCGTACTTCGAACAGTCACACAACGGGGTGCCGGTTCGGATGGCGTTGCTCGATTATTTGTTGTCGGCCGCGGAGGTGGGCCAATGAGCGAACACGAACTGCGAGTCGCCAAAATCCGCAACGGCACCGTCATCGATCACGTTACGGGCGGACAGGCGCTCAACGTGCTCTCGATTCTGGGCATCGACGGCTCGGCGGGGCTGAGCGTCTCGGTCGGGATGAACGTCCCGAGCGATCGGCTGGGCCGAAAGGACGTGGTGAAAGTCGAAAACCGCGAACTCAGCCAGTCCGAAGTCGACGTGATTTCGCTCATCGCCCCCGAGGCGACGATCAACATTATCCGCGAGTTCGACGTCGTCCAAAAGAACCGCGTCGACCGGCCCGAAACCGTCGTGGGGCTGCTGTCGTGTCCCAACCACAACTGTATCACCAACGGCAACGAACCGGTCGAAACCAAATTCACGATCGTTGATGAGGGCGTCCGGTGCACGTACTGTGGAACCATCATTCGCGACTCGCTGGCCGATCACATCGAACCCACGCGGTGAGCAGTTGCCGCTGTCGACGAACGGATTGTGCTCGCAGCGGTAGCGCCCGTGCGAGAAAGAACTATTAGTCGTCCGGTCAATCAGTACTCTATGTCCACGAAAGTGAAACTGCTCGTTGTCCTCGCCGTTGTCGTGCTCGCGTACGTGCTCTTTTCGGGAGAAACCGAACCCGTCGAAGTGAGCGTCGACGAGTAACATCAGCGTCGACGAGTAGCGCCGGGGTCGACGCCGACCCAATCAGTCGCGCGGGGATGCTTTCGGTTGCAGCGTCTCCATCCGCTACGCCATTTTTCTCACTCACACCCGCGTTCCCCGCGGCCGTGAACGAACCACTTACCCACAGCCGTCGCCAACGCCCGGTATGTACGGCGTCGTCACGCGAAACGTTCCCGAGGTAGAGTGGCCCGAGTTCGACCGGGCGTTCTACGAGGTCAAAGACGTCTCGGGCCGGCCGTCAGACCCAATTTCGAACGCGACCAACATGGTCTCGTGTTTCGGCGACAACGCGGCCGCGAGCGAGAATCCCGGGTTGGTTCCGGTCGACGAGAAGGGTCGACAGGCGACCCGCGACCGAACCTACTTCGATTGGGCGTACATCTGTCCGACTCACGACGGCTACCGCGACGGCCTGCTCGAAATCATCGCCGACTGTGTGGCCGAAAACAGCGATGTCCGGCTCGACGACGTGGGCTTTCCCCGCGAGGGCTACTGTCACTGCGACCGCTGTGAGCAGCGGTTTGCCGACAGCGCGTTCGACGACTGGGATGCGTGGCGCGCGTCCGTTATCACCGAGTTCGTTGCCGAGGCGCGCGAACTGGTTCCCGGCGAGTTATCGCTCACGCTGTACCCCGATCCGTATCCGACCCACCTCTTCGCGCGTGCGGGTCTCGATCTCGACGCGCTCGCCGCGGTGGTTGACGAGTTCATTGTTCCGCTCTACGATCTCGACTACGGAACGACCTACTGGCTCGAAACGATCGCCCGCGGGTTTCGGAGTGCGCTCGGCGGCGACTACGCGCTCGATGGGGCCGATCCCGACACGCCGTTTTCGATCGAACTCTACGCGGTCGACGTCGACGTCGACAACCTGATTCACGCCGCCGATGTCGCCGATGTCTACGCGAAAAGCGTGCTGTTCGGCTACGACGCTTCCCAGGCGTCCGCCGCGATTCGGCGCCACAACGCCGACGCGCGCGAAGGAAAAACCTACGGAGCCGAGTAATCACTCGGGCCGAGTAATCAGCCTCGAACCCTCACAACCCGTAGCTAATGGCGTAGATGCCGACAATGCCGAGAACGAAAACGAGCAACGCAACCCCGCCAAGCACGGCCATGAGTTGCATGCCCGCCCGATTCCCCGCGTTGTCGACATCGCCGTTACCGTCGCCGTCGTCAGCACTCATTGATGAATAGAGGCACCGAACCCATTTAGCTGACACGCCGGACGGTGTACTAGCAGGGCCGATCAGTGAACGGTGCGGTCGTCGCTCATATCAATGTCTTCGAGCGGGTCGGCATTGCCAAACTGCGGATCGGGGCCATCGCCCGGGGCGGCCCACGCGACCGCGTTGGCAAGCACCTGCTGGACGTCCTCGTTGTGGTAGACGGGATACGTTTCGTGGCCCGGTCTGAAGTAGAACACGCGGCCGTTCCCCCGGCGGTAACAACACCCCGACCGGAACACCTCACCCCCCTCGAACCAGGAGGTGAACACGAGCGTGTCGGGCGCGGGAATATCGAAGCGCTCGCCGTACATTTCGGCCTCCTCGACCTCGAGATACTCGTCAATTCCGTCGGTGATCGGATGGCCAGGTTCGACCACCCAGAGTCGCTCGCGCTCGGCGGCTTCGCGCCATTTGAGCGAACAGGTCGTTCCCATGAGGCGTTTGAAAATCTTCGAGTAGTGTCCCGAGTGGAGCACCAGCAGTCCCATGCCGTCGAGCACGCGTTCGTGAACGCGTTCGACGATATCGTCGCGAACCTCGTCGTGAGCGGCGTGGCCCCACCAGGTGAGCACGTCGGTTTCGTCGAGCACAGCCTCGGTGAGCCCGTGTTCGGGTTCGTCGAGCGTGGCGGTTTGGGTGTCGAATCCCGCCGACCCGAGTGCGTCGGCGATAACGGCGTGAATGCCGTCGGGGTACAACTCGGCAACAACGTCGCTTTCGCGTTCGTGTCTGAACTCGTTCCAGACGGTGACGGTGGTCATTGTGCTACGGACACCATCCTGCTGTATAGGAGTTTTGTTGCCCGACGGTGGTTGTTCTGGTGCCCGTCGGTGGGTATTCTGTCGCCCGACGGCGTTCGGTTACCCGACAGCCGGGTTGGTGTCGACCAACACAACCCAAGCGATTCCAACGCAGCCGAGAGCGACGAGGACACCGCCCAACAGCCGTACAGTTTAGCCCCTGTCGCACACACTAGTCACTAACGATGGCCGAGGTAGTCCAACTGTTCACCGCGCCTGCCGACGGGGAGCCGATGGCCGGCCACGAGACGGTCGAGGCGGTCGACGGCGGCCTCATCGGCGACCGCTATCTCCGTGGGACGGGCCACTATTCGCCCTACGATGTCTGTGAGGTGACGCTCGTCGCGGGCGAAGCGATCGACGAAATCAACGACAGCTATGGGATCGACCTCTGGGACGGCCGCCATCGCCGCAACATCGTCACGCGCGGCGTCGTGATCGACAACCTGCTTGAGACGACGTTCACCATCGGCTCGGCCACATTTCGCGGAACCCGCCCACGCCCGCCATGCGCTCATGTCGAACGGGTTGCCGACGAAAAGGGCGTTGCCCGCGCACTCGGCGAGCGGCGCGGTGGCATCTGTGCGACCGTCGTCTCGCCGGGCGAACTCCGTCTCGGTGACCGTCTCGAAATCGTTGAGCCCGATCCACGAACCCGCGGCCGACAGATCGCCGACCGGCTTTCGCGTGAGGATGATGGCTCGTCGCCGTAAGGCGCGACTGTCGGTCGGTCGAACCGCGCATTCGGGTGTGTACGGATCGCACACGGGCGAGTCCACCTTTTGAGGCTGGCTCGCGTTGTAGTCGCTATGAACTCCGACCGCAACCCGAGTCGCAGACGGGTGCTGGCCGCAGGCGCAGCCCTCGGTTCGGTTGGTCTCGCGGGCTGTCTCGGCGAGTCTCGCGCCCGGCTTGCCGGCGTGATCGGTCGACTCCGAGACGATTCACCCAGCAACCACGGCGAGATCGTCGAAGACCCTGACGGCCCACGGCCGCGGCTCGTCGACGACCGGCTGTATCTCGGACACGACGAGGAGGATCTTGCGAGCGCGGCGCTCAGCGGCGGCCCCGGTGTCGACGGCATTCCGTCGATCGACGATCCCGACTTTACGAGCGCTGACGGTGCGGATATTTCGGACGACGAACCGGTGTTCGGTGCCGTCCGGAACGGGGAGGCGAAAGCCTATCCCCAATCGATTCTGGTCTGGCACGAAATCGTCAACGACACGCTCGGTGGCGACCCGGTCGCCGTGACCTACTGTCCGCTGACCGGCACCGCCCAGGGCTTCGAGCGCGACGCGACGACGTTCGGCGTCTCGGGCCAACTCGTCAACAGCAACCTGCTCATGTACGACCGCGGCACGGGCACCCGCTGGCCACAGATGGTCGCCACCGGCGTCGAGGGACCGCTCTCTGGGCGCTCGCTCGCTGAGTTTCGGGTGACGTGGACGACGTGGGGCAACTGGCGCGAGGCGTTTCCCGAGACGCAGGTGTTGACGACGAACACCGGCTTCCAGCGGCGCTACGGCGACGACCCCTACGGTGAGTACGCGCCAGCCGAGGGCTACTACGCGAACGAGCGAACGATGTTCGAACCGCTCGCCGAAAGCGACGACGAACACCCAAAGGAGGTCGTTATCGGGGCGCGAACGACCGAGCAAGCCATCGCGTTCAACAAGGAACGACTGCTCAACGAGGCGGTGTTGACCGGCGAGGCTGGCGGCGACGAGTTCGTTGCGGTCGCCGAGCCGACGCTCGAAACGGGCTACGTCTATCGAACCGACGGGGCGACCGTCGAGGCGGTCGGCAACGGGCGCTACCGCGTTGACGGCGAGCAAGCCCCCGCCGAATCGCTCGGGCTCGAACCGGTGCTCGCGTTCGACGCGATGTTCTTCGCGTGGTACGGCTTCTATCCGGAGACCACCTATGTCAACTGAAACCGCCGTCGGTCGGCTCACTGTTCGCCCGCTGCGCCGCGTCGCCGTCGCGGTTCGGGGCGTCCTTTCGCAACGCGACGGGCTAGCCGTCTTTTTCGGCACGGTCGTCGGGTATTTCGTCCTATACTCGGTTGCCGTTGGCGACCTCGCGCGGTCGGTCTCGCCGGGCGAAGTCGGTGTGAGCGTCGTCAGCGATCCGCTGTCGCGGCTGTTCGAGTCGACCGGGCCGTTCCAGTACGAGGCGATCGCGTTCATCGAGTTGGGCGTCGTCGACTACCTCTTTGCGCCGCTGACGGCTGCGATCGGACTCGGACTGGCAATTCTCGTCGGACTGAACCTCGCGGTTGCGTACGGCGCGTGGCGGCGGCCCGCAGCGTGTCACCTGCCGGATCGTGGCGGTGCTAACAGCGCAACCGGCGTGCTTGCGGGGTTGCCAGCGTTGCTCTCGGGAACCGTCTGCTGTGGGCCCGCGATTTTGCTCGTCGTCGGCGTGCAGGCAACCGCGGGAATTTTGGCCGTTTTCCAGTGGCTGCTGCCGGTGGCGGTGGTGTTGCTCGTCGGCTCGCTCGTTCTCATGAGCCGCCGTGTTCAACTCTGAACGTCGATGAAGAGAGAAGCGAATCGACAAAAACGCGGGGCTACTGGAACTGCATGCCCCCGTTGACATTGATTATTTCGCCCTGAATGTAGTCGTTTTCGAGCAGGTACCGCACCGTGTGTGCAACGTCTTCGGGTTGGCAGGCGTACTCGGGCAGATGTGTGTCAATGTTCTCGTGTCCCCGAAAGTCGATTTCTTCGAGATACTCGAGAATCTCGCCGTTCATCTCCGTTTCGACCGGGCCGGGAGCAACGGCGTTGACCTGTACGCCACCCTCACCGTACTCGCGCGCGAGCGACCGGGTCAGCCCGTGGAGGCCGGCCTTGCTCGCCGCGTAGCTGGCGTCGACCGTTCCGGCGGTTCCGCCGATGCTCGACACGAACACCACGTCACCGTCCGGTTCGAGATGCGAAAGCGCCGCCCGTGTCACGTAGAACGCACCGGTGAGATTCGTTTCGAGAACGCGGTTCCACTGTGCGTCGTCGGTCTCGGTTGCGAGCGCTGGATCGGCGATACCCGCGTTGTTGACGACCGCATCAAGGCCGCCGAGTTCGTCGACGACCGTCTCGATCATCGAGTCGACCGCCGCCGAATCGCGCACGTCGGCCTGTACCGCAACCGCGGTGCTGCCGTTTGCCTCTACGGCTTCGACTACATCGGCTGCCGCGTCGGCTGCGTTTCGGTAGTTGATGGCGATATCGTGGTCGGCTGCGAGATCCAACGTAACTGCCCGGCCGATTCCACGGCTCGCGCCGGTCACAAGAACATTCATCGTACAACGAACCGATACAACTAGGTGGTAGCTAAGCCTTCCGGCTCCGGGCGGCGACAATCCGTTCCTCACGGCGAACCGACCCGGGACAAATAATTAGACTACTCTAAACTATTAATTTGTTTTCCCAAACTTAATATGCCCGAGCAACGAATAGACGACCAATGACAAGAGCGCCCACAGAACAGATTCGTTCACAACCTCTCTCACGACGGCGGTTTGCGATCGGTGCAGGCAGCCTCGCCACGGTTGGGTTGGCCGGCTGTCTCGGCGACGATCCGACCCAACAATCCGGCAACCGGAGCAACCCTGACGCCGAGCTGTCGGTGTTTGCGACGATGCCCGCCGTCTGGGATTTCGTCCGGC
>CAYWFO010000005.1:19720-29763 GCA_964457485.1 uncultured Haloferacaceae archaeon | reverse complement strand
TCGATACGCGTCGGTGAGACAGAGATCGTCCTCGTCCGGACAGTCGGTGACGACGTTCTCGGACAGCAAGACGGCTTCAATGTCGATTGGTTCCCTTTGGTCGGTTAGCGTTCCGGGGGATCGCGCGATATCATGCTCGGCACCGATCGCGTTGTGAACCGACTCGGGGAGATAGGTAACGAGCGTCGGCGTGCCCGGGATCAGATACCCGCGAAGGGCGATGACCCCCGCGGAGAACACGAGCACGATCACGGCCGCCGGGATGGAGACGAGCGCGACGCCAACGGTGAGGAGAATCGCAATGCACGCGTTGAGGATCGTGCAGACTCGACAGCGGTTCTCACCGGTGTACTCGGGTTGGTGCAGTTTTTTTATCACGCCGACCGGTCCGCTTCGGATGCCGTTCATACTGCGTTCTCGTTGTGTGAACGCATAGTTACGGCATCCATACCGCTGGATTGTGGCACCCCTTCTCCGAGGTACGGGCGACGTAACAAAGCATATACTCGTCCTTATGAGACCGTGGTCGGAAACAACGAGTCGTCTCGGTCGGGAGAAGAAACGATTCAGTACGTCGCGTATGGCGTACTAGCCGTAGTGCTGACAGCGCTCGTCGTTGGACAGGCACTCGGCGTACCCGTTCTCTTCGCGTACGTTACATCCGGAAGCATGGCCCCGACACTTGAAGCTGGGGACGGCTTCATCGCCATTCCGTCGGCCATCGCAAGTGATCCGGCTGTCGGCGACGTCGTGGTGTTCCGCGCCGAACGACTGCATGGCGGCGAACTCACGACCCACCGAATCATCGACGAACGGCCGGGCGGGTATGTCACGCAAGGAGATGCGAACTTCGTCTCCGATCAGAGTTCCGGGGAGCCGCTCGTAACGGATGGACAGATCGTAGCGACGGCGCTCGCGATCGATGGAACCACCGTTCGAATCCCCCACCTCGGAACCGCTGCAGCCGCACTCAGCGGCGGGTTCGAAGGAGCAGTGAACATGCTCAGTCGAACCGGAGTTTCGTTTCTCGATGCGGACCGATTGACGCCGATACTCTTCATCGTGGGTGTTTTCACGTTGCTAGCGGCCGTTTTTATCGACTCGTCGGACGGTTCGGATGAGTCGGTTCGTGATCGTAGACGGGAAACGGAGCGACCCGGTCGAAACGAGGAGTTCAACACGCGATGGGTTCTCGTCGGGAGCATTATCGTGCTCTGCGCCGGTGCGATGATTGGCATGACGGTTCCTGCTGGAACCGAAACAATCGGGATCGTAAGCTCGCAGGGAGATTCGTCGAATCCGACGATCGTCCCGGTCGGCGGATCCGACTCGTACCAGGCAGTCATCCACAATGGTGGCACCATTCCAACGGTCTCGTATTTCGAACCGCGGAGCGACGGGATCGACGTCGAGCCGACACGCATCCGGCTGGGAGCAAACGAAACCGCGAACGTGAGCGTAACGCTTCATGCACCCGATGAGACCGGGTACTTCCTCCGGTCGAAAACCGAGTACCGCTACTTCGCTATCTTCCCAGCATCCGTGATGGACGCGCTGTACCACGTTCACCCGTGGGTTCCCTATGTCGTCATCAATGCGCTCCTGATCGGTCTGGTCTTACTCATCTGGCAACTGAGATGGAAGCAAACAACGCCCTCCTTCCGAGCACGAGCCCCACCGACGCGTCCGCGGTGATGAGAAAAGGACAATATACACATGAAAAAAGACACAAAACAACTCAAGCGGATCATCCGAGCGAAAAAACTGGTGAGCGGTTGGTTCATTGCCATCGTCATCGTTCTCGTTCTGACCGGCGGGGTTGCCGCGGTCGGCACCTATCATACGCAGACAAACCCGCCGATCGAACAGCAAGAGGTCGTCGTTGCAGCGTGGTCAGAAGAAACAACGCTTGGTCACCAAGCCCGAGTCACCCAGCCGAACCCCGTGTTCGAGCAGGGCCAGACGCTCCTCAACCGCCCCGTGTACTTCTCACAAGTATCACCGATACTTGAGGCACGACATGGATACAGCTACGCCGCGAGCGACGGAGGGAACCTGACCGTCGAAACCAGCGTCATTGTTCGGCTGCGCTCCGTTGATTCGGAGGGAAACGTCTACTGGCAACGCTCCGATGTGGTCGATCACGCACGCGTGGAGGGACTAGCGCCCGGTGAAACGGCAACAACGAGAACCGCTCTGGACGTGGGCGACGTGGTTGATGAACTCGAACGAACCGAGGCAAGCCTCGGATCGACGCTTGGAACCACGGAGATCCGGGTGGTTTTCGAGACGTCGGTTGGTGGAACGGTAAACGGCGACACGGTGCGAACCAACCACGTTGAGTCGATTCTTGTCGAACCGGGCAGAGGGTCATTTAGCGTTGAAGCCGATGAGGGCGTGCAGCAACTACACGAGCGGACAGAGGTCTTCGAGTCAGAAGGGGTTCACGGACCGCTCCGGATGTACGGACCAGTCGGCGTTCTTTTGTTATCGATGGTGGGTATGGTCGGTTTGTTCCGACTGAATCAGACTGGACGACTGACACCGACGGCTGAAGAGTTGAGTTTGCTAGAACACTCCGAGAGAGACGGGGCCGAAGATTGGATCAGTACCGTCTCGGTTCCCGAGGAGGCGCTGGCAACAGTCGCAATTCCCGTCGAGTCGTTCAGAGATCTCGTTGATATCGCGATCGATACGAACGAACGTGTGCTAGAGGATGAGAACCGAGATGGGTTTTACGTGCTCGATGAGGCCGTCCACTATGTCTACGTCCCACAGGCTGTGGACGCGGCCACCGACTCCAACGAATCACCCGAATCGCCCGTATCAACTGATGAAGATACCGATGAGTCGAAGTGAGATGTCGAGTACGGAACGACACCGGCAGGTGAATAAGGGCGCGAGGAGCCCGCTCGTCTTGGTAATTTCGGTAGCTCGGATGGAGAACGAAACAGCGAATGCAGAGACGCTGCTCGGCTTCACGATTCGGTAATCGAACGAACGGTAAACGACGACAGCCGTCCGGAAGAATCTGTGCAGTAACTCGCTACTGAAATCGCGATTCGAGTTCGTCGCGGAGGTCGTCGACGGTGAGTTCCTTCATCGAGAACAACACCAACAAGTGATAGAGGAAGTCGGCCGATTCGTAGCGCAGGTCGTCAAGGTCGTCGTCTTTGGCGGCCAAAATCAGTTCGGTCGACTCCTCGCCGAGTTTTTCGAGCACCGCGTTCTCGCCCTTCTCGTGGGTAAACAGCGAGGTCGTGTACGACTCTTCGGGGAGCTCGGCTTTGCGGTTTTCGATCGTCGCAAACAACGCGTCGAGGACGGCGTCGGGATCGTCACCGGCGGGCGAGTCGTCGAGCGAGTCGCCATGGGTCGACGCCGGCGTCGTCTCGTCGCGGTCGGCGGATGAACGGTCGCTCATTGGGTGGGCTCCCTGCGCGCTGGGGCGTCGGCAAAGAACGCCAGTTCGTGGAGTCGGCTGTCGGCGGTCAGTTCGGGATGGAACGCGGTGGCAACGATCGACCCCTGTCGAACCGCCACCGGCTTGCCGTTCCACTCGGCGAGTACGGTCACCTCGTCGCCGATGGTGTCGATCACGGGCGCACGGATGAACACCGCGGGAAACGGGGCTTCGAGACCACCAATGTCGAGTGGAGCCTCAAAGCTGTCCTTCTGGCGGCCGAAGGCGTTGCGGTCGACGCGAACATCGAGAAGATCGAGCGTTCGAACGCGGTCGTCTTTGGCGTCGCGCGAAACCACGATGAGTCCTGCACAGGTCGCCAAGACGGGTTTGCCGCGCTCGACGTGGTCGCGAATTTCCGCGTCGATTCCCTCATCGGCAAGGAGTCTCGAGATCGTTGTTGATTCGCCGCCGGGCAGGAGCAACACGTCGCACTCGGGCACAACACCGGCCGTCCGGATTGTCGTGACCGTGCAGTCGACGCCGTTGGCTGCTGCGGCGCGCTCGATTGCGTCGGCGTGTTCGCTCACGTCGCCCTGAACGGCAATAACGCCAGCGTGCATACGGATCGAACGAGGGCTGCGAGTAAAAAGAACCCGTTCGGTCGGCGCGGTCTACGCGATTGTCAGCGAGAGCAGTTGAATGAAGACGCCAAACAACAGACAGAACGCCATCACGGTTTTCGGATTGATGCGGATCGCGTTGCGGTCTTCGGCGTCGAAGTACCGGACAAGCCCGGCACTCGACATCAAACCGCCGGAGTTCCCACTTGAAGCCATTACCGAGTAACATTTCTTTGGCGACCTAAGCGTTTCGGCTTTCGGCCGGTTCACTGCGCACGGTACGAGCGAGCGAACCCGCAGCCGGGTCGAAAACGATGGGGTGGAAACGCTTATCAGCGCGCCTCGGCAAGCCACAGAGCGTACTATGACGGTTCGACTCACAGACTTTTATGCCGACTGGTGTGGCCCGTGTAAAACCCAAGATCCGATTCTCGAAGACCTCGAAGCCGACTACGAGAACGTCGAGTTCGCCAAGGTCGACGTCGACGAGGAACAAGAAATCGCCAACGAGTACCAGGTTCGCTCGTTGCCGACGCTCGTCATCGAAAACGACGACGGCATCGTCGAGCGGTTTGTCGGCGTCACCCAGCGCGAGGATCTCGAAGCAGCCATCAACCAGGCAACCGCGTAACTCGTCAGCCGGTCGGGGCGTGTCGGAGGTGTCGCGGCGAATCATACCGATCGGCTGACTCACCCGTCTCGCAACTGTTAAACAGCGACCCGCACAACGAGCAGTCATGCCGAGCAACGAGACCGCCACCAACCGGACGCTCAACAAGCAGATCTGCATGCGCTGTAACGCGCGAAACGCCCCGAAAGCCACGAGTTGCCGCAAGTGTGGCTACTCGCGACTGCGCCCGAAAGCCAAAGAACGCCGCGCGGCCTGAAAGCCGCGATTGTTTTGTGCGGTTGGTTGTATTAGCGTCCAGCGTTGCCAACGCCGACAGCGACACTACTCGTCGGGGTACTTCGGCTGGCGGCGCTCGGCGCGTTCGAGCGCCCGTTCGATCACCGTGCGAACGTCGTCACCGCCGTCTTCAGCGTGAAACACCCGACCGTGGCCGGGGTACATTGCTGAAACGGAGTCGGGAAGCACCGACAGAATCGCGCGGAGGCTCTCGATGAGCTGTTCGCGAGACTGTTCCGGTCGATCCGTTCGCCCGAAGCTACCGTCGTCGAACGCACCGTCGTTGTAGACGACAACGTCGCCGCTGTAGAGCGATTCGTCGCCGACGAGCGAGACGTGATCGTCCGCGTGTCCCGGTGTGTGGACGACTGTACACACCTCGTCACCGATCCGGATCTCCTCGCCCTCACCGAGCGCGTCGGTTCGGCGTGGATGGTCGGCGTAGGCGTACAGGTCGGCGTCGAACGCGTCCAGCACGTCGCCGAGCGCGCCGATGTGGTCGCCGTGTTGGTGCGTCAGCACGACCCGGTCGACCGATTCGACCTGCTCGGTGATCACGTCGACGACGCCCGGCATCGATCCGGCGTCGACGAGCGTAGTCGTCTCGCCGTCGACGAGAAACGCGTTGCTGGTGAACTGCGTTGCGGTGGCGGTGACATTGAGTGGCTCCATGGTCGGCGATTGGCGGCGGGAACAAAAAGCCTCGCTGGTCGGGCGCAGTGTCCGCTCGGCGCTCGAATGCAAACCGACTGTTGAGCGGCGGGTGCACAGGGGCTTTTTTAGTGTGGAAACCTTATGTACTGCTGTATGGGATTCGGAAGCTACGATGAGTCTGAACAGGAAAACCAGGAGTTCGAGACAGACTTCGACGACGACGGGCTCAACGCGGGCGAAAACAACCACGACGGCACGATCGACTTCGAACCGGGAGCCTCCAACGATGAGTTGCTCGACAGGCTCCAGTCGATGAAAGCCGATCCGGACGCGGACGACGAACCGTAACGCGCCGCGAGAATGCATCCGAAGCCCGGCAGTCGGGCGGTTGGCATCGCGTTTTCAGATGGAGCCAACCGAAGCACGCTGTGTGGGGCGGTCGTTCGTGCCGACCGCGTTGTCGACGACTGCGTTTTTGCGAGCTGTGAAACCGGCGGAACCGACGCAACCAGCGCCTGCTGTCGGCTTCTCGACCGACTCGACCGGCCCGACGCGAGGTGGATTATCGTCGCTGGCGTTGCACCTGCGTGGTTCAACATCGTCGATCTCGATGCGCTCCACGCGGCGGCAGACCGCCCGGTGCTCGCCGTCTCGTTCGAGGAGAGCAGCGGCCTTGAGCCGGCGCTCCGTGAGCACTTTTCGGGTGCATCGCTCGAAACCCGGCTCGCGCGCTACCGAGCGCTCCCCGAGCGAACTCGCACCCGCGTCGGCACCGACGACCGCTTCGTCCGGGCGGTCGGCGTCGGCGAGGCGGCCGCTGCCGACATCCTCAGCGCGTTTACCCCCGCTGACAGTGGCCGCCCCGAACCGCTCCGCGTTGCCCGGCTGGCGGCGCGCGCCGCCCGGCACTATGATGAGCGTGAAACAGCCGGGAATTAAGCCCATCGCCCTCGGAGAATTCGCATGGAACGAAACGGGTTGTGCGTTCGTGACTGCACGCGCTGTGACGCGCTTGTCGCGTCACGACGCCAGATCGTCAACGGTGTCGGCCGCGCTGACGCCGAACTGTTGTTCGTTGGCGAGGGCCCCGGCGCGAACGAGGACAAAGAGGGCGAGCCGTTTGTCGGCCGCTCGGGGTCGGTGTTGGACGAGGCGCTCGCAGACGCGGGCGTGAGCCGTGAGACCGTTCGGATCACCAACTGTGTTCGGTGTCGACCGCCCGACAACCGCGACCCACACAGCGAGGAACTCTCGAACTGCCGGGAGTTTTTGGAGCGCGAAATCAACGCGGTCGACCCGACCGTGCTCGTCACCCTCGGAAAAGTGCCGAGCGAACACCTGCTTGGCCGGTCGGTTGCGATCACGAGCGAATCGGGGACGGTCGTCGAGCGCCGACTCGGCGGTCAGTCGCGACGCGTGATGCTCTCGATGCATCCGGCGGCAACGTTGTACGACCGAAGTCAACGCGAGGGCTTTGTTTCGACGATCGCGTCGGCGATCGAGCTGGCCGGGCTCGACGGCGCACAGAGGGGTTCGGAAGCCGGCGGCAACGATCAGTCGCGACTGGGCGAGTTTTGAGCGGTGACCGAGCGCCGAGCCAGCAGAAACAATCAAACTCTTCGACCGGATTGAAAACCGTATGAGACGCACCCAAACCGTCGAGTCACTCATGTCCGCGCCGATTATTACGACGAGCACGCAGACGACCGTTCGCGAGGCCGCCGAACTCATGGTCGACCACGAAATCAACGCGCTGTTCGTTCCCGGTTCTGAGGCCGGCATTATCACCAGCAGCGACATCGTCGAAGCGGTCGCCAAAGAGGCCGACACCACCCTTGTGACCGTTGGCGACGTGATGACCTCGCCGGTCGAGCGTGTGCCGCTCTCGTTGCCGCTCGGCGAGGCCGCCGCGATGATGACCAACTTCGACATCAAACACCTGCCCGTCGTCGACGAGGACAACGACTACGTCGGCATTATTTCGTCGACCGATATCACGACTGTGCTCGCGTAAGCCGACAGATCCGGGAGGCTGACACGAGTACGAGCCTCGAATCCGGGAGGCTCACGCGAGTACGACCCCTCGAATCCGACCTACACCGGTGGGAGGCCGTACGTGTCACGAACCGTTTTGGCCAACATTCCGTTTTTTCGAAACACGATGTAGAGCAACACGAACTCCTCGTCGGCAGGATTCATGACGAACACTGCTCGTTCCTCGTCGCCGGAGCGTTCGGCCGCGTTCGTCTCGTCGCCGGAGCGTTCGGCCGCGTTCGTCTCGTCGCCGGAGCGTTCGGCGTCGACACGCTGAATCAGCGGTTCGATCGGTGTTGCCCCCGTCCGAAACTCCTCGAAGAGGTCTCTGGGCGGTTCCTGTTTCGCAAACACGTAGACGACGCCGTTCGGATCCTTACCCGTGCTGTACGTCACGGCCGAGTTCATCGCCGCGCCGGCGACCTGTGCGTCGTGCCACGTTTCTTTCGCCTTCTCGAACACGCCCGTGATGCCGTCGGCGTACTGGATGCGGGTTCGCGTCTCGATCGCGCAGGCGGAAAATCGCGCCTCGCTGTCGTCCCACTGGAGGCTCGCCTCGATGACGTATCCCGGTTCGAGCGACGCAACGCGGTCGGCGAGCGTGTCGCGGTCGGTGGTGTCGCCAGAGGCGACCGAGGCGTCTGCCCACTCGGCGGTGTCGACCACGTCCGGACGAACCGCAATCGGCTGGAGGTCGCCTGCAGCGGTTGACGCTGGAGTGTCGACCGCGGCAATCGCAGCGTCGAGGTCGACCAAGAGGATCGTGCCGTCGGGTCGGCGGTCGAGCACGCGAAACCGGCCGGTCGTCGTCGGCTCCATACCGGATCGTCGGCTGCCGGCCGAATAAGCGACGCGGATTCGGGTGGCTTACCGTGAAATGCCGTCACCCGCGCCGTCGAGAACGGCGTCGATTTCGCGCCGGGTCGCGACGAGCACGTCGCCCGAAATCGTTCGTTTGAGCGCGGCGGCCGCCGCGCCGGAGGCGAGCGCGTCGTCAACGCGGTCGACAGCAAGCAGATCCTCGTTGTCGTCTCGCGACGAGCGACGCTGCGACGAGAGCAGTTCACCGAGCATCCCCCCGACAAAGGCGTCGCCGGTGCCGATTTTGTCGACCGTTTCCGAGGAATACACGCCCTGTTCGAGAAGGGTGTCGTCGACGAGTGCGAGCGACCCTTCCGAACCGAGCGTGACAACGACGCAGTCGATGTCGTAGTCGGCCGCGAGCCCCCGTGCAACCCGTTCACCGTCGCCCTCGTAGCCGAGAACGGCGTTGGCGTCGCGGATCGGGGCGAAAAGCAGGTCGGTTTCGGGGAGAATCGAGTCGTACGCCGCAGCGGCCGCGTCGGTCGACCAGAGCTTCGCTCGATAGTTGAGGTCGAACGACCGAAGGGTTCCGGCGTCGCGGGCGGCCGCAAGCAGCGCGTCGGTCGTCTCGGCGGCCGCGGTGCTCAGTGCGGGCGTAATGCCCGTTGTATGAAACACGTCGCAATCGGTGATTTCGTCGACCGCGAGCTCGCTCGCAGAAACCGTCGTGATCGACGCGTTCGCGCGGTCGTAAATAACGCTCGTCTGTCGGGGCTCCGCGCCGTATTCGAGATAGTAGGTGCCGAGTCGGGCGCGCTCGCGGTCGTCCCACGCGACCACGGGGTCGACGCCGTGGCTCCGCAACGCGCCGGCGACGCGGCGGCCAAGCGGGGAATCTGGCAGTTTCGAGAGCCACGCGGCGTCGACGCCGAGACAGGTTGCCGCAACGGCAACGTTGCTCTCGGCCCCGCCGACCTTCGCGTCGAGCGAGCGGGTCGTTTCGAGCCGCGAGCCTGCCGGCGGCGAGAGCCGCAACATCGTTTCGCCGAAGGTGATAAGCTCAGCCATGGTATCGACCGTTCATACCCCCTTTCGTCGGCTCTGGGTCTTAATTCCAGTCGTCCCGGCCGCGAGAACGGACTCGACGGGCCGACTCGGAGAGTGTGCGAAATGCGGTTACTCCGCGCGGCGACCCGCGTGGCCGGGATAGTCGCGCTCGAACCGGTCGGCGATCTCCTCGCGGCTGATCTCGATAATGACCGGCCGGCCGTGCGGGCAGGCGTAGGGGTTCTCGCAGTCATCGAGCGCCGACAACAACTCGACGACCGATCCCTCGGTCAGCGAGGTATTGCCCGTGACCGAGGGGTAACAAGCGAGATCCGCCAGCAGGTCGTCAGCGATTTCGTCGACACGCTGAGGAGTTTGCTCGCCATCGACGAACCCCACGAGCGCCTCGCGAAGCAGCGTCGGATCGATTGCCGTGTCGAAAACGGCCGGAACCGCCGTGACGACGATCGATCGGTCGGGGTCGGTGGGGTCGTTGGGGGCGTTGGAACCGTTGGAGTCGTTGGGGGCGTTGGAACCGTTGGGATCGTTGGGGGCGTTGGGGTCGGCCACC
>CAYWFO010000005.1:0-19620 GCA_964457485.1 uncultured Haloferacaceae archaeon | reverse complement strand
CGTTGGGGGCGTTGGGGTCGGCCACCGACTGGCCGGTGTCGGCGTCGGCCGTGTCGTCAGCCGCCGGTTCGCGGTGGTCGGTTCGGAATCCGAGTTCGGCGAGCGCGTCGGCATACGCCTCGAACAACGCGGCCTCGCGGGCGGTGAGGTCGATCGACACCGGTTCGGCCAGCCGCTGCGTCGTCGACGACGACGCGAGCGCGGTTCTGAGCCGTTCGTAATTGATGCGCTCGTCGGCCGCGTGTTGGTCGATCAACAGCAGCCCGGCGTCGGATTCGGCGAGCAGATACGTGTCGTAGAGCTGACCCAACACCCGTAGCGACGGAAGGTGGTCGTACGTCCGGTCGACGGTCGTCTCGTCGCCCGAAAGCGTCCGCTGGGTCGGCTCGGCTGTCGGCTCGGCTCGCGGCCACGACTGTGGGACCGATTCAAGCGAATCCGGTTCTACCGAGGACGACTCGGTGGATGGCGCGTCGGTCGACGGCGCGTCGGTTGGCGGCGCGTCGATCGACGACCCGGTGGGCGGCTGCTCAGTGCCGAGTCCATCGACGCGCCAGCTGTCGTCGGCCGCGGGGTCGACAGGCGAAGCCGGTTCGTCGGCGGCCGCTGAACCGTTCGTATCGGAAACCCCCTCGGCAGACGTGAGTTCGGCTGTGTTGCGGTCGTCGGCCTGCCAGTCCCCGTTGCCGTCGTCGGCCTGCCAGTCCCCATTGCCGTCGTCGGTATCCGCAGTCCCGGCTGGAGATGACCGAGCATGGTCTGACCCGTCCGCGTCGGCCTCGCTTGCGCGTTCGTGTTCGGTTCCCGCACCGCCGACAACCGTACCGTCTCGGTCGGCTTGTTGCGGCGACACCGACGTTTCCGCAGGGGCTGACCGACCACGCGGCGCGGCCGATCGAATCAGTCCCTCGTCGATGAGCGCTCGTTCGACCGCCTCGCGAACCGTGCGGACGACAGCCTGCTCGTCATCGAACCGGAGTTCGGTTTTTCGCGGGTGAACGTTGACATCGACCGAATCTGGCGGCACCTCGACGAACAACACCGCAAACGGATAGCGGTCGGGCGCGAGTTGGCCGCCGTACGCGTCGACCACGGCGCCGCGAAGCGACGCGGCGGTAACGTACCGGCCGTTGACGAACGTCGCCAGATACGAGCGAGTGCTCCGGGTTGTTTCGGGATGACTCACGAGGCCTGAGACCGACTCGACCGGTTCGGCTGATTCGACCGGTTCGGCTGATTCGACCGACCCGGCTGACTCGTCGACGTCGACAGCGACCATCGATTCGGCTACCTCACGGCCGTACACCGACAGCACCGCCGACCGCAACGAGCCGGTTCCCTCGGTGGCGAACCGCTCGCGGCCGTCGTGTTCGAGCGAAACCGCCACGTCCGGATTCGCCAGCGCGTACTGACTCACGACGGTGTTGACGTGGTCGAACTCGGTCGCCTCGCGCTTGAGGAACTTCTTGCGCGCCGGCGTATTAAAGAACAGATCGGTGACTTCGACGGTCGTTCCCGGCGGGCAGCCGGCGGGCCGCACCTCGCTCACGTCGCCGCCCTCGACAGTGAGTTCCGCACCTGCCGCAGCGTCCGCACGCCGCGAGCGGAGCGTCAACCGCGAGACCGCACCGATCGTCGACAGCGCCTCCCCACGAAAGCCGAGACTCGACACGCCGCGGTCGAGGTCGGCGCTGTCGCGGAGTTTGCTCGTTGCGTGCTCGGCGACCGCCATCGAAAGCTCGTCGCGGGGAATGCCGTGGCCGTTGTCGCGAACGCGAATGGCGTCGATTCCGCCGGCCTCGACGCGAACCGAGATCCGGGTTGCCCCCGAATCAAGGCTGTTTTCGAACAGTTCTTTGACCACCGAGGCGGGCCGTTCGACGACCTCGCCGGCGGCAATCCGCTGGATAGTGTCGCTGTCGAGCGGTTCGATCGAACGCGATTCGGGTGGCTCAGTCATTACTGATGGCGGTCTGGCCGGCGATAACGAGCGAACCGGCCAACAGCCGGTCGATCGCCTCCTGGTGGATGCTGACGGTCAGAAACTCGTCGCGAGCGGTCTCGGGCGAGACCCACGCGTAATCACAGTGTTCGTGGCTCAGGGTGACCGTGGTTCGGTCGGTTTCGCAGTAGTAGACAACACTGAACCGACCGCGGCCGACGTCGTTTCGCCAGGCCGCGGTGTGAATCGGGTCGTCGACGGTGACCTCTAGCCCGGTTTCCTCGTCCACCTCGCGTCGGAGTGCCTCAACGGGATCCTCGTAGGCACCCATGCGGCCGCCGGGCAACTCCCAGGTCTGTTCGTCCATCTGCATGACGAGGAGATCGCCCGCCGGCGAGGCGATCAGTGCCTTCTGGCTGACCTCGGCGATCAACGGCTGTTCGGTCATCGCGACTCACCACGCGACTGCCGCGAACGGTCGAACGCCCGACATCGCGGGCGTGCCAGTTCGGAGAGGCGAGGCGATTCACAGCCGACCGGTGGCTGGATGACAGTGGGACTCATTAGTGTTTAAACGCGGGTAGTGCCTATCAATCCATTGTTGCTAGCGACTTCTGACCGGAGCGAGAACGCCGCTGTGGTTGTCAGAAATCATACATTTGCGGCGATACCGCGGCTCACGGTTCGGAGACATCTGCGTCCTCGGCCTCGTCGCCGGCGAGGTCGGACTCCGCAAGTCGCTGTTGCCACTCGTGAACCGTCGAGAGCACCTCAACCGGCGGCGTCTCGCCGAGATCGATCGACTGGATTGCCCTGAGTACGTCCCGCGTTTCGTCATCGAGACCGCGAACCGAGCGCGATCCGTTCACCGAGTGCGACTCGGCCCGCGCTGTCGACCCGTCGACCGCGGTTTGATCCGAGTCGGTGGGAGTCTGGCGAAACGAGCCGGATGCGAGATCAAAAACGGCCTGTGTCGGCTCACGTCCGCCGCTGTTTTTTGCTTCAATCGCCTTCTCGTCGCGGAGTTTGTCGAGGACGTTTCGTGCGCGGTCGACAACGGGCGACGGCACGCCCGCAAGGTCGGCAACGTGGATGCCGTACGAGCGGTCTGTCGGCCCCTCCTCGACGGTTCGAAGGAACGTGATATCCTCATCGTCGCTTTCGGCAGCGTCCTCGCCGGCGACCGCAACGTGGACGTTGCCGACGCGGTCGAGGTGGTCGGCAAGCGCGGTCAACTCGTGGTAGTGGGTCGCAAACAGGCAGTGACAGCCGATTTCGTTGTGGATGTACTCGGTTGCCGCCCAGGCGATCGAGATGCCGTCGTATGTCGCCGTGCCGCGACCCACCTCGTCGAGAATCACGAACGATTCGTCGGTCGCCGAGTGCAGAATGTTCGAGAGCTCCTGCATTTCGACCATGAACGTCGAGCGGCCCTGGGCCAACTCGTCGAGCGCGCCGACACGGGTGTAAATGCCGTCGACAACGCCGATCGTGGCCGAACGCGCGGGAACGAAACAGCCGATTTGGGCGAGCAGCGTGATCAACGCGGCCTGCCGCATGTACGTCGATTTCCCGCTCATGTTCGGCCCGGTGACGAGCAAAAACCCCCGGTCGGGGTCGAGTCGAAGGTCGTTGGGAACGAACTCGGTCGTCTGCTCGACAACGGGGTGTCTGCCCGCCTCGATGTCGAGCGTGCCCGGCGCAACCAGTTCGGGTCGACACCAGTTCGCGCCGGCGGTGTGGTGTGCCAGCGCACAAAACACGTCGAGTTCGGCGAGCGCCCGCCCCACGTCTTGGAGCAGCGCCGACTCTGCGGCGACATCCTCGCGAAGCGCCTCGAACAGCCGGTATTCGAGGTCGCCGCGGCGGTCTTCGAGCCGAAGAATCTCGCGTTCGCGCTCGGCCAGCGCGTCGGTGACGAACCGTTTTGAATTTTTTAATGTTTTGACGTGTGAAAACGAGTCGGGGACGGCGTCGGCCTGCGAACGGCCGACCTGAATGTAGTAGCCGTCGGTTTTGTTGCGCGACACCGAGACGTGGCTCAGTCCGTGCTCGCGTTTGAGCCGGTCGGCCAGCCCGTCGATCCACGACAGCGCCGCCTCGTGTTGGTCGATGAGGTCGTCGAGGTCGTCATCGTAGCCGCGCGAAAACAGTTCGCCCTGGGTGACCGTTTTCGGCGGATCGGCTGCGAGCGCCGAATCGAGCGTCTCACACAGCGCGGCCGCGGCCGCGCGGTCGACATCGTCGACGACATCGTGCAACGGCGACCCCGCGAGTTCGCTTTCCTCGATTTCGTCGGCAACCGCCGGGAGCAACGCCAGCGTGTCGCGAACCGAAAGCAGTTCACCTGCGCCCGCACTGCCGCTGGCGACCCGGCTGGCGAGCCGTTCGAGATCGGCCGCGCCGTCGAGCGTTTCACGGAGTCGTTGGCGGGCAAGCGCGGCCGACGCGAGTGCCTCAAGACAGTCGAGCCGCCGGTCGAGTTCAATACGATCGCGTCGTGGACGGGTCACCCACTCGCGAAGGAGTCGGCTCCCCGGGCTGGTTTCGGTGTGGTCGAGCACCGAAACGAGCGAACCCTCGCGGTCGCCGTACATCGTTTCGACCAGTTCGAGGTTGCGCTGGGTCGTTGCGTCGAGTGTGAGGTGGTCGTCGGCCGTGTACGGTTGGAGCCGCGTCATCGACTGGCGAACCCCGACGCCGGTGTCGTCGACGAACGCGAGAATCGCCCCCGCCGCACGGATTGCCAGTTCGGAGTCGAGACCGATGCTGTCGAGCGTTTCGGCCCCAAACTGCTCGCCGACCGCGTGGCGGGCTCGGCCGGGCGCAAACGCCTCGGTATCGAACAGGGTCAGCGAGGCCGCAGTCCGCTCGCGAAGCGTCGAAACGAAGGCGTCGTCGGTGCGAATCTCCGGTCCGGCCAACAGTTCGACGGGGTCGAACCGGTAGAGTTCGGCGTGCGCTGCCGCCGCCGTGTCGACTTCGCAGACGTGAAACTGGCCCGTCGTGATGTCGGCAAACGCGAGGCCGTGGGGCTCATCCACGCCATCACCGTCGTTCGGGCCAGTCGTCGACCGCCGCCGGACCGAACGACGCGTCGGGCGGACGACAGCGGCGAGATACTGCGCGTCGCTGTCGCTGGTTTCGATGAGCGTTCCCGGCGTGACCGTACGGGTTATCTTGCGAACGAACTCGCCGTCGTCCTCGAACTGCTCGGCGACGGCAACACTGTAGCCGCGTTCAACGAGCGCCTTCAGGTAGGGCGTGAGTTCCGACAGCGGTACGCCGGCCATCGGATACGATGAACCGTGCGAGGATTTCGTCGACACCGTCAGATCGAGTTCCTCGCTGACCCGTTCGGCATCGTCCGCAAAGAATTCGTAGAAATCGCCGCACTGCATCGCCAGCAGGTCGGCGTCGCTGTCGCGTTTGAGCGAGAGAAACTGCTCGACGATTCCCTGAGCCATACCGCCTTTCGGACGGTCGACCGCTAAAACGCTACGGTCGGGTGCGTTGCGAACAGGGAGTCGTCAGCCCCACAGTGGCGATTACTCGCCGGCTGTGATTCGCTGATTAGTCGTCGCTCACGACGTGTCGCTCGCCGTCGCTGTCGTACTCGTAGACGACACCGTCCTCCTCGTCGGCGGTCGCGTTGTGCGAGCCATCGCAGTACGGTTTGTTGTCCGACAGCCCACACTGACAGATGTAGATGCCGCCGCCCTGTTCCTCGAGTTCGTCTTCGTCGATTGCATACGGCCCCTGTTTCTCCTGAATGACTTTGCGTGCCATATGCACACATTTGGCTAGAGGGTTATAAACAATCCAGTGACGAGAGTGTTAGTGCAACATCCCGCGACCTGATACGCTGCGAGGAATCACACACACTACGACGAAACCGACGCCGACACCGACGCCAGTCGCTCAAGTGCGGTGTCGACATCGGGCGCGGCAAGCACGAGGCTGGCCGACCGCTCCGTTGGTTCGAGACGGAGTAAAAACGGTGTGCGGTCGCGCGTTACATCTGCAGGAAGGGGCGCGGAATCCGCGTCGAGAGCAGAGTTCCCGTCGAGCGCCAGCGACACCGGTTCCGGCCAGCCGAGCGAGTCGATGGCGTCGTCGACCGCGGGGTCGCGTCGGCACCGAACCGCAACCTGCAGCGACGGATCGTGTTCGCGCAGCGCACACAGCCCGTCGGCAAGCGCGGTGTCGACGTCGCTGTCGGCGGGAGCAGACGCGGAACCGACATCGACGCCACCGTCATCGGGATCGACACCGACCGCTGCGCGGCCGGGGCCAACGAGTTCGTCGGCCCGTTCGCTGTACGGCGTCGCGGCGACACAGGCGAATCCGTCGGTCGGCGCAATACCGTCGAACTCGCCGCTCGCGAGCATACTCGCCAATCGGTCGACAGCTCGCCCGGCGTCAACACGCGCGGCACGGTCGCGAAGGTCGACGAGGTGGTGAACCGATCCCGGCCCGCTCCCGGCATCGATGCCGTAGCGAACGGCGCGTTCCATGAACCCAACGCCGCCGGCGACCGCATCCGCCAGCGATTCGCCGGCGGCCAGTCGGGCAGCGATCGCGCTCGACAGCGTGCAACCCGAACCGTGAGTCGCCTCGGTGTCAACGCGGGGATGACTGAACCGTTCGGTTCGCGTCCGGTCGCCGTCGGCGACGACAAGCGTGTCGACAACGCGGTCGCCCGCAAGGTGACCGCCTTTGACAAGCGCTGCGTCCGCACCCTGCTCGACGAGCGCCGCGCCGGCAGCGGCGGCCGACTCGGGGCCGTCGACCGTGCTGTTTGTCAGAATTTCGGCCTCGTCGACGTTCGGTGTCACAAGCGTTGCCCGCTCGATGAGCGACTCGTAGGCGGCCTCGCCGGCGTCGCTCAGCAGGCGGTCGCCGGTCGCCGCCACCATCACGGGGTCGACAACGACGGACTGTGCGAAGTCGGCGAGACAGTCGACGACGGTTTCGATCACGTCGGCGGTCGCGAGCATTCCGGTTTTGACCGCGTCGGGCGCAAAGTCGTCGACAACGGCGTCGTACTGGGCCGCGATGTGATCGGTCGAAAGCACGTTGACATCGTGAACGCCGGCGGTGTTCTGGGCGGTCGTCGCGGTGATGACGCTGGTTCCGAACGCACCGTGGGCCTCCATCGTTTTGAGGTCGGCCTGAATGCCCGCACCGCCGCCGCTGTCGCTGCCGGCGATGGTGAGTGCCACCGGTGGCGAGACGGGAGCATACTGGCGTTTCATTGCTCGCGTCCGCCTCCCGGACGATTCGAACCGAACTGAATCGAATCCATACCGCGCAGTACGCGGTGGGCCTACTAATTGGTCCCGAACGCCTTCGACTTCCGGCAGGCGTCGCCAAGAGTGAACAGCCAGTAAAACGCGTGGATGGAGACGCTCCAGTGATAAACGTTCTCAGCGGGCCACGCTAGCGCTCGCTCACAGCACGCTTATCCGAGCCTGTACCAAAGAGCCGGGTATCGTATGATGTGCGACCGAGAGGGGCCAGCGGTTTCGCGGCGGGCTGCACTCGCCGGGGGTGCCGGCGCGCTCGTGTCGAGTGCAGGCTGCGTCCAGCGGCTGCGAATCGCCAGCAGCGACGGTGGCACAGAGTCGCTTGTCGTCCGTATTACGTTTCCAGCCGGCGACTACGACCCGTTTGCTGCCGCCATCGCGCGCCGTGTTGCCGACGGGCTTGAAGCCGCCGGGATCGACTACCGAACGGTTCCACAGCCACAGGACGAACTCTACCGACAGGTGTTACTCGATTTCGACTTCGACTGCTACATCAGTCGCTTACCGTTTCACCGCCAGCCAGATCCCGATGTCCTGTACTCGCTGTTGCACTCGCGGTTTCGCGGCGAGTGGGGCTGGCAGAACCCCTTTGGGTTCACCAACATCGAGTGCGACGACCTGCTTGCGACACAGCGACGAGGCAGTGACGAAGAGCGCATCGCGGCAGTGAGCGACCTTCAGCAGCTACTGGGTCGAACCCAGCCGTTCGTTCCACTGGTACGGCCGACAGTTATTGCGGGTGTTCGTCGCAATCGGTTCGACGGCTGGGAGACGGCGCTACAAGCGCCCCCGACCGGACTGTTGGAACTCAACCGCGTCGCCGGTGACGGGCTTCGGCTTGGCTCGACCGATCCACGGACGACCGTGAACCGTAATCCGATTTCGGCAATCCACAGTAACGACCTCTCTGTACTGGGCTTACTGTACGATTCGCTCGCCGTGACGCGTCACGGCGAGTTCGTCCCGTGGCTCGCGCGCGATATCGAATGGGAGGGCGATTCCGACCCGGAAGCGAACACCCTTCATGCAACGCTCACACTGCGGTCGGATGCGCGATGGCACGACGGCGAACCACTCACGGCGAGCGACGTCCGGTTCACCTACCGCTTTCTACAGGACACCGCCGACGGCGGAGCTGTCGAGCCAATTGCTGCGCCGCGATTTCGCGGCGAGAGTTCGCTCGTGGAGTCAGCAACCGTGCTCGACAGCCGAACCGTTCGACTCACGTTCGAAGAGACGACGCGGGCGGTCGCCGAGCGCGCGCTCACCGTGCCGGTGTTGCCAGTACACATCTGGGTCGACAAGACCGAGGTCGTCTCGGTCGCCGGCATCGAACTCGAATCGGCGACCGAGGCGTTGGTCTGGGACAATCCCGGCCCCGTCGGAAGCGGGCCGCTGCAGTTCGAGTCCGCAACCGCGCAGTCAGCGGTTGAGCTCACACGGTTTGACGACCACTTTTTGTACGCACTCGATGACGGCGAGACGCTCTCGGGGATCACCGCCCCGCCATTCGAGACGCTCACCGTCAACACGCAATCGTCGTCGAACGCGGTCGTCGAGTCGCTCTCGGTCGGCGACATCGACGCAAGCAGTACCCCGCTCGAATCCGGTGCAGTCGAGCGGATCGAGGACGAACCAGCACTGTCGCTTGTGGGCACCCCTTCGTATGCGAGCTATCACATCGGGTTCAACACCCGCTCGTCGCCGTTCGGCGATCCGAACTTTCGGCGAACGGTGGCACGGCTCTGTGACAAGGCGGCGCTCGTACGCGAGGTGTTCGATGGCTACGGCGAGCCGATCGCGAGCCCGCTGGCCGGCACCGACTGGCTGGCCGACGACCTCGCGTGGGACGGCGGCGACCCGGCAGCACCGTTTCTCGGGATCGATGGCGAAGTCGACGCCCAGCGGGCACGAGAGGCGTTTCGCGATATCGGCTACCGGTACAACGAAAACAATGAACTCGTCGTCTGAGTGGGTCAAACGTGCGGTGGTGGCAACATTTTTTCGGTGCTGACGGGTAGTTCGACTGAATGAACCGACGTCGTGGGGTGTTGCTCATTGCGCTCGTCGTGTTGGCCGGCGCGTATCTTGCCGCTGGCGGTGTCGGCCTCAGCACCGACGACCCACCCGATGGAGACGTCGAAACCGTCGACGACGCCGAACTCATCCAGCCGACCGAAAACGGAAGCTACCTGTGGCCCTACACCAGCCGGTCGACATCGGTTCGGGATCGAACGCTCGCGATCAACCTGCTGATTCACGCGCCACCCGATGAAGCGCGCGCGGCGCTCGTCGACCGCAGCGACCTCGAGTGGCAAGAGACCAACGAGACGATGGAGGACGCGGGCACCGAGAGCTACCGGATTTCGCCGGACTCGGGTGTTGACTGGGACGATGCGGCCGGATCGACGCGGTACACCTACATCGACGCAACGCCTCACGGTGGAGAGGCCGAATGGATCGATGAGAGCTACCAGCTACACGACGGCACCTACCTCGGCTCGCGAGTGCACATCCGCGCGTACGCAAACGAGGACGACAACTGGACTGCCATCCAGGTACACGAGGAGTACTTCGACTGGTTCCGGTTGCGACACACCGTCACCGACAGCAACGACGCTGCCGTCGTCGTCGAAGACGACTTCATCGACGAGCCGTTTGTCGAATCGGTCAGTCGAACGCACTACGGGCTCGACGGCGGGTGGAGCGACGGTTGGATCTCCGAAATCGAGCTGATAGCCATGGTCTCGCTGTTGATAGGCGTGAGCGCAACGACTCGCCGAACGGCGCTCGCGACGGGCCGAGAGCTACGCGAGTGGACGGTCGAAAACCGCTATGGCTTCGCGTTGGCCGCGGCTCTCGCCGGGTTGTTGTTGGGCATTCGCTTCGGCGGAATCGCACTCGAAGCGATCGTGACGAGTCAGTCGCCACAGATTCTGGCGGGACTGTTGTATCCGCTGTTGGTGTTCGGCCCGCTGGTCATTGTGGCGATGTTGGCTCCGCGGCTCAACGCGCTACCGGCGTTCGGCTTCACCGCCGTCGGGATGGCGATTGGTTTCACCTACGACATGGCCGTTATTGGGCTCGGTGTGCTTCCCGTCGAACTCATACTCCACCGCATCGGTATCGTCACGGCGCTGGGCGTGTTCGCCGCCGCAATCGTTGGCTCGCACAACCGCAGCCAGCGCGAGGACTGGGAGCCCGCAGATGTCGATCCGCCGGTGACGCTCATGGCCGCAGGCGCGTGGTTCATCGGGCTCGCCCTGCCGCTGTTCGGGTACATATAGCGGATGGCAGGCGTGTCGGGCGATGTTGACGACCGTGATCGACGACCGGCCGGCTGTACGCGTGATCGACGACCAAAGCGTGTGTTTTTATTCGCTGGCGGTAAACTCGGGTGACAGCCTGAAACCGTCGTCAAACCACCTTCCGTGACACAGCGGAATCCCAGACTGCCCACCAATGCTCCGAACACTTCTGCTCGAGATCGCCGTCGTGGTGAGCGTCGCCTGTGTGATCGGAGCGGTGACGATCGTCGGCAGAGCGCGCCTCCGAACGTGTTATACCGAGTTGGGAACCCGGCTGCGTGAGGCCGGACCGTATCTCGTCGCCCTCGGCGTGCTCTTGGCGATAAATTCAGCGCTCAGAGACAGTACTGAGGAGTTCTCACTGTTTGTGGGCTGGAACATCACTGGCTGGATCGAGACCATCGAGGGCGACTTCGTCGTCTTCGTTCAGTCGTTTCAAACGGAGCTGTTAACGACGTACTTTTCGTACATTTACGTCCACGGCTACGTGTTTTTGCTTGGTTTTCCACTGGTCGCCTATGTCGCACTCGAAAACCAGCGGCGGTTTCGCGAACTCGTCGTGGCCTACGGATTGAACTACATGCTCGGGACGGTGCTCTACGTCGCGTTTATCGCCTTTGGGCCACGAAACGTCGGCCTCGTCGACGGCCTTCTGTACACGACGTTCCCACAGTTTCAGTTTCTCACCAGCGAAATCAACAATCCGACAAACGTGTTTCCCTCGTTGCACACGTCACTGTCGGTGACAGCCGCCATTTTTGCGTACAAAACCCGCGAGGTGTATCCCGCGTGGCTGCCACTCGCGGTTGTGCTCGCGGTCAGCGTGGTGATTTCGACGATGTATCTCGGCATTCACTGGGCAATCGATGTCGTCGCCGGAATCGCGCTGGCGGCCGTCTGTGTCTCCGTGGCCGAACGCGGAGTCGACGCACAGAACCGCTGGGTTGCGGCGGCTCCCGAGGGAACGTCGGCGGTGCTCGAATTCCCCTATGTCGGCACGCGGGTTGAGACGCTCTCGGCGGCCATTGGCGCAACACGCTGGACGACCCGGTTCGAACGTGACGCCGACGCGGAAACGGAGACAGAAACCGAACCCGGTGAAGTCGGCAGCGACTAGTCGCGCCGACACCGAACGGACGCAGCCAGTCGGCGGCAGAGCCTCTCACGCGGACAGACAGATCAGCGAAAATCGTCGAGCAATGGCGATCAACGAAAGTCGTCGAGCAATGGCGTTCAGCAGTCAGGTTCGACGATCAGTGCAGTTCGGCGAGCGAGCCGAAGTCGTCGACAGGCATCACCGAGTAATCGACCGTGAGCGTGTCCTGTGTCGCTCGAATCTTGCCGACAAACGTCGAAATCTCGGTGAGTTCACCCTCGAGCACGAACAGTTCCATACAGTAGTGGTTCCCGACATGGCTGTGGAAGTTCGAGGCAACGAGCGACTCGTGTTCGTGGCGCAACTGCATCATTCGCTCCTCGACACTCGTCGTCTCGTAGTTGAACAATACGGTGACAATGGCGATGAGGTCGCGGTCTTCGAGCCGTTTGTCCTCGAACTCGCCGAGCAGGTTGCGTGCGGCCTCGCGAACAACCTCGCTGCGACCGGTGTAGCCGTGTTCGTCCGCAAAGGCGTCGATTCGGTTGAGCAGTTCTTCGGGCATTGAAACACTGACGACGGTCATATATTAACTGAAACGCTTAAGAATATTAGCTTTTATCATTGTGCGTGCGCGGCCATCTACTGTCGACAACGGTTCACGAGCACGCATCGAGCCGTCTTCGAGGAAGATTCGTCGAACCCGCGCCTCGTCAGGGTGAACACACCGCCACGACCACGGTCTACAACCCAATCAGTCGGCACGCACCCGGCAACCGCCGCTGTACTCGACCGCCTCGATCGATTCGATCGGATCGCTTCCGCACACCGGACAGTCGGGATTTTTGCTGTACGGAACCCGCTCGAACGAGAGCGCCATCGCGTCGTAACACACCATCGTGCCGATCAGTGGCTCGCCCATGTCGACAAGGAGTTTGACCGCTTCGGTCGCCTGCAGACAGCCGACGGTTCCCGGAAGCACGCCGAGCACGCCGGTCGTCGCACAGTCAGGAACGGTTCCGGGTTCGGGCGCTTCGGCGAACAGACACCGGTAACACGGCCCGTCGGGGACGAGCGTCGTCACCTGGCCCTCGAATTTGTAGATCGCACCGTGGGCAACGGGGATATCCG
This sequence comes from uncultured Haloferacaceae archaeon, assembly GCA_964457485.1. Classification (GTDB taxonomy): domain Archaea; phylum Halobacteriota; class Halobacteria; order Halobacteriales; family Haloferacaceae; genus PL-Br10-E2g29. The sequence continues at coordinate 6,834 of CAYWFO010000005.1, read as the reverse complement.
CGAGCCGGCAGACGTCGTTGACGAGATACCGTGTCGGGAAGTTGTCGCTCGCGTCGACGACGACATCACAGTCCGCGATGAGCGACGACGCGTTGTCGGCGGTCAGTCGGGTCTGATGGGTTTCGACCGCTACGTCGGGGTTGAGTCGTTCGATAAAGGCGGCGGCGCTGTCGACTTTCGGTCGCCCCACATCGTCGTCAGCGTGAATCACCTGTCGCTGGAGATTCGACCGCTCGACGACATCGTCGTCGATAACGACAAGTTCGCCGACGCCGGCGGCGGCAAGATACTGAATGACCGGCGCGCCAAGCCCGCCCGCACCGACAACCGCGACCCGGCTGTCGAGGAGGATTGCCTGTCGCTCAGGCCCAATCTCGTCCATGATGATATGCCGCGAGTACCGGTCGAGTTGGGTTGCGTCAAGTGCGAGGCTCATACGAGCGGGTTAGAGCGGCGCGCGAATAAGAATGTGGTCGACCTTGGTATGTTATTGTTGGCTCTGTGAGTGTGTGATTATGGAGCCGACTGATCGGCGCGGGTCTCAACAGGCGAAGAAACCGCGTAGATTGGAAAATCGGCTGTAGTTCGCGTTCGGAAAAGACCGGGGCGCGACTACTTCCCGCGGTTGTCGTTGCTGTTGACGCTCGGGCGAACGTGCTCGGTTCCTTTACCGCGTTTTCGCATGCCACGACCCTTGTCGCCAGCACCGGTCAGCCCGCGAAAGGCGCGCTGGGTGTGCTGTGATTCACAGATCCAGTTGAGATCGTCGTCGTTCTCGATAGCCGGGTGGTTCGGATCAACGAGGATCACTTCGTGCCATTTCTGGCTGCCGTCTTCGCCAACCCAGTAGGAGTTGAGCACGCGAAGGTTGCGGTATTTGCGCGAGGCTCGTTCTTCGGCAATGCGCTGGATCGACTTTCGGCGGCCGATCCGGTTGACGCCCTGCCGTTTCGATCGCCGACCGGCTTTGTGTCGCTGTTTGCGCGCGCCACCCTTGCGGACGGCAACGCGGGCGACGACGATGCCCTGTTTGGCTTTGTAGCCCTGCGAGCGGGCTTTGTCGAGGCGGGTCGGCCGGTCGATGCGCTCGATTGCGCCCTGTTTGCGCCACTCCTGTTTTCGCTGCCACTGCAGTTCGGCGAGTTTGCCCTCTTTGGGGCTCTGCCAGGCTTCTCGGATATATGAGTATGCACTTCGTGCCATTGGTGGTCCTCGGGCGCTTGCGATTCAGTCGGATCACCCGACCACATTTCGTCCCGGCGAACCGGGTGCCCACTGAGGCCCGTCACAGTGAGTTGCCGAATGTACTGTTGAGAGGCGTTTAACAGCTTCGGAGTGCGCGCACTGTGACCAGGCGTACCATGACACGACGAACACTCGCTCGCAAGCCACGGCCTACGTCGACGACGACTCACACAGATGACGAATGTACTGGCCGACGTGGTCGTCCATCCGCCGCTTGAATCCCGCTTGCCGCGCCAGCCGATCGAGCTCACGGCTCACGTAACTGCCGTACTGAACCGCCTTTTTGTCCGTATTCGCGACTGCCGCCGGAAGCAACTCGTCCGTTCTCGCGAACCGTCGTAGCGCGACTTTTCGTTCCTCTGGCGTCGCGAGCAAGTCGCCCGGCAGCCGGAGGGCCGCGTCGACAACGCGATCCTGCAAGAACGGCGTCACCGGTTCGACACCCGCCGACCGCAGTCCACACACGTCGCGTTCGAGTTGGCCGGGCAGCGTCGTGATCGTCTCGCGAACCGCCCCGCGAACCGTGTCGCTGTCGACGCGGTGGTCGGCGGCGGGGTCGACAACTTTTGCGTAGCCGCCGAACAGTTCGTCGGCCCCCTGGCCCACGGCGAGTCGACCGTAGCCGTCGTCACGGGCGCGTTCGGCAACGAGCATGAGCGGCAGGGCGATAGTCACGTCCATCGGATTCGTCCGGCCGGTTGCGTCGACGACCCGCGGAACCGCAGCGCGAAGGCGGTCGTGGGTGAGTTCGATAACGGTGAGGTCGTCGCGGCGACCCATCGCGTCGGCCGCGTCGCGGGCAGCCGCGATGTCGTGGCTCCCCTCGAAGCCGACCACATAGAGCGGGGCGTCGCGAAAGCCGAGCGCGACGAGCGACGAGTCGACGCCGCCGGAGAACGCGACCGCAACGTCGTCGGGACTCTCCCGTTCAACCGAGGCAACTCCCAGCGCCGCCGAGAGCGCGTCACGGACGGCGGCCATTGCGTTATCGGTCGAGTCAGCCGACAGTTCGGGAAGCGAAAGCACTTGATCGTCGCCGGCAGCGGTGCGGACGCTCCCCGCCGGAACGGCGACGGGGTCATCGAGTTGGGTCGGCGAGAACGCCCACTGGCCGTTGGCCGTCGGGTCGGCCGCGTCGCGTTCGCTGTACACCGGCTGGCGACCGAGCACGTCACGAACAAGGCAGTCGGGGCGCGACGAGTCGTCGTCGGCCTGCTCGCGTTTGGCGAGCACGCCACCAAACCCACCCATCGCCGGCGATCCACGGCCGGTCGCACCGGGCAGCGGATCTCGAAAATCGAGTGTTTCACGGATCACGTCCGGATCGGCACCAACCAGCGAGGGCGATCCGGTCATTCAAACAACCCTCGCACGGCCCGCTGGGCCCGACGTTTCGCGCCGCCGCCGAACTGCCGGACGCTGATCGACCACGGCGTTCGGTGGCCGATGACGCTCGTGCGACCCATCCGAATCGCCGTGAGAATCGCGTCGGCCGAGCGCTCCTCGGCACCGACTTCGGTGATCGCTTGGCCGACCATTTCGGAGATGTGCGCGTCGCTGCCGGCGGTCATCGGCAGGCCGCGCTCGATGGCGAACTGTTCGGCCTGCCGGTTCGACCGGCCAGTAAAGAGCCGCGAGTTGTAGACCTCGATGGCGTCGGCGCTGGCGAGTTGGTCGGCGGTGATGTGCGGGGCGACGCCGTGGCGGGATTTCTGAAAGGGATGGGGAATAACCGCAATGCCGCCCTGTTCGTGGATTCGTTCGAGCGTGTCGTCGTACGAGAGTCCTGGGGGGATCAGCTCCGAGATGCCGAGTGCGAGAATGTGGCCGACGGCGCTCGTGACTTCCATGCCGACGATGCCGACGAGGCCGTAGTCGGGCGCGAGGTCGGCGGCCTCGATGGAGGCGTCGATCTCGTCGTGATCGGTGATCGCAATCGCGTCGAGGCCGACCGCGGCAGCCTGTTCGAGCAACAGATCGACCGGATCACGGCCGTCGTGCGAGAGCGCCGAGTGGGTGTGGAGCTCGACCGTTAACACGACTGTACGTTCGCCGCGAGCCTAATAAGCGCTCTCAGTCGCGCGAAATGAAACTCGGCGCGATAACGGCGATGGTGATGAGCGTCGCGAGGACGACCGCAACACCGTAGGCGACGTGTAGTGGTTCGCCGGCCGTAAGGCCGTACTGGATTTCCGAGGCGATAATCGCCGTGCCAGCGACCGCAAGCAGGATCCCCGCGCCACCCCAGGTGAGATACTCGTTCATAGTCGAGATTTTTCGACTGTCATTCAAAGAGCTATCGGAATTCACCACCGCCCGAGCGGGAGTTCACCACCGACCAAGTGGGAATCAACCACCACCCGAGTGATGATTCGCCGGGCGCAACACACCGACGAGTACGTCGTGGGGTCGCACAGTCGTGCACATAGAAAGAGATTAAGCCGGCGGTTCTGAACATATCGGTGAATGAGTCTTCCGGACTCCGACCATCAGTTGATCGTCGCCGAACTCGGCCGCGAGCCCACGCCCGCCGAGGCGACGCTCTTCGAGAACCTCTGGAGCGAGCACTGTGCGTACCGATCCTCACGACCGCTCCTGTCGGCGTTCGACAGCGAGGGGAGCCAGGTCGTCATCGGCCCCGGCGATGACGCCGCCGTTGTCGCGGTTCCGCTCCCCGAGGCGGCAGAAACGCTCGCCGACGAACGCGAGGCCGACGACTACGCCGAGACGTACATCACGCTGGGTATCGAGAGCCACAACCATCCGAGCTACGTCGACCCGTACGACGGCGCGGCGACCGGCGTCGGCGGCATTGTCCGCGATACGCTGTCGATGGGCGCGTACCCGATTGCGCTCGCCGACAGCCTCTACTTCGGCCCGTTCGAGCGCGAACACTCACAGTACCTCTTCGAGGGGGTCGTCGAGGGTATTTCGAACTACGGCAACTCGATCGGCGTACCAACCGTCGCGGGAAGCGTCGACTTCCACGAGGGATACGTCGGCAATCCGCTCGTCAACGTCGCCTGCATCGGCCTGACGAACGAGGATCGTCTCGTCACGGCGGAGGCTCAGGCGGCGGGCAACAAACTCGTTCTCGTCGGCAACGCGACCGGCCGAGACGGGCTGGGCGGCGCGTCGTTCGCCAGCGAGGACCTCGCCGAAGACGCCGAAACCGAGGATCGACCCGCCGTGCAGGTCGGCGACCCGTACAGCGAAAAACTGCTGATCGAGGCCAACGAGGCGCTCATCGACGAGAACCTGATTCGCTCGGCACGCGATCTCGGGGCCGCGGGACTCGGCGGCGCGTCATCCGAACTCGTCGCCAAAGGCGGATTCGGCGCGAAAATCGACCTCAATGCGGTTCACCAGCGCGAGCCGAACATGAACGCGCTCGAAATCCTCCTCGCCGAATCCCAAGAACGGATGTGTTACGAGGTCGCTCCCACAGACGTCGAGCGCGTCGCCGAAATCGCCGACCGCTTCGATCTGGGTTGTTCGGTGATCGGCGAGGTCCGCGAGGGCAACTACGTCTGTACGTTTGATGAAAGCGAGACCCAACGCGCCTCCGATGAGCCGAGTGGCGCGGAACGGGGTTCCGCGGGCAGTCGAGCGACGGAGGCGAGAAACGATGGCGACGAGCCACGAGACGACGACGAGCCACGAGGTCGCGAGGTTGTCGTCGACGTCGACCCCGAGTTCCTCGCCGAGGGCGCACCGATGAACGACCTTGATGCGATCGAACCCGAACAGCCAGCGCGCGATTTGCCCGAGACGGATCTCGCCGACGCAATCGAGGCCGTTATTTCGAGCCCGAACACCGCCTCGAAACGGTGGGTCTACCGGCAGTACGATCACGAAGTCGGTGTCCGGACGGCACTAACACCCGGCGACGACGCGGCCATCATGGCCATCCGCGAGACGAGCGGCGACGCCGACGAGACGACTGGCGCGGGAACCGGCCTCTCGTTCTCGTCGGGAGCAAACCCCAACTGGACGACGGTGGCCCCCTACGAGGGAACCCAGGCGGTCGCACTCGAAAACGCGACCAACCTCGCGGCAAAGGGCTCGCTGCCGCTGACGGCAGTCAACTGTCTCAACGGCGGTAATCCGGAGAAACCCGAGGTGTATGGCGGCTTCAAAGCCATCGTCGATGGCCTCGCCGACATGTGCGCCACGCTGTCGACGCCGGTGGTCGGCGGCAACGTCTCGCTGTATAACGACTCGGTTTCGGGGGCGATTCCACCGACGCCGACGCTGGCGATGGTCGGCACAAAAGCCGGATACGACGCGCCGCCTGCCGCGCTTTCGGGCGACGGTGAACTGCTGGTCGTCGGCCAGGCGGGCGACGCGCTCGGCGGCTCCGAACTGCTGGCCCAGACGGGTGGCAGCGACCGATTCCCCGCGCTCCCCGAGAACCCGCGCGAACTGATTGAGACGATTGCGGCGGTCGCCAACCGGGAGTCGACGCTGGCAAGCCACGACGTGAGCCACGGTGGACTGGCGGTTACGCTCGCGGAGATGATCACCGCCGATGCCGGCTGCAACGGTATCGTCGACAACACGGTGTCGCTGTTCGACGAAACGCCCGGCCGGGTCGTCATCGAGACGACCGATCCCGAGGGCGTGTACGACGCATTCGACGGCATTGTGCCGGTCGAGTCGATCGGATCGGCCGACAACAGCGGCGTGCTGTCGCTGACGGTCGGTGACGAATCCGTCGAGTACGCCGCGGAAACGGTCACAACGCTGCGCGACGTGATCGCGTCGACACTCGGCTGAAAGTCGCGTCGACACTCGGCTGAAAGGGCGGTTTGGCTACTCGATGAACGGAATGACGTCCGGCATCGGAAGGAGTGGAATAGCGAACAGTCCGAGAACAGTGAGCCCGCCGACCAACACCGGAATCGCCACGAGTGCGAGCGTCGTCTCGCCGACAACCTGTCGGACATCGGTGAGCATCGCCGAAAGCGATGGCGTGTCGCTCAGTCGAAGCATGGCCAGTTCAAGACCGAACAACACGACCGTTGCGCTCGCCGAAACCATGCAGAACGGACAGATCTCACCGATAACGCCCAGTTGGAGATAGACGAAGTACGCCGAAAACAGCACCCCGCTGGCCGTGATTGGCGTCAAGATCTTGATGATGAGCGGGTGGCGCGTGTCGAACCACCACAGCGAAAGCCCGAGCGTTCCCAAGTAGTAGCCCGCGCCGAGCGTCGCCAGCGGAATTCCGAACACGTAGGCCCATGGGCTCGTGATGACGGCGATGCTGCCCTCGGTGAGTGCGGGCGAGTCAGCCGGAATAGCCGGTAGTGCAAACAGATGGATTGCTGTAAGCATCACGCTAACCATCCAGCCGACGGCCGCAACGCCGGCAAACACGGCGAAAAGCGCCGAAACGCTGGATTTATACTTCCATTCGTAGTCGAATATCGCTGCGGATTGGGTCTGTGTTGCCATACAATCGTGTACTGGTGAGGCACTATTAAGTATTGTGTTTCAATCCCATTACTGTACAGAAGTGTCTGAGGAAGACCGACCACGGTAACTGCGATGTCAGAACGGTGTATTAGCAGTAAAACAGGGAGT
>CAYWFO010000004.1:15939-31439 GCA_964457485.1 uncultured Haloferacaceae archaeon | reverse complement strand
CGCCGGAGAGCGCGTTCGAGTACGCGGACATATCGCCGATGATGTTGTGTTGCTGGAAGATCATCGCCACTTCCGGGCGGGGGGCAATCATCGGCTCGCCGTCGATCTGAATTTCTCCCTCCGTCGGCGAGAGCAGTCCGCTCATCGTCCGGAGAAGCGTCGACTTCCCGGATCCGGAGACGCCGAGGACGATGACGAACTCGCCGGCGGGAACCTCGAACGACACGTCGTTGAGCGCGACAACATCGCCGAATCGCTTCGTAATACCGTCTACTTCGATGTAGCTCATAAAGGGAAAGAGGTCGTCCGTGCCGCTCAGAGGTCGCCCCAGTCGAGCCCGAGCGACTGGCCGAGCTCGGAGACGGGGTCGTAGTCCTCGTGGCTCGCTTCGACGATCCCGCTGAACCAGAGTTCGTGGTCCTCGACGAGATTGACATCATCGAGCTCGCTGTCGGAAAGCTCGTCTTCATCCCGGTCGAGCAGGTCGGGATCCACGTTGAGCGCCTCTGCGAGCTCGGCCTCCGACTCGTGTGCGAACGCCTCGTCCGGCGCGTTGATCATGGTCTCACGGATTTCCGTCTTGAGCGGCTCGTCCCACGCCGCGTTGTCCACGATCGGGGCACGCGGGATCGGGTCGGAAACGGCGAGCAGCCGGAGCTCGGGATCGCGCGAGCCGGCCCCGTCGTACTCGGCAGAAATATCGACGTACTCCTGCGACATCTCATCGAACTGTTCGGCTGGAACGTGCGGTCCGGTCGAGAACGCGCCGGTCGCCGCCGCAGCGATCGAGTCGTCGGCGATCATCTGTTCACGTGCTGTCGTGTGATCGGACGTTCGAAGCTCGAAGTCCTCCGGACTGGTTCCGGGTGCCCCACCGATGTCGAGACCGGCATTGCTGAGCATCAACAGCGGGAACAGCGTCCCCGAAACGGACGTTGGCGCACCGGACGCGAGCGTCTCACCCTCGAGGTCTTCCAGCGTTTCGATCCCGCTGTCCGGCGTCGTCGTGATGAGCGAGAAGTACTGTTCGGCGCCGAACGCGACCCGCATCCCGGTCACGTCGATCTCGTCGCCGATCTGTGCGACTGCGCCCGGAGAGGTGTCTGCGAGGACCCGGTCGCCCTCCTCTGCGCGACGAAGCTCCTGTACCGTCGCGGAGTAGCTCGCCGTCGGCTGACCGACGATCTCCACGTCGACCTCGGACTCGATGTATTCGAAAAGGGGCGCGTACTGCACCTGAATGTCGATCTCCTCTTCCGCCGGGTTCATCACCCACGTGACTTCGTTTTCCGCACCGCCGATGTCGTCTGTACACCCTGCGAGGCCAACGACGCCAGCCGCCCCCGCTGTTTTAATAAACGTTCGCCGATTCGCCGACCACCTGTTGTCGGACATACAGCTATGAGTTCGACTCGCGTGGTAAATTATTTTCTATGTACGGTACTGTGAGCGACTGTGATTAACGTTCACACGAGTATTCGCGTGTGATCCGGCTGTTTCAGAACTCCCCAACAGCGACTGCCTAGACTCGCCATTCCCGCTGTCACCCATTTCAGCGAGCTCGCCGGCCCGGAGTCAACAGACTGCGAGGGGGTCGCGGTACGGAATCGCCTCGCGAAGTAGTTGTCACGCCACGGCGCCGCCGATAAAGGCGGTCGGGACGACGAATGGAATCGCCACCAGCCCAAGAGACGAGAGTTCGGCCGTGACACGGGTTCGTACTTGAACCGTACCGCTTTCCATCGCAACTGACCGATCGGACACACTTCGGTATGATCTATGTATCCACTCACGGCTCATCGTTGTCGACCGCAAACGGACTCTCACCCGCTCGCCACTCCCATCCTGGCAGTCGGGTCTGGAACCCCGCCGCCAACGCGGCATCGAGATCATCGAGGCCGGCGGCTTCCTCGTCATCACCGTGAATGTGAACGTCGGCAACGTGAAACGTCGCCTGTGCGAGCAACGCAAGCGGCTGACCGCCCGCAATGGTGGCGGCGAGTTCACGGCCCAGAACCTCGTCGACGACGAACCCCGGATAGTCGCCTTCGACATCGAGTTCCCGCAGGAGGGCGACGTACCCCGCAACGTTGACCCCAACGTCGCCGTCGGCGAACACGCGGTCGACCTCGCGTCGGTACGCCTGCTCGGTGACTGAATCGACGTCTGTATCGAACTGTTGACCGAGCGACCTCCTCGTTTCGTTGAGCAACGAAACGGTCACCGGCGTTCGGTCTCGAATCCATTCGTACTCCGTGACGACACGGTCGGCAGTGAGTTTCATACCGACGGTTTATTTCGAACCTGCTTCGGTTTTGCGAAGGGTTTTATAATACGGGTGGTTTACGATGCGGTACGCGGGTTTTCGCTGCCTGTTCCCGCATTCGGACCTACCGGAGAGTATTTCGATTATGTTCCCTACCGACCGACACGATACGCGCGGACTCTCGATTCGATTGATCACAGCCACCGCTACAGGCTGTGTGACCCGATCAACACGCAGGAGCCGCCCATCGAATTTTGACGACGTATGAGCTCAGTAGATAAACAACTCGACGATCTGCAAGCAGAGATCGATGCGGAAGTACCGGCCGATATTACGGTCTCGGATGTCAAATACGAGGGGCCAGAGCTGGTTATTTACACGCCACATCCCAAACGGTTCGCCGACGACGGCAATCTCGTTCGAAAACTCGCCAGCAAACTTCGCAAGCGGATTACGATTCGGCCGGATCCGAGCGCGTTGGCGGATCCCTCGACCGCGGAGGCACAGATTCGCTCGGTGATTCCTGACGAGGCAAACGTAACCGACCTCGACTTTCACCACGACACGGGCGAGGTCGTTATCGAAGCGGCCAAACCGGGGATGGTAATCGGGCGACACGGCTCGACGCTCCGCGAGATAACGAAAGAAGTCGGCTGGACGCCTGAAGTCGTCAGAACGCCGCCGATCGAATCCTCGACCGTCTCGAACGTTCGGAACTTCCTCAAACAAGAACGCGATGAGCGGCGAGACGTGCTCGAACGGGTCGGTCGGCAGATCCACCGCGAGGAGATCGGTCGCGAACAGTGGGTCCGGATCACGACGCTTGGGTGTTGTCGGGAGGTCGGTCGCGCCGCGTTCATTCTCTCGACGGCCGAAACACGGATTCTCATCGACTGTGGCGACAAACCCGGCGCTGAAGGCGAGGTGCCGTACCTCCAAGTTCCCGAGGCGCTTGGCTCGGGTGCCAACTCGATCGACGCCGTTATTCTCACCCACGCCCACCTCGATCACTCCGCGTTGTTGCCGCTGCTGTTCAAATACGGCTATGACGGCCCGATTTACTGTACGGAGCCAACACGCGACCTGATGGGCCTGCTCCAACTCGATTATCTCGATGTGGCGGCCAAAGAAGGCCGGACTCCGCCGTACGAGTCGGAGATGGTTCGCGAGACCATCAAACACACCATTCCCCTGGAGTACGGCGACGTGACCGATATCGCTCCTGATGTCAAAATCACGTTCCACAACGCGGGACACATTCTCGGCTCGGCGGTCACCCACTTCCACATCGGTGATGGACTCTACAATGTGGCGTTCTCGGGCGATATTCACTACGACGACACGCGGCTGTTCAACGGCGCTGTCAACGACTTCCCGCGGGTTGAAACGCTCGTTATGGAGTCCACATATGGCGGCCGAAACGACTACCAGACCGATCAGGCCGACTCCGAAGAGAAGCTCATCGAGATCGTCAACGAAACCTACGAAAACGAGGGGAAAATCCTGATCCCGGCGTTCGCCGTCGGCCGGTCACAGGAGATCATGCTTGTCCTCGAGGAGGCGATGCGCAGCGGCAAGATACCCGAAATGCCGATCCACCTCGATGGGATGATTTGGGAGGCAACCGCAATCCACACTACCTATCCGGAGTACCTTCGTGACGACCTCCGAGACCGGATTTTCCACGAGGACAAAAATCCCTTCCTGGCCGAGGAGTTCAACCACATCGACGGCGGCGAGGAGGAGCGCCAGGAGGTCGCCGACGGTGAGCAGTGCATTATTCTATCGACTTCGGGCATGATCACCGGCGGGCCAATAATGTCTTGGCTTCGACATATCGGCCCTGATCCGGACTCCCGGCTCGTGTTCGTTGGGTACCAAGCCCAGGGAACGATGGGGCGCAGAATCCAAAACGGCTGGGACGAGATTCCCGTCAGCGACGGCTACGGCGAGGGTCGTTCGAACACGCTTTCGCTCAACATGGACGTTGCAACCGTCGATGGCTTCTCGGGGCACGCCGATCGCAAAGGGTTGATGGATTTCGTTCGAACAATGAACCCACGACCAGAAAAAGTCCTCTGTGTCCACGGCGACGAACGGTCGGTACAAGACCTCTCATCGGCACTCTATCACGAGTTCAACATGCGAACGTTCGCGCCAAAGAACCTCGAAACGTTTCGCTTCCGGTAGGCGTTATCTGAGTTCCTTCCACCTCTCCCCACAGTCCGGGCAAGTCCGAATCGAAAACACCTCGTCGGGGTCACTCTCTTTTTTGAGCGTGATTTCACACTCCGTACAGGCAATCCGTCCGTAGTTGTCCTTGTAGAGTTCCCCATCACGGAGCCCTTTACGGGTTGATTTCATCGGCCGTTGTTACGCGCCCCGTGGTAAAAATCTCCCGCCTCCCCCAGTGAGTGCGGGGATTGAATCGCCTTACCGATCGACCAGCTACGAGGGTAGCCACTAGTGGGACTCAAGCGAGTATGGGTACGGACAACAGCAAGGAGGACTTGTAGTAGCCGGGATGCGGATGGCATGAGGAGTGTGGTGGTCGAAAGTCAGGGGATGTGTCACGCCGCATCCTCACGCCCCGGCGGATCGTGCGGGAGTAACCAAGCCAACGAACAGACCGAAAGCCAGTGGGACGTACTTCGTGACACGTTGATGAACGGACGGCGGTCAAACCGCCATCCGCTCCCCGTTCAGCACTAACCCGTGATTCTCACCTCCGTTCTTGACATTACTACTGTTTCAGGACGCATAGGTTATATACTATGTGGTTAGCAGATGAAAGTTGTAATTTATACAACTTCGAGCGTGTTAATATGTGCGTTTCAAAAATTTAAGGCCCTGAGTGGAGACCGGAATGTACGACTGGCAAAACTGAGGTTGATACCGCCCGGTTTCATTGGAGGGACGTGGACTCAGTAGCAACTACGACGTTCTGAAAACGTGGGCGAAAGCAGGTGTCGAGAAGGCCGACGGGCGGACTGAGGGCGCCCCCGAAACCTCAGCCCTCCGTGGACTTCCCGAGTGGGCGGTGGCGGCAATCCGGGATGTAGGTCTGCCGACAGTGACGAGAAAAGCGTCAATACGTCGGCATTTGATCTAGAGCGCTGAAACACATAAACCCTCCGTCAGACGCCCATCATCCACTGGCTGTTGTTAGCGGGTCGGCCGGTTTCGCAGTTCAGTGAATGTCGAGACCCCTATCGGCGAGCGCTGGAAACGATGCCCGGATCTCGCGAACGCGTTCCGGGTCGATCTCGGTTTGAATCGTTGTCGGCCTGTCAGCACTACTAGCGAGCGTCGTTCCCCACGGATCATACACCGTTGAGCGGCCACAGAGTTCGCTTTCTGCGTCCCGAAACGATCCTGAACCGTTGACGGCTGCGACGAACGCGAGGTTCTCGATCGCGCGCGCACGGCTGAGCGTTTTCCAGTGTTCGATTCGCGGATAGGGCCACGCACTCGGGACGACAAACAGGTCGACACCGCGTTCGACCAGCCGAGCGTAAAGTTCGGGAAACCGAAGGTCGTAACAGGTGGTTACGCCAACGGTGAATCCCCCAACCTCGGCGACACCGAGCGAGTCGCCGGCGACCAACAGGTGGTTTTCGGCCGAGTCGTAGCCGAACAGATGGTGTTTCCGATAGGTCGTGCGGATGTCGCCGTCGGCGTCAAACAAGACGACGGTGTTTGCATACCCCGTTTCGGCGGGCGTCTCGAATCCGGCGTCGGCACTAGCCGAGAGCTCCTCAACGAGACTCCCCGCAACGAGCGCAACGTTCACATCGGCAGCGAGGTCGGCAAGCTCACCGACGAGCGAGCCGCCAAGCCCGACGGCATGACGTTCGTAGGCGTCGAACGCGAAGAAGCCGACGAGAAACTGTTCGGGCAACACGACGAGATCCGCACCGTTGCCTGCTGCGTTTCTGACAGCCGTTTTTGCACGCGTCAGGTTGGCATCGATTGCGGTAGGTTCAATTTCGAGTTGGACACAGGCGAGCTTCATCAACACCGTGCGCTTGGGGCCGCCCGTCTTAGGGGTTTGCCTCGATATCCGCTCGCAGCGCGGCTTCGAGGTTGTCGAGTTCGGCGTCGAGGTTTCGCTTGAAAAACGTCTCGACGCCGGGGAGTTTTCCATCGACAACGAACTCATTTCTGAGCGTACAGCCTGACTCGGTCGGGCTGATCGTGTGCTCACCGGTTACGCGGAGGGCTTTCGAACGCCCCGTGAATTTGACGCGGGTCGGCGGCTCGCGAAGCACCTCCTCGGTTTCGACGCGGACGGTCGACCGAATGAGGGGAATCGGGAGCGATACGTGCCACGTGGCGCGGGATGTGTCGTGAACGGTGAACTCCTCAACAACGCTAATCGCGCCGGCGCGTTTGTGTGGATCCGCGATGAACTCCCAAATTCGCTCGCCGCCAACATCGAACTCAAAGGTCCGCGAGACACGGACAGTCATTACCTAGCGAACGACGTGCGGGGTAAAAAAGTACGCGGAACCGGCCGTCGCCGTTCGTGCGCCACAGTGCGCATCACCGCGTATTGGCGCACTCTCCGCATCAGCGCGGCGTGACACGCCAGGTTGTCGAACGCGCGCGACTCCATTTTTCGATCTCGACGTCGTCGGATTTCTCGGCAAGCCGCGGGAGTCGCACACCGACCTGCTTGGCCGACAAGCCGATCGCCTCGGCGATAGTTTTCGCTCGGAAGTATCGCTCCCCCCGCGCGACGCTATCGTGGAGGTAGGCGACAATTCGTTTCTCCTCCTCGGTGTACTCTGTCATTACGTTCTCTCACGGTTGTGAACGGCTTAACAATTACGTCGCTCCCGAGCCGACAGTGTGGAAAGACGGTTACACGCTGGCGAGTGGGTTCGCGTTATCCGTAGAGTTGGACGGCAACAACGGAGAGTCCCGCCGCGAGAAGTGCCGCCGCGAACCCCCACGCGCGAAACAGCTGTGTCTCACCGGCGAACATCACTCCAGCACCGAGAAGCGCAACGAACCCGAGCGCCATCGCGATTCCGATGGCCTTGTCGGTTCCACCTGCGTGAGCAGTCATACTCGATACGCCGCGAGCCGCACACTTAGCTTATTCGACCGACCGCGAAGGCGACTCGGCCACCCCGCGCGCCGATCGAATACACCTGTCGGCGGCCGGGTCGTTCGAGCGCGTTAGCTGATCGTGACGTGTTCTGATTCCTCGTTGAGCGCGAGGTTTGCGGCGATTTCCGCGTTTCGCATTGCATACTGTGCCGTTTCGTGCAGACTGACGAGCACTTCGCGTACCTGCAGCAGGTCGGTGTTCGAGAGTTCGGGAAGATCGGCGAGTAACTCCTGTTCACGGTCGGAAACCTGCGCAAACAGCGATCGGCACTGTATCGTCAGGTCGTAGTCGCGCTCGACGACCGCGCGAACCGCGAGCGCGGTGAGTTTGTCAACCTGATCGGTGAACTCGCGAATCTGTCGCATTGTGGCCTTGTCCACGTGGAGCGCGTTGTCCTCGGCTTCGAGCGCGATTTCGGCGATGTCCTCGGCATTGTCGGCGGTGAGTTCGAGGTTTTTTGCAACCGAGCGGTAGCCAATGAGCGGAAAACTCGAATCGAGCCCGACGGCCCGACAGAGATTGGGGTTCTGGTAGGCCGTAAAGATGAGGCGCAACAGAAGGACGAATATCTTGTTGGCCTGTCGCTCGCGGTTGAGTGCGCGTTCGGCGAGGTCGGCGTTGCCGTGTGCCAGCGCCTTGATCGCCTCACCGCGCATCGTACTCCCGGTGTTTTCGAGCCGTTCGAGCAGGTTGTCGAGCGTGAAATCCTCGGGGTCGACCGAACACCGAATCGCAATGGATTCGGGCGTTTCCTCGATGACACCAAGCCCCATAAGTTGCGTTTCGGCTTTATATACGGCGTTGATGTGTTCGGATTCGAGCGCGCCGTCGGCTTTTTGCACGTGAATCACCCGGCGACCAAGCACATACTGGGCGACGATTGCGCGTTCGACCGCGCCCGCGTCGAGGTTGTCGGCATGAATGACCGCCTCGCTTTCTTCAGTATTTGCAGACTCCGGGAGGACGGTGAGCGTTCCTTTTCCACCCATCCGAATCGAGACCTCATCACCCTTTTCGACGTTGTGTTCGCGGGCCCATTCGGCCGGCAGCGTCATCGCCAGCGTTGAAGGGCCGAGCCGCTGAACCTTCCGCGTTTCCATACCGGCTCTGAGATTTGTATGTCCTTAATTGTGTCTATACACCTGATGACGTGAATATATAACAAAGAGTGTGCGACACGACCTGTCGATGCGGACAACTCCGTACCAATGGATCGATTCAGCGTGTTGTCGTCACACGAGTTGCATCATGCGGCGCTCGAAACGGCCAACACGGACATCGGTCCAGCCCCGAAGTTCCGCATCCAGCGCCGGGTCGTCGGTGTCGACACGCAGAACGCGCAACCCGTCGAGTTTGGTTCGTGAGGCGACGATTTCGATTTCGCACTCACGAATCACGGCCGGCGAGAGCTGTGGGTTACCGCGACCGAACACGAACCCCTGGCCGCCGATCGGCGAAACGATGATTACGTTGCGCCCGCCGAGCGCCGAGAGAGTCTCCGCTTCGGTCGCGTCGCTCGCAAGCACCCTTCCGTCGCGCCAGACGTCGACGCCGAGTGGTGAGCCTTCGATCCCGAGCGCGTTTTTGATGGCCCCGAGTGTCGATCCGGGCCCCAGCACGTACGTCGTCTCGGGGTCGACGTCCGCGGCGACACCCGACGCGAGCGTCTCGACGCTCCCGCCACCCTGTTGTTTGGCCGCCTGCAGGTCGTCGGCGACGGGCACCCGAGCGATGGCACGGAGTTGCGGACTGACCGCACCGGCACGATAGTCGTCCTCGTCGATATCCATGACCTCTCGCTGTTCGGTTCGTTCGAACGAAACGGCGATTTCGGCGGCGTCCTCAGGGGAGACCGCAAACACCGACGAGTAGACTTTGACACCGGCAGGAACACCGAGCATCGGTGTTTCGGATTCCGCCAATGCGGCTGCGACATCGGCTGCGGTTCCGTCGCCGCCGACGAACACAACCAGGTCGACACCGCGTTCGACGAACGCCGAGACGGCGCAAGCGGTGTCATCGGCAGTCGTTTCAGCGGTCTCCGCTGTCGGAGCGTCGCCGGAAGATCCCCCCGGCTCGTACACCACGATTGGATCAAGGCCGACTTTGCGCGCTATCGATTCACCCATCGGGTCGGCCGCGGTGAGAATCTCGGTTTCAGGAGCGCGTTCAAACAGTCGCGAAAACGCTCGCGTGGCACGCTCGGGAGCGCGTGGCTCGGCACCGAGCCGGCGGGCTTCGGCGGCCTTCCCGTCGGTTCCTTTGAGCCCGACACGACCACCCATGCCCGCGATTGGATTCACCACTACACCGAGTCGCATACGCTCACTCGTCGCCGCCAACGCAAAAACACCGCGACCCGCCGCTGAAGGGGGCAGACAGCAAACTCAAAGAATTAAACCAGTCGACCTGCTATCACAACCCAATGTTCCTACTCGATACAGCACCCGAGGCTGCACCCATTCCGATCGAAGCGACCGCCGCAGCGGTGCTCGTCGTGAGTCTCGTTCTGACGATTGGCTGGCTGGTGTATGTGTTCCGCTAGGTATCTGATCTGTGTCGCGCGGACGGCGTTCGCGAGTCACTCCGCAACGACGGCAACCCGCTCGCAGAACCAGTCGGCGGCCGCTGCGACCACGTCGGCGTCACTCCCAGCAAATGTGACACGGACGAACTCGCCGGGATAGCTGCCGACGCTGACCGAAAAGCGGTCGTCGACGGCCGCAAGTCGGTCGAGCAACGCACTTTCGGGTTCGTCGACAGCGACGACACGTCTGTGAACCGCTTCGCCACTAAACTCATCGCCGACGGCCTCAAACATCGCCTTCATCTCTTGCGGTACACCGGGCAAAACGTAGATGGACTCGATTACACAGCCGGGGGCAACCCCGACCGTGTTCGGCAGCATTCGCGCACCGGCTGGCAGCTCCGCGGTTCCCGCATCGAGGTCGTCAGCGTGGTAGCCGCCGTGGTCGGTGAGCCACTCGAAAGCCGCCTCGTGCTGTTCGACCGGTCTGCCGACCGCGGCAGCAACACCCCCAACCGTTACGTCGTCCAGCGTCGGGCCGAGGCCGCCGGTAACGACGACCGCATCGTACTCGGCGTGGTACTCGTTGACGACGCGGGCGATGTCGCCAACGCGGTCGGGAACGGTCGTCACCCGTTCGACACGACAGTCGCGGGCAGTGAGTTGCTCGGCAAGCCATGTCGCGTTCGTGTTTGCTGTTTCGCCGGCCAGCAGTTCGTCGCCGACGGTAACGATGGCAACGTTCATCGCTTTTTCCGGTCGTTTTCACGGTCCTCGTCGACCTCTGTATCGAGTCCCATTTCGACGCGAGCGTGGTACAGTTCATCGATTTTGCGCCGGTAGTAGTATAGCCCGCCGACGGCAATGGCCGACAACAATACCACCGCACCGCCGAAAATAAACAGATCACGTTGCTGGTAGTACTGGACGACGATCGTTCCCGAACTCACCTCGTCCCACGTGACGTGGACGCGATCGTCGATGAGTTCGCTTTCGGCACCCCCGGGCGCGGTGTTGCTAAACAAAAAGAAGTCGATTCGGTTGCTTGGTGGGAGGATAACTTTGTACGACCCCTCGACGTGGGCGGGCATCGAGAAGCGCCGTGGTGTTGCGCTTGCCGAAAACGCCAGTTTCCCGTCCGCGGGGACGGTGATGAACACCTCATCTGGCGTCTGGTCGATGTCGCCGTCGGCGCTTTCGCGGAGGGTTGTGCCGTTGATCACAGTGCCGTTGTCGTACTGGAACCGCACGGCGGCAATGTCCAGTGGCTCCTCTGTGCCGAGTCCACTCGAAGTCGCCAGCCGAAACGTCTCTCCGGCCTCAACACGGTAGACCGCTTGAACCTCCGAGGCGGTGTGAAGTGTGAGATGACCGTCGCGGTCGCTGTCGAACTCGTACGGCTCTGCGGGTTCGCGATCGAGTGTCGCATCATCGGGCTCGCCACCGCCAGTGACGAACGCGAGACAGCCGGCAGTCACCGTCAACAAAACGAGTGCGACAACCGCCATTCCGAGTCGTCGGTTCATGATGGATCGTCGTTTTACTGCTCACCGATAACACATCGTAGCTCTGCGGGAAGGTACTCGCCAATCGCGGCCAGCAGTCCCGGTGGGTCGGTTCGATCGCCACAGATAATCGACTGTTCGAGCAACCCGAGTCGCTCGACGGTGATGATATCTTGGGCGTGGCCCGCTCGGTTGACCGTCGCGCGAACCTCGCCGCGGGTGGCGCTGTTGACGGTGACCCGGCCGGGGCCGCGCCGCCACTCGTAGAGTCGGTCGGCCTCGGCGGCGGCCAACGAACACGGGTCGCCGTAGACGAACTGCATCGGGAGATGTTGCACCAAGCCGAAGCGGTCGCGAATCTGCGAGGGGGTTCCCTGACCCAACCCGAACTCGCTTGCGGGAATCCGGATGTCGACGCCGGCGTCGAGAACGAACCCGTCGTCATCCCACGATTTGAGCGTTCCCGTGTACGTTTCACCAAGCTCGAAGTGATCGGTTATTTCGCCCCACTGCTCGCGGAGGAGGTTGCGCGCGACGGGTGCGTCGTCGCCGCTGAGCGTCACCGTCACGAAGTCATCGTGGCGAACACCGATCTCGCTGTCGACCGACAGCTGGTGGAGTTCGTTGTCGACCAGCGAGGCGAGACTTGTGAGCGACCGCTCGCGGGCGTCGCCCTCAACGTAGCATTTGGTAGCGAGAACGACCATTAGTTCGCTTCCGCGTGGATGTCGACGTTGAGTTCATCACGGAGCTCCTCGAGACGCTGTTCCATCGCCTCGATAAGCCGGTCGTTGTCCATCGGTTCTAGTGGCGTGCCGCTTTCTGGACACTCGAATCCGAAGTCCATTGCATCACTGAACTCGTACCGAATCGAGGTCACTTCGGAGAGATAGAACTCGTGGGTGCGTTCGTACTCCGCGCGTTCCGCAAGCGCCTCGCGCAGTCGGTGCATTTCGGCTTCGAGATTCTCGGGAATGTTGTCGTAGTGGAACGTCCAGAGATACGTCAACCAGCCCGAATCTTCGTCGCGAACGCGTCGGTAGGAGGCCAGATCGTTTTCGTACAGGATGAACAGCGCGCGGCGGACATCGTTGAGTTCGAGATCCAACTGTTCGGCGAGTTCCTCGTCGGTGACTTCGCCGTCGGGTGGGGCGGCGGCAACCGGCATGCCTGTCGGGCCAACCAGTTCGTGGAGGTACTTCTGGATGACCGGGTCGTTTAGGAGATCCTCAAAAGCCATTGACTTCTTCTCGGCGATGAACTCGGTTAAAAGCACCGACTGTCGGTTTCAGTGCGGTGTGTGGATGCTCAACGGTTCATCGAGAACAGTTGTTGGCGGTCGAGGTGTCGACAGCGACATGGGTACCACCGGTGTCGACAGCGGCCTCGGTTTCAGTCGTTGACGCCGTCGGTTGGCGTGTCGTCACCGTCATCTCCCGCGGCGGTTTCAGCCGGAACGACTGTTTTTCCGGTTGCGTTCGGAACGACGTGGCGATCGGCGTCGGGCCACGATTGATCGAGTTCTCGACCCTCGAACAGTCGATCGAGAAACACGGCGAGCCCCGCCACCTCTGAATGCGGCTGGTTGGTCACCGCAACGTTCCGGTCGGCGCGTTCGTAGAGTTCGAACGGTACCTTTTCGCCGCCGACAACAACGAGCATCGGGTCGGTTTCGAGGGCTGCACGCACCGCAGTTTCAACGTCCTGGATCGGGAGGCCGTACATCGTGAGGTGGACGACGGAGCCCTCCCAGTTGCGCACGATCGACCGCGGCGAATCGACCTGTTCGACGGAAAACGGGCCGCCAAACCGGTCGGTGATGTCGGCGACCGTTTGAGCCGACTGGGTCGCGTTGTCCGGGAGAATCACGCGGTCGGCACCGAGCGCGCGAGCGGTGAGCCCAACGTGTGTCGTCATCCTGTCGTCGCGGCCCGGACGGTGGCCGTATCGGAGGACGACGACTTCTTGGGTGTTTTGCATGTCGGGAACGACGCCTCCAAGGGGCCTGTTGGTTTCGTTTTCGGCCGACGTGTCGCATCGTACAACTCCACTTGGGTTCAGCAGGCGACAGCCGAACGAACTCACAGAGACGCTGGACGCCGAAGACCCACTCCGAAAACGGCGGTTCGCCCAGCACCCATGGTAAACAAATCCGCAGTCACGGTGAGCGGTCAGTGTCGGTATCCGCGTCAGAGTCCGATTCGGACGCCGAATCGCCGTCATCCGGTTCGTTGCGCACGGTTGGCGGGCGGGGATAATCCACTGGCGACGGCGAGCCGTCCGATTCGTCCGCATCGGGTTCGGCGTCGTCGCTTTTGTCGGTCTGTTCCGTCTCTGCGTCACCGATGGTGGTGGTGTCGCCGTCGACAGCGCCCGTATCAATCCCGTCGGTTCGGAGCCGTTGTTTGACCGCGTCGCGATCGATCGTTCCCGATGCCGTCCGTGGAAGCGACTCGCCGAATCCGATCGTCCGGGGGAGTTTAAAGCCGGCCAGTCGATCGCGACAGTGCGTGTCGAGTTCGGCGACCGAACAGTCCGAGCCGGTTGGCACGACGAGCGCAGCTACCCGCTCGCCCCACGTTTCGTCAGCCAGTCCGACGACCGCGGCGTCATCGACAGCCGGATGCGATCGGAGGACATCGCTGATTTCGCCGGGGTCGACGTTCTCACCGCCGGTGAGAATCCGGTCGTCGAGACGGTTGTGGACGACGAGCGATCCTTCGTCGGTGAACGAGCCGACGTCGCCCGTTCGGAGGCCGTACTCGCAGAATGCCGCCTCGGTGGCCGTCGCGTTGTTGTAGTACCCCGGCGTCACGGTCGGTCCGTCGACGACGATCTCACCGGACTCGCCGGGAGCGACCGGCTCGCCGCTGTCGTCGATGAGCGTGAGCGAGGTCCACAACAACGGTCGACCAACCGATTCGGGCTGCGAAAACGCTGTCTTTGGAGCTGCTGTCGCGATCTGGGAGGCGGTTTCGGTCATACCGTAGGTCGGATAGACGGGAATCGAGTAGTTCCGGCAGCGTTCGACGAGCGAGGTCGTGGTCGGCGCACCCCCAAGCAGCACTGCCCGCACAGAATCCGAGAGCGTTCCGCGACGGTCAAGCATCGCTGAGAGCATCGTCGGCACGAGCGAGACGATTGTCACATCGTACCGGCGGAGATCGTCGGCAGTGGGGCCGGGATCAAACGACGAGCGGAGCACGAGGGCCGTTCCGTACAACACCGACCGGAACAGCGGTGCAAGCCCGCCGACGTGATACAATCCAAGCGTCACGAGCCACCTGTCGTCGGCGTTGATTCCCAGCCGAAAGCCGGAGGAAACGGCGCTCGCAAGCAGGTTCCCCATCGTGAGAACAACCGCTTTCGGCGACCCCGTCGTTCCCGAAGTAAACACGATCAGTTGTGGATCGTCGAACGCCCAGTCGGCCGAGTCGACGGGCTTTGGATCGACATCTCGAAACGAGTTGATCGTTGTCGACTCGGGGTCATCCATGGATCCGATTGGCATGCGCGCGCGGTCATCCGTCGACTCCGCGGCCCGTTTTGCGAGCCGTTCGGTGTCGCCGTCACAGATCAGAACCGTGAGATCGACCAGATCGAGTTGCGCGGCGAGTTCGTCGGATGTGAGCCGGGTGTTGAGCACCACGAGTTGGACGCCAAGGCGCTGGGCGGCATGAACCAGACAGACCGCTTTGAACCGTGTCGTCATGAGCATCCCGACCTGGTCGCCCGGTTCGACGCCGAGACTGGCGAGCCGCCCGGCGGTTTCGTCGACAGCCGCGTTGAGTCCGCTGTACGACCAGTTGGTCTCGGTGTCAGCATCGATGACCGCAAGCGAATCTGGCGTCGAAGCCGCGCGGTCGGCCAGCCAGTCACGCACTGTCACTCACTCCTCGCGGGGCGTCGCGTTCGTGGACCGTTTGCCAGCGATCGTGGTTCGGGCGACGATCCGTGAGCGGGCGGGTACCAACACGGATCGAGCTGTCGGCAATCATTGGGTTTGGCGTCGGCCCGGCCGTACATAACCTCTTGGGCAGCGATCCACGGTCGAAGAGTGGTGCTCAGACGAAACGGAGGTGT
>CAYWFO010000004.1:10553-15839 GCA_964457485.1 uncultured Haloferacaceae archaeon | reverse complement strand
CCTCTTGGGCAGCGATCCACGGTCGAAGAGTGGTGCTCAGACGAAACGGAGGTGTTTGAAAAGGACGGGGTGCCAACGAGAGCTATGCACACGAGTGGCGGGGAAGCGAATGTCAGCAGGAGTGGAGGGTGGATTCAGTCTGCCCGAAGAGGGAGCTTCGGTATGAGCGCGAGTGAGTTCACAGTGACTGAGTACCAATGACTGAGTACCGAGACAGTCCGAGCGGAGAAGAGTTCGACAATGAGTGAGTCCGAACCACCGGCGCATGGCGTTCGAATCCGTGGTATCTACACCACGGCGCTCACCCGACTGGTTCTCAACGCTGGCTGGCGAGTCGTCGACCCGAGCGGGCCGATTCGCCGACGCTTCGAGACAGAGTTTGACGCCGCGGAGCAGACGCTTTCGGTGACAATGACAGCCGATCGTCAGGGCATTGGCGTGACGGGACTGCCGACCGCTGTCGACGACGCAGCGGAACTGTTCTCGGTCGGGATCGACACCCTCTCGTGGCGCGATCCGGCTCCGAAAAACGCGGTGTTCGACGCCGAAGTCACCGAAACCCGTCGGCGTGGTGCGGTCGTCGATTGTGGCGAATTCAGCGGCTATCTTCCGTTTCGAAACACCGACGACCACGTCGAAGCCGGCGAGATGCTGCGCGTCCAGGTTCGTGAGTCGGCCGCGCCGTGGACGGACGACCGACCGGTGCTCGACACCGACAGACGCGTTTCGACGCCACTCGTGACCCTGCTTCCGGAGTCGGGCGCGCCAACCGTCGAGAGCCGTGATGAAGCCGCCGCGCGCGAACTCCTCGGCATGACCGAACTCCTCGGTATCGCTCCGCCCGACGGGTGGCGAATACGGTGGAGCCACACCGCAACCGCGGCCCCATTGGACGTGTTGAAACCGGCGCTCTCTCGGGCGACCACGCGGGCGGATGAACTGACGGCAGTGCTCGACAGCGCACCGACGCCCGCCGAGCGTAACGAGCCGGCCAGACTGTGGGCAAAGGATGCCGGTCGCTGGTTCTGGTTCGGTCGCAAGTCTCGGTTCGCGCTCGACGACGCGCGCCGGTCAGTGACGCCGACACTCCCCGGTCACCACCGAATCAAAGCCGGAGCCGATGCCGCAAGTGTCGGTGTCGATCTCGCGGAGGCGCTCTGTGGAGACGATGTCGACGACGCGGCGAGCGACGGAGAACCGACCGCCGCCGCGTTCCCGTTCAGCGTCGTCGCCGACTGTTTCGGCCCGGAAGTCGGTGACCGCCTCGAAATTGGTCACGGAAAACCCGACGGCCGACGCATCTCGCTGGGCTCGGGAACCGTCACCGAGCGTGACGACGACTCGGTGACCGTCCAGCGGGAACTCTCGGGCGGGGGGAGCTACGACGCACTCGACATTCCCCGCAAGGACGGTGACATCGCGGTCACGACGTTCCGTGAGGGCCGCTGGTGGTATCCGACCGTCTACCGCCGCGACGACGAGGTTCTCGGCACATATGTCAACATCTGTACGCCAGTCGAGTGCTTTCCGGAGACGGTTCGGTATGTCGATCTCCACGTCGATGTGATCAAACACGGCGACGGTCGCGTCGAACGCGTTGACGATGACGAGCTCGACACGGCGCTCGGGGAGGGAGACGTGAGCGAGCCGCTCGCCGAAAAGGCTCGGTCGGTTGCGAGCGCGCTCGAAAACGCGTTGTGAGTGTCGAACGTAAACCGAAAAACAGCGCGTCTATCGCGCTCAGAAGTGTCCCGCCGACTCGTTCGAATACTGCACGTCGCCGCCGCGGCCACCCTCGACGGTGTCAGAGCCCATATCGCCCGTTGAAGGCACCTTGATCTGCACGTCTTGGATTTCCTCGAACTCCATAAAGAGGTCGCGCTGGATGTTCTGGGCCGTAATGTTCGAGATGCCACAGCCCGAGCAGGTGCCGCCGAGTTCGACGACGACCTGCCCGCTTTCGGGGTCGGCCTCGCGCACACAACTCGTCCCGCCGTGCATCTGGATGATCGGCATCTGTTTGACCATCCAGGTCTCGACGCGCGATTTGAGGCTTTCTTCCTGCTGGTCGGTCATACTTGCCTTTAGGAACTCCACCTATGGGTAAGTTGTGGTTCTGTGTCTCAAACACGAATGATTGATAATGGGTATTTCTTTCGTCTGCAACGCCGAGCGTTGCCGTTCAGAGTTTCGACCGATCGCCCGTCCCGCCGGTGAGCGCGCTAGCAACTGCGCCTTTGACGACGACTTCGTCACCGAGGTCAGTGAGGTTGATTTCGGGGATGTTCGACATCACCATCTCGTCGAGTTGGTCGCGGATCGGATCCAAAATCAGTTCCGGGTTGTTTAGCGCGACTGCGCCGCCGACGCTAATGACGAGCGGAGCGTAGGCGTGGACGATGTTGGCCATGCCCATGGCGTTCCAGTGGCCGATTTGGGTGATAACGTGGTCGGCAAACCGATCGCGTCCGGCGTGTTCGAAAATATCGACTGCGGAGAAATCGGGTGAGTCGAGGTCGAGTGCGGTGTCGATTGGATCCTCGTCGTGGAGGCGTCTGGCGTAAAACGGGATGTTGTTGCCTGAACAGTACGCCTCCCAGTGCCCTTCGTGGCCACAGCCACACGTCATAAATCCGTGTGGATCAAGCGTCATGTGACCGACCTCGCCAGCGTTGCCGTCCCAGCCCGAGATCACGTTGCCGTCGACACAGATGCCCGCGCCGATTCCCGACGAAAACGTCACGTACACCATGTCGTCGGGGTTGCGCTCGGAGTGAAACCGCTCGCCAATAACGCCGGCTATCGTATCATTATGGAGATATATTTTGTCGGTCTTGAGAAGGTTCGAAACCGGACCGGTAAGTGGAATCCTGTCGATACGATCCGGAAGGTTTGCGGGGTTTTCGACCGCGCCAGCGGCAAGATCGAGCGGCCCAATCGAGCCGATTCCGCAGGCAGTGACCGATCCTGGTGTGACGCCGGCCTCGTTGCAGACGGTTCGAATCAGCGACAGGACGCGTTCGGTGATCGCAATGCCGGTTGGTCCGCGCGGCGTTGAGTCACGGGCGCTCGCGCGGATTTCACCCGTCTCATCGGCAAAAACCGCCCGAACGTTCGTCGCGCCGAGGTCGACGCCAACGTAGTACGCCATCAGGTTCACAGGCGAGTCGGTTGCACTTAATTAGGGCGTTTTTATCGTGTTCATTCGGGTGCCGACGTGTGGCTGTCCCGACGTGTGAGCGAACGTTCGCTTTGTCACGGAGTGTGACCGGTTTCGACTCACGTTAGACGGATTGTTTCGGTGCAGTCGCGCGAACGAACGTAACCGGACACGGCGCTGACAGCAAAATCGCTTGGGCGGTGCTGCCGAAGACGGCCTTGCCTGCAGGAGTGCGTCGGCGACCGCCGATCAAAATTCGGTCGGCCTCGACGCGTTCGGCGAGATCGACAACGGCCTTGCCGTCCTCACCGAGAATACCGCGAATTTCCGTGTCGATTCCGTATTCGGCAAGCGTCTTGGCCGCCTCCCGGATCGCCGAGTAGCGCTCGGCGACCACGTCAGGAGTTACCTCCGGGGCAGGGCCATCGAACGAAAGGTTTGTGCGGGCTTTGTCGTACGCCTCCCGCGTGAATACGTGGCCAAGCACCACGGTCGCGTCGGTCGGATCCGCGATGGCAATCGTTTCGTCGAGGAGTTGATCGAGTCGGTTCTCGTCGGAGTCACCAATGGCTAGCAGTACTGTGTTCATTTTCTCACAAATAGGTACTACTTGTGTAGTAATAAATCTTCTCATAATTTACTCGAAGTCGAATTAATAATTATGATGCGGCGGATGTGGCGGCCTCAATGGTCAAAACGTCGATTCACAGTGAATTCGGCTCAAAAAAAGACCTGCGGCTCACTTATCGACCGAAACGAGAGCTGCGGGGGCACCGGCGAGCGCCGACAGTCCGTCGGATTCGACGTGGTGGAGTTCACCCGGAATAATGAGCAGGTGGAGTGGCTCGCCGAAAGACCGCTCGGCAAGCGAATCGAGTCGGTCGGCAACGACCAGCGGTTCCGGGCTTCCCGCGCGTGCGACGACCACGCCGAGTTGGTCGGCGCGCCAGTCGTCGGCCAGCATCCCCGCGGCAACATCAGCAGTCATGTACGGCTCGTGGTCGGCAGGGGCGCCGCGGCGCTGATGGTAGTCGACTTTGATGTCGAGATAGACGAGAGTATGCAAGCCGCGCGACTGGTTGGCCTCGATCGATTCGATGACGCTCGGCGGCACGTCGCCCGCGCCGTGGACGAACGGAAACGGCAGTGTGACGCTTTTGCCGAACCGATAGTTTTGCAGGCCGGTGAGCCCGCTTGCGGCCGTTTCGGCGGTGACGCCGTGGATCACGTGCGTCTCGATCCCACGTGACTCGGCACGAATCCGGAGATCCGCGTGCGTCGTCGAAATCATCGTATCGCCGGCGGTCAGAAAGGCGACCGACTCGTCTTCGGCCGCAGCAAGAATGGGTTCGGGATTCTGTTCGACTCCTGTGCGGTCGCGAACCTCAATGTCGACGTCGTGGTGGGCTTCAAGCTGCTCGACAGTCGTTCCTAACAGCTGGCTGGTGTAGAACTCAGCGAATACGCGGTCGCTCTCGCGGAGTGCCCGTTCGCCCTCGCGCGTGATCGAGTGTTCGTCGTAGAGGCCGAGCCCGATGAACGTGAGCATACGTCGACACAGCCACGCGGCGTGAATAAACGTCGCGCACCGTCGATTGGTGAGTCCAACCACCCATCAAAAATCGCTGTCGACTCGTTAGAAAACGCCGACGACGAACGCGAGACCGACACCGATCAACACGATTCCGGTAAGCGTCGGAAGATACGGTGTGTACTGCTCGATCCGTTCTTGATGGTGTTTGTAGCCCGCAATGAGCAGTAACGTTGGTGCAAGTATCGCGCCGATGACGGCCAGCGAGTAGAGCAACATCAGTTCGAGACAGAACTCGGTGCCCGCACAGATCGCAAGAATCTGGATTGGTTCCTCGTGGGCAAATCCGAGCACGAGCGCGGTTGCACCGAGCGTCAACAGCCCCTGTTCGGCGTGTGCTTGCGTCGGGTGCATGTGGCCGCCGCCGGGGAGTCGATTCCGAATCCGCCCGAGAACGCCGGTGTCGTCGTGCTCGTGGTCGTGGCCCTGGTCGTCGTGCTCATGGCTGTGGTCGTGGCCCTGGTCGTCGTGCTCATGGCTGTGGTCGTGGCCCTGGTCGTCGTGCTCGTGGTCGTGGCCCTGGTCGTCGTGCTCA
>CAYWFO010000004.1:0-10453 GCA_964457485.1 uncultured Haloferacaceae archaeon | reverse complement strand
TCGTGCTCATCGTGTTCATGGCTGTCGTCGTGGCCATGATCATGGTCGCCGTGAGTGTGGCCGTGCCCGCCACTGATCAGCTCGTAGATTCCGAGTGCAATCAGGAGTCCACCGGCAAGCGGTTTCATGTACGGCCCGTCGGCGAACGCCGCAAAGCGACTAATCCAGAAGTACGCCAACACGAGCGCGACACTGCTCACGAGATGGCCAACGCCCAAAATGAGCGCCGCAATCGTACCGCGAATCCACTTTTGCGAGTAGCCAAGCGCATAGGTTGCCGCAATTGGCCAGCCGTGATCCGGGAGCACGCCGTGAACTACTCCCAAGCCCATGACCGCAGCGACGAGGCCAATGTCCATACCGACTGTCCGGCGACGACGCGTAAACAGGTTGTTACTACGCGTTCTGTGGGTCTGTAATAATGATAAAATAGAGGGTGCATTTCACAATATTTACGTTGAGAAACGGTGGACCTTGCGGCGACATAGCCACGGATCTGTCCGAAAACGCTTCCGTGTGAAACCGTCCTCGTTTGCCGACTGGCGGCCCGTCTCCAGCGGTGATGCGAGCGTCTTCGTTCGCTCAGAGAACGATCACAACCAACAGAAATATCGCCAGAATCGAGAAGGTGAGCAGCAACTGGACGACCGACGATGCAAGAATCCCAGCGGCGGTGTACACCGACCGGCGGGCGGCCGTGTCGACCGCACTCCCTTCCCACAGTTCGAGCGCGAACACCACGCCGACAACGCCGACGATAATGCCGATCGGCCCGAGAACGAACATGAGAACGAATCCGCCGAGTGTGGCGAAAATCATCACCCGATTGGACGAGCCACTGAGCTTTGCGGCCAGTGGGCCGCCGAGGTGTTCGAGCACGGCCGCCGCCAGCGCGGTCGCCGTCAGCACCGCAAGCGCGAGCGTGCCGATCGGCTCGCTACCGAACAACGCGTAGGTCCAGACGCCCGCCAGCGAGAACAGCCCCGATGGAACGAGTGGGAGAAAACTTCCGATCATTCCCGCGAGAAGTAACGCGGCAGCGATCCAGAAAACCAACTCTACCATAGGCGCTTATCGGGACGAACGAATAAATACCTCATCAGGCCGAAAGCCCACGCGCTGAGTGCTCACTGCTCGTCGTCGGGTTCGTACCGACGCCGCTCATCGCGGATTGCGCTCGTCGTGTCGTCGAACGCCGCACAAAATCGTCTCGCGATCGTGTTAAACTCACGCATAGATTGACTCGGTGAGGCGTATCCGAGGTCGTCGGCAACGGATGGCCATGGTTCGCACTGGAGCACCTTGCGGACGAGCAATCGTTCGTGTCGCTCCGACAGTGAGGCCCGTGGTTCGAACAGGTGCGCAAGCGCCAGCGTCCGAAACACCCTCGGTGCGCTCTCATAGGTTCCCGGTCCGTAGGCAACGCCCGCGAGCAGTCGCCAGTCACGTTCGATGAGCGACGTGAGTGCGTCAGCTTCGGTGGTCGGTTCAGCGTCCACCGGCTGCGCCGCTCGCAACGCGCCGCGGACGACATCTGCATCAAGCGTCGACAGCGCGTCGGCAAGCACGTCGCCAACGCGGTCGCGAAACCAGCCGATATGGCGGTTCGCAAGCGCCCGACCCGCCGGCGAGCAGGGCCGAATCATGAGCGCCGAGTGCTCGCCGCTGATGTCGTTTCGCGTGGTCGACAGGTGAACCGTCCGGTAGCCGTTTTCGCGCCAGAAACTGACCAGTTCGGGTGTGGCACCGAAGCCGACGCCGAACCAGTCGATATCCTCGCCGAACTCACGGTGACACCGCGAGAGGAGCATCGAACCGAGTCCCCGCGAGCGGGCGGCGTGGTGGGTCGCAATTCGCATGACGCGGTAGCCGACCGGCTTCGCTGCGTCGGGATCGCGAAGCTGACTGGTCAGCACGTCGGGCACCATGTTCCCGCGAACCCGCTCGCCACGGTAGATTCGCGTTCGGGTGTCGCTATCGAGTCCACCTTCGCGGGCAAGCAGGGCGACCGAGACGACATGGCCGTCATGGGTCAGGACACGAACCACCACGTTCGGGGCGTCAAGCACTCTGAGCAGATCCGTCGGCTCGGTTTTGTAGTGTGCCGAAACGAGCAGGCCGAACACCGACCGGAGCAGCGCTTCGTCGGCAGCGAGCGCGTCGCGGTCGAGCCGTCGGTAGCGAACGGTTTCGGGAATCGCCTCGTCGACGAGTTGGGCGGCGGGCGGTTCGGCATCGAGACACAGCGTTCGAAACAGCCACGATTCGACCGGGTCGCCGCGGGCGTAGCGGATCGGTTCGTCCAGCGTGACGTCGGTCACGCGGTGTGTCGACGCTGCGAGGCGGTCGCGAAACCGGACGGCGAACCCGCGGCCCGTTCCCTCGTAGCCGTGAACCGTCGTGCAGAAGCCAACGGCAGGCGCATCGAGAAACCGCGTGAGCAGGCTGACCGAAATCGCTGCCGCTTCGTCGACGAACAACACGTCGATGTCGCCTGCGGCGGTCGCGGCTGCGGCCGGCGGGAGAAACCGGAGTCGGCCGCCGGTCGTCGTCGGAACCGCTTGGCCACTCGCGAGCGCCGCCGCACACGGTGCGTTCGCACCGTTGTCACCGTTGGTAGCACTGTCGAGCGTGTCGGTTTCTGTCGCGATCGCGTCGAGGTCGCCGAGCAGTTCGGTTGCTCGATCGAGGAGTTCGCGCGCGTGGTCGATTTCGGGCGCAGTCACGAGCACGTCGTGGCCGCCGGCCGCAAGCGCCCCCGCAGCGAGCCCGGCAGCGCTCGATTTTCCCCGCCCGCGGTCGGCCTCAACGACGACCGCGTTGTCGGGCGTCGCGAGTCGCGACAGCCGGGCGAGCGTGCGAGCCTGATCCGCGGTTAGACACCGCTCGAAGGCGACGCGCGGAAACGGGGTGTCGGTGCGTGGGTTTCGGGGTGATTCGAACCCCGGACGTTCGGGCTCCGTGCGCGTACGCCCGTCACGAACAACGCGAAGTTGCGGTCGTGAACAGTCGACGATAGCGACTCCCGGATGCGATTCGAGCGTCGTCGCCAGCCGTTCGCGAAAGCGACTGCCGACAGCCTGTGCCGAATACGGCGGCACCAACACACGGTCGACGAGGGCTGGAAAATCGGTTGCAAATCTCTCGAGCGGTGGGGTCAAGAGAACGAGAAGGCCGCCGCCGTCGACGACGCCGGTCACCGCCCCCAACGAATTCGCCGAGAACGCCTCGTGGCAGTCGAACACGACGAGTTGTCTCGTTGCTCCCAGCAGTGTGTCGGCCCGTGCGGGAGCCACCCGGTGGTAGCGAAACCCCTCGCGAGTCGTCACCAGCGTCACGCCGTCGACCGGCCCCGTTGGCGGCGGATCGACAGCCCGTTCGATGACGTCGTAGGCCGCGTCGAACCCGCGGTCGCGATCACCCGCAAGCACGAGCAGTCGACGCTCGTTGGTTCGCTCGGCCTCGGTCGTGAGGCGCGACACAAGCGTGCGAAGCGACATGCTCACTCCGCCGGGCCGTCGAGCGTATCGGGCTCATCGTACCGTTCGAGCAGTTCGCGTCGATGCGCCAGTTGGGCGGTCGCCCGCCGAAACACGCCCATCAGCGTGTGAACCTCGCGATCGGTCGGGTGCGCGCGGCCGACCAGTCGCCGCACGAGTCGCTCGGTTTTCGCGCGTTTGCGATCGTTGTACTGTTGGGCAGAAAGAAATCCCGAGACGTACTCGTACAACCGCTCGATGTCGGGTTCATCGGCGCGAAACTGCTCGACATCGGGGAGTTGGGTTTCGGCCACTGTCAGTTCACGAAGTTCATAGAAGATAATCGTCGCGGCCTGTCCGAGATTCAAAACAGGGTACTCGTTGCTTGCAGGAATCGAGCAGAGTTCGTCGAGGCGTTCGATTTCGTTGTTGTGGAGCCCACGGCCTTCGCGGCCAAACACGAGGGCAGTAGGGGCGTCAACCGCTGACAGCGACTCACGGAGTTCGACCGGCGTTTTGAACGGAAACCGGCGGTGGCGACGGCTATCTTCGCCGGTAATCGCCGTGCAGCCGACGGTGTGGTAGGTGTCGACGACGTGGTCGAAAGTCACCCTCTCGGCGTTCGGCAGCACGTCCTCGCGGGCGTGACCGGCAAAGCCGTAGGCTTCGCCATCCGGATCGAGTTCGGGTGGATTGACAAGTTTGAGCTCGGACAACCCGAAATTCTTCATTGCCCGCGCGATGGTGCCGACGTTTCCGGGGGTTTTCGCGTCGACAACAACGACAACGGGAGGCGGACGGACAGCAGCGTCGGATGAACTCATTCGTCGGCCGTCGGATAGCTCGTTTCGAGGTCGGCGAGTTCCTCGTCGTCGATACAGTCGGCCGGCGAGCGAGCCGCGTCCTCGGGGTTTTCCATGTAGTCGCGAAGGTCGATGGTTCGTGGCTCGTAGTCAGCCTGGATGCGTGCTTGGATTTCGTCGGCGCTCGGCAGATCCGGCAACGCCTCGGGGTCGGTTTCGACGTGTTCGATCCGATCGAACGACTCGGGTGCGCGCTTTCCGGCGGCGAACCATTCGTGGAACTGGTCGGCGAAGTGCGCCGATTCGCGAAGATCGCTGCCGCCGGCGTGTTGGTACCAGTAAATGAAGTCGGTCTCGTGGTCGTCACAGAGCAGTATCTCGTCGAGCGCCTCGCCGTAGACCGCCTGTGCGCGGTTACACTGCTGTTTGTTCTCCGAACCGTGAATAATGTAACAGCAATCACACGGCTTGTCGACCAGACTCAACAGCCGGAGGAGTCGCTGTCGCGGATCGGGCGGAATCTCGTCGAGCGGCTTGAACTGCTCGTCGTCAGTGAAGATGTCTTGCTCGTCGAACCGCCAGCCACGAAGTCCGACACTGACTTTTCCCATGGTCGACCTATCCCCTCTGATAATAAAAACTGACTGGCTCAACCACCGGACGATCGGACGAGCGGGTCATAAATCCCTATCGGTGCCGGAAAGACCGCGGCCCCTATCACCGTCTACCGCCAACACCACGTATGCGAACTGTCGATGCGGCCGGCCTGCCGATTGGCGACGACCACCCACCGCGAATCATGGGTGTTCTCAACGTGAGTTCGGAGTCGCCGTACAAACCGAGCGTGTTCAACAGCCCCGACGAGGCCGCCGAATACGTCGACCGCGATCTCATCGATGAGGGCGCGGACATCGTCGACGTCGGACTCGAGTCGGCCAACAAGCGCTTCGAAGTGCTCTCGGCTGCGGAGGAACTCGATCGACTCGATGTGGCGCTCGACACCATCGAGAGCGTCTCGGGCGACGCGGTGTTTTCAATCGAAACCAGATACCACGAGGTGGCCGAGGCGGCCATCGAGGGGGGTTTCGATATGGTCAACGACATCTGCGGATTTGCCGACCCACAGATGCCGGAAATTTGCCGCGAGTACGACGTGGCTGTCGCCAAAATGGCGTCGCCACCGGATCTCGAACGACCCGGCGCGATCGAGGATGTGGACGACATCTACGATGCGCTCGCCCAAAACGGGCTGACTGACAAAACGATCGTCGACCCCGCGTTCGGCGGCTGGAGCGAGGACAAAACAGTCGAGGATGACCGCAAGACCTTTCACCGGCTTCGCGAGTTCCGTGGCTACGGCCAACCGATTTTGGTCTCGATCAACCGCAAGAACTTCTTGCGGTCGGTCGCCGGTCGCGGCACCGATGGCGCACTGCCAGTTTCGCTTGCGGCCACCGCAATGGCGGTCGAACGCGGGGCCCACGTAATCCGGACGCACGACGTGGCCGAAACGCGTGACTCGGCGCTCATCGGTCACGAATTTTCGCGCTCACGGGTTCGTGAAACCACCGCGGCGCTCAGCATCGAGGAACTCGACATCACGAACGCTCGCGAGGCTCGGCGGCACGTCGATCGGATCAGTGGAACCGAATCCACTGGAGAAAACAAGTCGGCCGCGGCCACCGACCACGCCGCCGCGCGCACGTTTGAACTCCGCGGCGTCAACGCCGACGCGGCCACCGCGCTGCAGACGGCGAGCGAGGACGCTGGCGTTAGCTGTGTGAAAGGCACCGAAGCCGGCCACCTGTTGATTAGTGGGACGCGGGCAGGCTTGCGGACGCTTGCAGAACGGTTGAGAGACGAACCCGTCAGCGGAATCACCGCGCTGGCCGACCACTTCGCGGCGGCTGGTGAGTAAGGAACGGCGATGGTGAGACCACTACCGTTTGCCGAGTGGGAACCGATTTACGAGGCAATCCTCGCTGATTTCGGCTTCGACCGCGCGGCCGACGAGCGCGCTCGTGAGTGCGCGATAGACATCGTGACCGAGTGTCAAGAAACATCGACGAACGCTGATCGACCCGACTCGGATCCGGCAGAACGGTTCGATCTCACATCGCACGTTGCGAACGCGACGGTCCGCGTCGTCGGTGCAGCCCCCTCGTTGTCGACGGAACTCGATCGCATCGAAGTGGATAGCGATGAGATCGTTATTGCCGCCTCGACGGCCGCTGACGTGCTCATGACCCACGGAATCGAGATCGATTGCATGGTCACGGATCTCGACAAAAACGTCGAAACCGCCCGCGATTGCAGCCACGATGGTGTCCTCGTCGTCGCCCACGTCCACGGTGACAACATCCCCGTGGTGCGCAAGTGGCTTCCACAGTTTGACCTCAGTTCGACGCTGGTGACGACTCAAGCAGCGCCACGCGGTTTGGTCGGCAACTACGGCGGCTTCACCGACGGCGACCGCGCGGCGTTTCTCGCCGACGCGTTCGGAGCCGCCCGTCTCCGGTTTTCGGGCTGGTCGTTCGACGACCCAACCGTCGACGCGATGAAAGCCCGCAAACTCCGCTGGGCCGAACACCTGTTGTACTGGCTCGAAACCCGTCGAAACGAACGTTTCGGCGTGCTTGAGGGCCGAAGAGAACCGCTGACGACACCGATTACCGCGTTGTCGACTGAATAACTATAGGCCGTTGTCGACTGAATATGTATAGCGCGTCGTCGACTGGGTGTCGGCGCGCGTGTCACGCGACCCCGACACCTGTTATTGATCTTCAGTCGCCATTTTGAGAATCAGTGGCGTGATCGCGAGGTCGGCAACGGCGATTGCGAACAGTATGAGCCGTGTAGTACCCTCGAAAAAGAGGTAGCCAACGGCCGCAATCGTGAGCCCACCCCAGAGACCGATTCCCCAGCGAACCGTCGGATTGTGGAGGTTCATACCGGGTGTTCGTGTGGCCAGTGAAAACTCTACTGTGTCCGTGATGTCCGTTTGCGAACGTTGTCACCGGGTATGTGTTTCCGAACCACGACGAGTGACGAGGACGACTGTACGCTCGGCCGGTCGCCACAACTTTCCTTACGAACCGGCCCGTGGAGGCTATATGCAACTTCACTGGCACCGCCGTGATCTGCGGGGGTCGGATAACCGGGCACTCGCGGCCGCCGGCCGACAGGCGGACGACGCCGACGGCGGGCTCATCGCGCTGTTTGTTTTCGACGACTCGGTTCTCGAGCATGCCGGAGCCCCGCGCGTTGCGTATCTCCGTGAGGCACTCGCCGAACTCCGGTCGTGGTATCGCGATCGCGGTGGCGACCTGCTCATCAGACGCGGCGACCCCCGCGAGACAATTCCCAACATCGCCGATGCCGTCGACGCCGACCGCGTTGTGTGGAATCGCGACTACTCGGGGCTCGCCCGCGAGCGCGACGCGGCCGTCCGGCAGGCACTCGCCGACCGCGACATCGCCCGCGAGTCGTTTCACGACGCAATCTGTCACGAACCCGGCTCGATCACGACCAACGCGGGCGACCCCTACTCGGTGTTTACCTACTTCGGCCGGAAGTGGCACGACCGCGACAAGGATGAACCGTATCCCGCACCCGACCCCGAACAGTTCGTCGACAGCGCGACCGCCGGAATCGACAGCGGGACGCTCCCAACCGTCGAGGAGTTAGGTTTTGCTGAACCCGAAGCCGCGTTGCAGACCGCGGGCACCGCAGCGGCGCGCGACCGACTCAGCGCGTTCTGCGAGGACGCACTCTATTCATATGAGTCGGATCGCGACTACCCCAAACGGGAGTCGACCTCTCGGCTCTCGGCGGATCTCAAGTACGGAACCATCGGAGTTCGCGAGGTGTACTGGGCCAGCGAGAACGCCAAACAAGGGGCGAGTGAGACTGAAACCGAGGAGATCGAGGAGTTTCAGTCACAACTCGCCTGGCGGGAGTTTTACACCCACGTGCTGTGGTTTCACCCGCACGTCGTCACCGAGAACTACAAACAGTACGACAACGAGATCGCGTGGGAAAACGATCCGACGCTCTTGGCTGCCTGGAAAAACGGTGAAACGGGCTACCCGATCGTCGACGCCGGCATGCGCCAACTCCGTGCCGAGGGGTACATGCACAACCGCGTGCGAATGATCGTCGCCTCGTTTCTCACGAAAGATCTGCTCATCGACTGGCGGAAGGGGTATGCATGGTTCCGCGAGAAACTCGTCGACCACGACACGGCCAACGACAACGGCGGCTGGCAGTGGGCCGCCTCAACGGGCACCGACGCACAGCCGTACTTCCGGATTTTCAACCCGATGACCCAAGGCGAGCGCTACGACGCCGACGCCGAATACATCAAACAGTACGTGCCGGAACTCCGCGACGCCGACCCTAGCGTGATTCACAACTGGCATGACGCCTCACTGACCCAACGCCGTCGGTCGGCACCCGACTATCCGGATCCGATTGTCGACCACAGCGAGCGTCGCGAACGGGCGCTTGCGATGTTTGAGGCTGCCCGCGGCGACTGAGCGACGTGCTTGTCCCGCAGATTCAGCGCTTGTACGCCCGTCGCAAAAATACCAACACGCCACCGAGCATCGCGAGGTTGCCGAAGAATGCCAGTCGCTCTCCGGAAGCGTCATCGGGGTCGGCGTTCCAGAAGTCGTGCATTGTCGCGGTGACAACGACGAGGAACGTCGCCGCCGCACCCGTCGCCAGCCGTGGCAGTCGCCAGAGCGCAATGCCGAGCCCTGCGACGAGCATCATTCCCGAAGCGAACGGTGCGGCGAGATCCGGCACGGGAACCCCTGCCGACTCGGCGTACTCGATGGTGTCGTCCATGTCACGGAAATCCTCGCTCGCCTGCATGGCGAGGCCGACGCCGAGTGCAATCCGACCGAGTCGTGACAGCGTGCTGTGGGTGGTGCTAACTGACTGTTCTTTGGCCATATCATAAACGTGTATCCGCGCCTGTAAAAACAGTTCCCACCCCACGGAAAATTCCAGAAAATGATATGAATTGTAGTTACGATCTCGAGACATACAAACTTGCAATCATTTCGTTCGTGTTTCGTGTGTGAACTGTTATCGTTGTGCTTCTCAACCTTTAACAGGAATCACGTCCATTAGCTAAGTGGAGGAAACTCATGAGCTACGAACTAGACCCACTGCCGTACGACTATGACGCCCTTGAGCCGCACATTGACGAGCAGATCCTGAAATGGCATCACGACACCCATCATCAGGGCTACGTCAACGGCTGGAATTCCGCCGAAGAAACGCTGGCTGAGAACCGTGAAAACGGTGACTTCAGCTCCAGTGACGGTGCAATCCGGAACGTGACCCACAACTCCTCGGGACACATTCTGCACGATCTGTTCTGGCAGAATATGTCGCCCGAAGGTGGCGACGAGCCAACCGGTGCGCTTGCCGACCGGATCGCCGAAGACTTCGGTTCGTACGAGGCGTGGAAGGGTGAGTTCGAAGCCGCAGGCAAAGACGCCAGTGGCTGGGCACTGCTCGTCTACGACTCGTTTTCGAACCAGCTTCGCAACGTCGTGGTCGACAAACACGACCAGGGCGCGATCTGGGGCGGTCACCCGATTCTCGCACTCGACGTCTGGGAGCACTCGTACTACTACCAGTTCGGCCCCGACCGCGGCGGCTTTATTGATGCCTTCTTCGAGGTCGTCGACTGGGAGGAACCGAGCGCACGGTACGAACAGGCTGTCGAGCTGTTCGAGTAAGGGCAGTTCACTCGATTTTTTTATTGCTGATCGATCAGCGACCGCGTTGTCCGCCACAGAATCCACACGACTGCGCCGAGTTCACAGATTTTCGAGGCGAATGCTACGGTGCTTGACCCCGAGGCAGTTGACCGCGCCAACAACCCAAACCCGTAGTATTTTCGCGTCCGCACGCTGTACAACGGAGTATGCCACGACCGAAAGCCGATTTTGAGGAACTCTATCCATGCGAGTTCTACACACCCGAGGAGTTGCTCGACGACGACCAGATGTACTCGGTGTACGAGATCGCTCGACTACTGCAAGGACTTGACGTCGACGCCGAAATCGACGAGGGCGTCGAGGACATCCTGCTCGACTGGGCGATTCCGTGGATTATGCGCAACAGCGAACAGTTGGCGATTGCCGAACCGCC
>CAYWFO010000003.1:31494-37383 GCA_964457485.1 uncultured Haloferacaceae archaeon | reverse complement strand
GTGACTCCCTGGAGTTCACCGTGGTTGGTCGTTGCTTCGGCGGCCTCCCGGAGCGCGGACTCGTTGTCGCGCACCCACTCGACGAGCGCAAGCGCTTCGGCCACGTCGGCGACGCGGAAGACGGGCGCGCGGGTCATGCCCGCCTTCGTCACGCGAGCGGTTGCGCCGCCAGCGCGGTTGATCACCGAACAGCCGCGGTTGATCGAGGCCACCAACGCGCCCTCAGTCGTTGCCAGTGGCAGATACCGCTCGCCGGTGAGCGCGCCACCGTTGATTTCGACCGGCCCGACGACGCCAACCGGAATCTGAACCGCCCCGATCATGTTCTCGATGTTCGGTTCGGCAGCCGAGGCCGGAAACGCATACTCACCAATGGTTTCGCAGTTCGCGTGCGACTGGGTTTCGACGAGGTGACGGCGAGCGGCCACAGCCGTGTCGCTGTCGGCGTGATTTTCGAGTTCGTGTAAGCGGAGGTCGCCGTCAGCAACCCGGTCTGTGAGTTCGGTTACGTCGGCGTCTGCGGCGTCATCGGTCATGGTAGTTCCTGTTGGGGGCGGTTGCTAATGATTGTCGGTCTGTCGATGTCACTGGGTGTTGGTGTCGGCACCGGTTGCTATCGGTTCGGATACACCTCTTTGTCCCCACTACCGGTGGGCAACCGTCGACCGAAGGAACGCCAACTGGTGGTCGACAACGGTGTCAAAGTCTTCGGCCAACACGCTCAGGTGATCGGTAGGGAGTTCGATGTATGTCGACGATGCGATCGCGTCGGCCGCCGCCTCGGGGCCCGCCGCCGGCACAATCCGGTCGTCGCGGCCGCCTATTGCGAGCGTCGGACATCGAATCTCGTCGACGCTCGCAATCGGTCGGTAGCGCGGGAGATCGAGAAAAACACGGGCAGGAACCGCGTTTTGCCAGTTCGATTCGCGGTCAACCAGGTCGAAGATGGCCCGTTTGGCACCGGATTCGGTGATCACGCCGAAGCCGTCGGGGTCGTCGACGATCCGAACCTCACGACCGAAACCAACCCGCCGGCCGAGTCGGTCGCGAACGCCGCTGGCAACGGATTTCACGAGGGTTTTCGGCGCGCGAATCAGCCGTTTGAGTTCGCTTCGACCGTCGACAAACGGAACGGTTGCGATCACACCGGCAACCCGGAAGTTCGCGGCGGCAACCGAAAGCACGTGGCCGCCCGACAGCGAGAATCCCCAGAGAACGAGTCGGTTGCTGTCGACGTCGTCGGTGGCGACCATCGCCTCGATGGCCGCCTCGTAGTCCGCACACTGCGCTGTTGGACTGACGAGCCCGCGCGGTTCGCCGCCGCTGTCACCGTGATAGCGAAAGTCGAAGACGAAGGCGGCGTAGCCCGCCTCCGCAAACCGCTCGGCAATCGCCGGCAACCCGAACGATTGCCACAAACCGAGACCATGGGCCATGACGACGATGGGCGGATTGTCGGGTCTGGCGGGCAGATACAGGGTGCCGACACAGGACGCATCGCCGCTCTCGAAGTGGATCGTCCGGGTCGAATACGACTCCCGAGTCGGTCGGCGAAGCGACTGCTGGCTTCGGTTTTTTGGCTTGCGGCGACCGCTTGGTGGGTCGGAGACAGGATCGCTCATTCGGCTGTCTCCCGGTCGACGTTATCGACCTGTTCGTCGACGTCCAAACCGATATCCGTGCCATGGGTGTCTTCGGTGGCGCTCATATGTCCGACTACAACGGCTGGGGGTTAAACCGTTGCCGGCGGGACGTAATCGGCACCGAAGACGACGACCGGCACGGATTTGTGGCCGCCGCCTGAACACACGGCCATGCCGAATGGATTGCTGTTGAACCGGTCGTCGCTTCCCGAGCGATCCAATCTTCCTCGCTGGCTCGCGCCCGTTCCACAGGCTATCGAGAACCTCGGCCTTCGACTCGTCTGGGTTGTTGTCGCTATCAACCTCGCGGGAACGGCGTTCGGGTTTTGGTACTACCAACCACAGCTGTCCGAGACGCCGGTCGTGATGTGGATTTTCGTGCCAGACAGTCCGCTGGCGACGCTGTTTATCGCCGGTGCGTTCGCGCTGTGGGCGATGGGCAAGGCGAGTGACACCCTGACTGCGCTGGCGTTTTTCGGCAACATCAAACTCGGGCTGTGGACGCCGTGGGTGCTCGTCGTGTTCGCCGAAGACTTTCTCGCCTTCACGCCGCCCGCGATGTACGCCTTCTTGCTGGTGAGCCACCTTGCAATGGTCGTCCAGGCGTTCGTGCTCCACCGCATCACCGACTTTCCGGTTCGCGCGGTCGCCATCGCGCTCGCGTGGTACACGATCGATCTCACTGTCGACTACTTCATTCCGATCATCGGCGACCCACACCACACGGCGATTCCGATCGACGGTGAGACGACGGTTGCGGCGGGCGCAACGGCGTTCCAACTCGCTGCGTGGGCGGCGGTTGTGTTGACGATCGCCGCGCTTTTTTTCGCGTTGGCGACGCGGATTCGGATTCTGCAGGCGGGTGACCAATTGGAACCCGCCTGAGCTTCGCCGTCAGGGCTCGACGACGCGACAGAGACTCACGACATCGTGAAGATCGTCGACGATGTACGTTGGCGTCGGTTCGGGGTCGTGGTTTCGTCGATGCGGTCGGCGAATGAACGCCGAGTCGACCCCGGCGGCGTCCGCGGCCGCGATATCCGAATCGTTGTCGCCGACGAACAACACCGAATCGGCACCGAGCGATTCGATTGCCCGCTTGAGATAGTGCGGGTTGGGTTTTCGGAGGCGGAGACTGTCGATCGTCGGTTCG
The DNA here is from genome assembly GCA_964457485.1 of uncultured Haloferacaceae archaeon. GTDB lineage: Archaea > Halobacteriota > Halobacteria > Halobacteriales > Haloferacaceae > PL-Br10-E2g29. The sequence goes on along the minus strand of CAYWFO010000003.1, from coordinate 34,587 downwards.
CGGCCGAGTGCAACCGAGAAGCCGTCGAAATCGAAGTACTCAACCAGAAAGTCGACGGTTGCTTGCTGGTTCGAACTCACAATTCCCATCGGGACCGACAGCGATTCGAGCGCGCCGAGATCCTCGTACGGGGTTTTGCGCCCCGACCGTGCCTCGTTTTGTTGTTTTTCGCTCATCACCTGATCGCGGAGCTGCCAAAACCGGTCGGGGTCGAGATCGTAGGTCGCACAGACGGACTGCACCTCTTGGGGTTTCGCACCGATCACCATCGATTTGACGTGATCGGCATCGGGCGACTCGATGCCGGCCGCATCGAATGCCTGCCATGCGGCCTCGTGGAGGACGGTGTAGGCGGTTCGCGAGACCAACACCCCGTCGTTGTCGAAACAGACGGCATCGTACATACGAACGGCGACGAGCCGAACGGGCAAAACGCTGTTCACAGCGGTCGGCCGCGAGACCACGCCGACGCTCTGCACGACGGATTTTACCGGCCCGCGGCCCATCGAGTGGTATGGACACCTCGAACGAGTCGAGTCGGCTCTGCGTTGTCGGTGCGGGGCTGGCCGGGGCGGCTGTCGCCTACCGCCTGCGCAACGAACCGGTCGAAGTAACGCTGCTCGAAAAAAGCCGTGGGGTCGGCGGTCGGGCGGCCACCCGGCGTCGCGATGGCTGTCGGTACGACCACGGCGCGAACTACATCAAAGACAGCGACGATCGGACGACACCACTCCTCGAATCGCTCGGCAGCGACGGACTGGTCGATATCGACGAGCCGGTGTGGACGTTCGACGCGACCGACAAAATCAACGAAAGCGACCGACAAGAATCACACAAATGGACGTGGAAGGCCGGAATCACCCAGTTTGGCAAACGGCTGCTCGCCGAGACGGAGGCGGTGGTCAGAAAATCGACGCGAGCCGAGGCGCTTGCCTACGACGACTCGGCGAGCCACTGGACGCTCACAGATACCGACGGCGACGATCACGGGCCGTTCGATGCGGTGGTGCTAACGCCACCAGCACCCCAGACCGCCGAGTTGCTGTCGGCGACACGGATTCCCGGCGGGAGCGAGGCGGTTGAGGCGGCCGCCGACGCGGTCGGTGCGGTTCCGTACCGAACAATTCGGTCGATTATGCTCCATTATCCGTTCGACCTCGATCGGCCGTACTACGCACTGGTGAATCCCGACCGCGAGCACGAGATCGGCTGGTTGGCGCGCGAATCCTGCAAACCCGGCCACGTTCCCGACGGCGAGGAACTTCTGATCGTCCAGATGGCTCCAGGCTGGTCGACCACCCACTACGACGAGCCACTCGATTCGGTCGCCACCGACGTTGCTGCCATGGTGGGCGACCTGCTCGGCGACGACCGCCTCGCCGACCCGGACTGGGTCGATGATCAGGGCTGGCGGTATGCGCTCCCCGACGCTGCCGTCGATGCCGACGCGTTGTCATCGCTTGCCCAGTACGACCTCCACGTTGCTGGCGACTGGGTGGTCGGCGAGGGACGGGCCCACGAGGCGTTCTGGAACGGGGTCGAACTCGGTGAGCGCCTCACAGACACGCCAGCCACGCGGTGAACGCCTGACAAACATCCCCTTCGAGTAGTGAACGCCCCAACCGTCCGAAAACCCAACAAGAACGTAAAAATTAGCTCGTTCGCCGACACATATATATGATCGTTCTCCTATGCTGTGGTTATGCGGAACGATAGCACGCACACCGTCGATCGGCGAACATACCTCAAACTCACTGGCGCGGCCGGCGGCGCGATGGCCTTCGCGGGTTGTCTCGATGGTGAGGAAATCGAAGACCTCACCGAAATCACCGTCACACTTTCACAGTTCCCCGATACGATCGATCCGCTCGACCACATCACCGGCGACTACTTCGATGTCCTCGATCACATCTACGAACCACTGTTCGACTTCGAGCCCGGCGAGGGAATTTTCCCGCGTGTCGTCGAAGAAACCGAGATCATCGAAGGCGAGGGTGTCACCGAACTCACCCTCCGCGACGACGTTGTCTTCCACAACGGCGACGAGTTAACGGCCGAAGACGTCGCCTGGACGATCAACCGAACCGTCGACCCGAGTATCGGCGTCCCGAGCCCGATCGGCACGTTCGGGCTGGGCTCGATCGAGGGCGCTGAGGCCGTCGACGACACGACCGTTGCGGTGAGTTACGGCGCAGCCCCCGGACTCGCTGAGTTCGAGTTCGGAAACTACGCCCGCGCGATTCCCCGCGGCTGGGCCATTGAGAACCACTCGGCCGACGAGGAGGGCGAAGCGATTTCCGGCGCAGATCCCGAAGATTTCAACGGAACCGGCCCGTATGAGGTCGTTGACTTCACCTCGGGCGAAGAAATCGTGCTTGAGCGCTTCGACGACTACTGGGGCGAGGCCCCGCCGTTCGAAACGGTCGTCTTCAACGCCGACGGTCAGTCTAGTGGTCGCGCCGCTGCGCTCGAAACCGGCGAAACAGACGTGACGATCAACATTCTCCCGGAGGATGTCTCGACCATCCGCGACGCCGATGGCGTCGATGTTCGCAACGTGACGAGCTTCCGAACGGTGTTCTGTCCGATGAAAAACACGGTCGAGCCGTTCGACAGCCTCGAGTTCCGCCAGGCAATGAACTACGCCGTCGACAACGAGGGGATCGTCGACAGCATTCTCTCGGGGTTCGGCGAAGCGCGTGGTCAACCCGTTTCGCCGGGTATCAACGGCTTCAACCCCGACATCGAACCGTACCCTCAGGACATCGAATTGGCAGAAGAACTCGTCGACGACAGCGGCTATGCGGGCGCGGAGATCGAACTCACTGCCCCACAGGGTCGGTATCTCAACGATGCCGACGTTGCCGAGACCGTGGCCGACCAGATCGACCAGCTCGACAACGTGAGCTGTGAGGCCAACATCGTCGACTTCGGTGTGGTGTCGGATGCCAACCAGGCGGGTGTCGACCCCGACGAGTTCGAGATTCCGTTCTACATGATCGGCTGGGGCGTCATCACCGGCGACACCGACTACGGCGTTCAGGGCTTCTTTACGATCCCCGACAACCCCAATCGGACGTTCGACGACGAGGA
>CAYWFO010000003.1:0-31394 GCA_964457485.1 uncultured Haloferacaceae archaeon | reverse complement strand
GAGCATCTACGGCGTCAACGACCAAATCCAGTGGACGCCGCGCGAGGACGAGTCGGTGTTCCTCTGGGGCATGGACGTCTAAGGCGACTCCTCAGAGACGCCGTGTCGCCCCGTCTCGGTTATCCGCACCGCGGTCTACAGATCCACCAATGAACCCACCCGCATGACGGTAGGAAAGTTCCTCGCCCAGCGGCTGTTCTTTGGCGTTTTCGTCGTCTGGGGCGTCATCACAATCATGTTCGGATTGCGTGCGGTTGCACCGGGTGATCCCGCAACACTCATGCTCGCCGAGGGCGCGAGTGACGACCTGATTCGCCGGGTTCGTGAGGCCGAAGGGCTCAATGAACCGATGTACGTCCAGTATTTCGACTACGTCTCAGGCATTGTTCGCGGCGATTTCGGCTTTTCGTGGCAGTCAAGCCGCGAGGTCGAACTCATGGTCATCGAGCGGATTCCCGCCACGCTCGAGCTGGCGGTCGCGGCCACCATCGTCGCGCTCGTGATCGCGATTCCGCTCGGCGTGATTTCGGCGACCCGCCGGAACGAACCCGCCGACTACGGCGCAACCGGGTTTTCGCTGCTCGGAATCAGCACGCCGAACTTCTGGTTGGGACTCATGTTGATTCTGGTGTTCGGCGTCTGGATCGGTATTTTGCCGACGGGCCGGCGGCCTGTTGGCTTCGTTGAGGCGCTTGTCGTGTTGACCCAGACCGGTTCACCGAACGACCTCCTCACCTGGCTCCGGTACATCACGCTGCCGGCGATCACGCTTGGAACCTACTTTACCGCGCTCATCACCCGGCTCACGCGCAGCGGGATGATCGACGAACTCGGCAAGCCGTATGTGACTGCGAGTCAGGCCAAGGGACTGCCGAACGTTCTCATTCGGTACAAACACGTCCTGCGAAACACGATGATTCCCATCGTCACGGTTGTCGGTCTGCAGGTCGGAACCCTGATGGGCGGTGCCGTGATCACCGAAACGGTGTTCAACTGGCCCGGACTCGGCCTGCGATTGATCGACGCGCTCGGCACACGTGACTGGCCGCTGATGCAGGGCATCATCGTATTCATCGCCATCGCCTTCGTCGCGATCAACATCGTCGTCGACGCGCTCTACAGCGCACTGGATCCACGGGTGGGTGCCGAATGATCTCCGACCGTATTCGATCGAACCTCACCAACGAGTTCCGCAAGAGCCTGTTGCCGAAAATCGGCCTCGTGATCCTTATCATCATCCTGATTGCCGCGGTGTTCGCGCCCGTGTTGGCAACACATGACCCAACCCGGACGGGCTACTTCAACGATGACGGGCAGCCGTATCCGCCGACCGGCACCAGCTACGATACCGAAATCTCACAGGACGGCGAGTTTGTCGGAATTACTGTCGAATCGACTGAGGAACACGTCCTCGGAACCAACACGGTCGGACAGGATGTCTACTCGCGGGCGTTGTACGGCGCACGCGTTTCGCTCCTGGTCGGCATTCTTGGGGTGTTGCTTGCGCTGGCCATCGGCGTTCCCTTTGGGTTGGTCGCGGGGTACTACGGCGGTCGGGTCGACAACGGGTTGATGCGGGTGGCCGATGTGATGCTCGCATTTCCCGCACTCGTGTTGGCACTGGCGCTCATCGGCGTTTTCGGCGAGTCGCCGGTGTTGATTCCGGATCCGCTCGTCGTGTTGTTTTCGGCGCAGAGCGAACTGACGCTCCCGCTTGTTAAAACCCAAATCGGGTTACCGAGTTTCCTCGTCGCGATCGACTTTCTCGAAGGAATGCCCGGCGCGATTCCGATTCCGGGAACGGTCACAGTCGTTTCTGCGCTCGTCACATGGGTCTGGTTTGCTCGCGTTGCCCGCGGGGAGGCGCTCTCGTTGCGGAGCGAGGAGTACGTCAAAGCGGCAAAAAGCTTCGGCGCGAGCAACCGGCGCATTCTTCGTCAACACATTCTCCCCAACAGCCTCACACCGATCATCGTGTTGGCAACGATTCAGGTTGCGGTGATTATTCTGTTGGAGGCGTCGCTCGCGTATCTCGGCTTCTCGGGAACAACGCTTTCGTGGGGATTCGAAATCGAGCGAGGACAGAGCGTCCTGCGGCGACGGCCGTGGATTTCGGTCGTTCCGGGTGTCGGGATTATGCTTGCAGTCATCGGGGTCAACTTACTTGGCGACTGGTTCCGTGACGCGCTTGATCCGAACATCGACAGCAGCAACAGAGGGCTCTAACATGACCGACAATATCCTCCGCATCACCGGACTGACGACGCGGTTTTTCACCAGCGAAGGACAGATCAACGCCGTTTCCGATCTCAACCTGACAATCGAAGAGGGCGAAATCGTCGGCATCGTCGGCGAGAGCGGGAGCGGCAAGAGCGTCACCGCGCTCTCGATAATGGATCTCGTTGAGTCGCCCGGCGAGGTCACCGCCGGAACGGTGGAGTTCCGCGACCACGACCTCGCAAAACAGGTGCGCGAGGAGTCGCCCGAAGCGGTCGACGGCGAGTTTGTCGACCTGCGGGCAGTCACCGAGTCAGTTCGAACTGGACTCCGCGGAACGTCGTTCAGTATGATCTTTCAGGATCCCGAAAGCAGTTTTAATCCGAGTTTAACCGTCGGCGAACAGCTCGCCGAGGCCGTCGAGGTACAGCAACGCGCAAGCGCTCGGCCCCGGTCAACACGGGCGCGAACCGCCGGCGACGACTACTCGTTCGGGAACTACCTTCTCTCGATGGCGTTGCCCTCGAAACGATACGTGAGTGAGGCGAGTCGAGACCGTGCGGTCGAACTGCTAGAGCAGGTCGGGATTCCGGATCCCGCACGGCGTGCCGAGGAGTATCCCCACGAGTTTTCGGGCGGCATGCTCCAGCGGGCGATGATCGCCCAAGCGCTTGCGGGCGAACCCGATATCCTCATCGCCGATGAGCCAACGACAGCACTCGATGTGACGATTCAGGCGCAGATTCTCGATCTGCTCGCGGAGATTCAACGCGAAACGGGGATGACGATTCTGTTGATTACACACGACCTCGGTGTGATTGCGCGAATGTGCGACCGCGTTGCGGTTATGTACGCGGGCGAAATCGTTGAGCGCGGCTCGCTCACGCATGTGTTCGACGATCCTGTTCATCCCTACACCAAGGGCCTGCTCGGTAGCATTCCGACGCTCGAATCCGACACAACTACCCGACTCCAACCGATCGCGGGCAATGTGCCGAGTCTCCGTGATGAGGAGTTGCCGACCGGCTGTACCTTTGCCGATCGCTGCCCCAAGGCAATGGAGGCCTGTCTCGATGCACCGCCCGAATTTGTCGTCGACGGCTCGGAAACTCACACGACCCGGTGTTATCTTGCTGACCGCGAGTACGCCGAGGAAACGGCGCTCGAATCGGCCACCGCTGACTCGATGGGTGACGCACAATGAGCGATACCAACCCCCCGCACGCCGATGGATCACCGGCTGTTGTCGACCACGGATCGGTCGGGGAGGGGTCGACCGACTCGTCAGAAAGTCCACTCGTCTCGGTGTCGGGACTCACAAAATACTTCGGCACCGACACGGGCATTTTTGACCGACTGTTCGGCACCCAAGAGCCACCGGTTCGGGCGGTCGACGGGCTTTCGTTCGATATTCGGCGTGGCGAAACGCTCGGATTGGTCGGCGAATCTGGCTGTGGCAAATCGACGGCCGGTGAAACGCTTCTTCGGCTGCAAGCGCCGACGAGCGGCGAAGTTACCTTCGACGGCCAGTCGGTGTACGATCTCTCTGGCAGCGACCTCACCGCGTTTCGCCGGTCGACAGCGATCGTGTTTCAGGATCCGTTTTCCAGTCTCGATCCACGGATGGAAATCGGCGAAATCGTTCGCCAACCGCTCGATATTCACGAAATCGGCGAGCCGGAAGAGCGAAACGAACGGGTTGGTGAACTGCTCGATCGCGTCGGACTGTCGGCCGATCAGTTCGATCGGTACCCACACGAGTTTTCGGGCGGCCAGCGCCAGCGCATCGGCATTGCCCGTGCGCTGGCGCTCGACCCCGAGTTCGTCGTCCTCGATGAGCCAACAAGCGCGCTTGACGTCTCGGTGCAGGCACAGGTGCTCAATCTGCTGTCTGATCTGCAAACCGAGTTCGACCTCACGTTTCTGTTGATCAGCCACGATCTATCGGTTATTCGCCAGGTGTGCGATCGCGTTGCGGTCATGTATCTCGGCGAACTCATCGAAATTGGCCCCGCCGCAACAGTGTTCAATGAGCCCAGACATCCCTACACACAGGCTCTCTTGGAAAGCGTTCCGCGGGCAACAAGCAGTGAGGCCGACCGCGAGATTACGACCATCTCGGGCGACGTGCCGTCGCCGCGAAACCCGCCGAGTGGCTGTCGGTTCCGCACGCGCTGTCCGGCCGTGATTCCGCCACCTGACATCGACCTCGACCAGGCCGCCTACCGGGAAATTCAGACCGTCCGTGAACGAATCGCCAACCGGGCGTTCACCGCAGAGAATCCGGATGCCAGCCCCGACGAGGTCGCAGCGACGTTCTATGATCGGGCGATCGATCACGACCTGCCAGACCCCCACCGAGACCGACTCGAACGCGCGTTTGTCGCGGTCGCCAACGACGAGTTCGAGCGGGCCACGGCCATGTTGGCCGACCACTACGAGAGCGTGTGTGAACGCGAGTCGCCAGCGCTGGGAAGCGGCCATCACGCCGCTGCGTGCCATCTGCTTGATGAGTGAGCGGTCTGTGTGGGGGGACACCAACTCAGGTGTCCACGGCTCAGCAGACGAGCCACCACCTGCCATGGCTCCACTAGTTGGCATACAGCGAGCCCGAGACACGCCGTGTGTTACGTGATCAGGCGGCGAACAGCGGCGAAAAGACGGGTGAGAATTCCGGCGCGAGATCGAGGTTCGGCGAGGTTCCAGTCGGCCTTTTCGGCCGCCTCTGTGACGCGAACATACTCCCACTCGAACAGGGTTGATACTCGCATATCCGCATCGCTCGCGCCAACGTAGACGTACCGCGACGCCGCGGTCGTCTCGCAGATCTCTTCAAGTACAAACCATTTGTCGCGACCGTCCATGTCGAAATCCTGTCGCAACCCGTAGTCCTCGACGACTCGTGCAATCCGCTCGGTGTCGTGATCGACGATTCCGATCGATCGAGCCCAGGTTTGTGCGTCTTTGAACACGGCTTTGGGGTCGTCGAGTCGGTCGAAAGCTGAAAGCGAGAACGCGAGTGTTGTTCCAGCGGTGTCGGAATCGACATCGTCGTTCATGTGATTGCCCGGTGGCGACTGTTCGCGTTCCCCGGGTTTGAATCTTCCACCGCGGAGCACTGAGCAGAAAGTCCAGGTGCGAGAATCGAACCCGATGGCGAGACTCGCTTCGCTCGTCTCGCATGATTCGATCTCTTCAGACGGGCTTGCAACTCCTCGCGTAAGTGCTCGGAGCAGAAAGTCCAGGTGCGAGAATCGAACCCGCGTCTCAGCCTCCACAAGGCTGAAGGATGGTCCACTACCCCAACCCGGACACGCATCCAAGCGTACTCTACTCGGAAAGAAATACGTTACGACTCGGGGGTTCCGCGGGGAACCGTCTCATGGAGTGTCGTCTCCTTTTGGCCCCGTGGCGGCACTAACCGGCAGTAACACACGCCAACTCCGCCGAACGTGACGCTTTTGCCGCTCGCGGATCGATTGTTCGATTGTTGTGGCCATCACGGACAAAATATACGTCAAAAATCACCGGCAACTCGCCTCGCAACTCGACACGAGCTTTCCGAAGAGCGCGTTTGCGGGCGCAACACTCGATATGCTGTTTACCGGCGACAGCCTCGCGAAACTCGACAGTACGACCCGCGACCGCGTGCTCGACTTTGCCGAGGACTTTCTCGACTGCGACTGCAAATCACACCCGTACTGCGGCTGTGCCGAACGGAAGTTCATCGGCTACTTGCTGGAGCTTCGCGCCCAAGGGCTCGATCCCGACGACATCGTCCACGTCATGGGTGATGACTACATGCTCTACGCGTACTCCGGTGACATTCTCTCATTTCTCGATCAGGCCGTGAGAACGCTCGAAGCTGCTGAAGCGCTGGCCGACACAGAAAACAGCGGTCGGGGCGACGAACTCGCCGCGGTAAAGCGCGAGCTTACTGGCTAAGGGCCGTCAGCCCAGCCGAAACGTCGGTTCATCCCGGTGGTCGCGTTCCTCGTCGAGTTCTTCGAGCTGAATAATCTCCTCCTCGTCGCTTTTTTCCTCCAACTGCTCGTGGAGATGAGTGATGTACGCCTTGTGCTCGTCGAGTTGCTCGCGGAGGTGTTCGGCTTCGAGTTCGAGCCGTTCGTGTTCGCGAATGAAGCTCTTTGGAACCTCGACTTTCGGCGGGAACTGATCGGTTTGCTCGCGTTGGGCGGCAGCCGCCTCCGAGACGACCTCGACCTGGCCGTCGTACGCGACGAGCGTATCGACGTAGTCGCGAAATACGGCAGACAGCGAAATGTCGCGTTCTTCGGCAATCTCCCGCAACGCCTCGAAGGAATCCTCGTTGACACGAAACGAGATTGTCTTGTTTTTGTTACCCATTGGAATCGCCGTTGGTACCATTCGAACGGCTCGCTACTTAATGATTTGTCAGACGGTTGTGTGTCTTCGAATCGCGGGCTGAGCGACGATTGGCTCGCCATGCTTCGCTGTGTCTCGTTGCGCTCAGTCAAAAATCAGAACAACAACAGGCACGAAGCGCAACCGTGGGCGCTTGTTGTGTCTTATCGGCTCGATTCCTATGGGCTCGGCTCGACAGCGGATGGTGAATCGAGTTCGTCGTCGGCCTCGAGACTTTCGAGCGCCGTGATCACGGTTTGGGTGGACGCTGAGATATCCTCGCCGTACTGCTCTCGTGCCATTCGGGCGTACTCGTTTGTCTCGTCGTCAAACCGATCGATTCGATCGAGTGTCCGCTCTGCGGTTTCGACGACCCACTGATCGCGGGTCGTCGCATCGACCTCGGTGATCGATTCGGGGCGAACTGAGACGTTGATGTCGCCTTCGTCTGTCTCGTAGGTTCGCGGTTTGCCGACGACCGCAACGTAGGCGGGCGCGTCGAGGTCGCGGAGCGCGCTTGCGGCCTCCGGCTGGTACTGGCCGGCGTACACGAAGAACGTACCCGTCGGGTCAACGATTCTGCCGCGCCACCACTCGCTGTCCTCGCCGACATCGTCTTTTTCCGTCAACGTCCCGATGAAAAAGACCCGATTGGCCCGTTCGCCGGTCGGCAAGAGGAGGTACACAGGCGCGCGTTCGTCATCGGATTCTTTGAACGTGTAGCTGGCGTCGTTGAACTCGTCGGCGAAGACGCGCCGGGCGACTTCGCGACTGATTGATTGGCTGTTTGATTGACTCATATCAGATCGACCTCGCTTTGATCAGCACCTGTTCGTACTCCGCGGGCCCGTCGAGTTCGCCGAACTCGTCGGCCAACACGTACCGGCCGAGCGTCGGGCCGGTGACGCTGTAGTATCGTCCCACGATGTCGGCGCGGATTTCGTCGGCGACGACCGTCGTGTCGAGAGCGTCTTTCGCCATTGTTTTCGCCGATTCGAGGTCGATTCCGGTCAACTCCTCGGTGGCTTCGCGGTTGAAAATCACGTCGTGGACAGCGGTACCGTCGTCGATAACGGCCTTGATTCGAAGGTCGAACTCGCCGTCGACCTCGCCGTGTTCGGCACACCGACCGTTTTGCAGCACGCGAGTGCAGCCCTCTTCGGGACACCGTTTGATCAGCCCGCTGCCCGACTGGACATCGACCAGCGCGCCCTCGACCGTGTCGCTGTTGTCGCCGACCTCGATCTCGTCGTCGATTTCGGTTATCGTGGTCGTTCGGTTGAGTTTGACCGAGTACCGCCCCTCGTACTCGTCGGTGACGACGTTCGAGAGCCGGTAGCTTGCCTCTTCTTCGAGTTCTTCGAGTTCGCTCGTCGCAAAGGAGACGAACTTGATTGTCCCGGATTCGTCGCCAAACAGGCCGACCTGCGAGATCGACTCGCTTCGAGGCTCCCAGAGGTCGACCAGCTTGACGCGGAGGTCAACCCACTGTTCGTCCTGATTAATATCGTTGACGAGAACCTGTTCGGTGCCGCCGCGGCTGATCTCGTCGCGCTCGATACCGGCCTCGGCCAGGAGGCTGTTGGTGACGCTCCGCTTGGCCTCGCTGACGGGGACTTTATACTCCGAAACCAACGTTTCGAGTTTGGTTTCGATCTCGTCCTCGGAGACCTCCAGATGGTCGGAGAACTGTGCTGCAATTTCGGCTGCGTGTGTCTGCAACTCTGTCATAGTGGTACTGTCTCCGCGGTATTTTCAATGGGAGACATGCGTTCGTTGGTTCGCGATCGTATAAAAGATATGGGGAGGGGAAGGTGAAAGTAAAACCGCGTGACTCCGGTGTTGTATAGAGTTTGCCGGCCGCCACCGTGTTCGTGGTACCCTGGATCCGGATGGCAACGAACCTATAATCGGGGCCGTCCAACGGTGGCCATGGACGAGCGACTCGAACGGTTCGTGCGCGACCGACTTCGACGCGCTGGCCGGCAGTACGAGCGCACCCGCCAAGCCTATGCCTCCGGGAAGAACGACCCTGCGAACCCGGGCGACGAGCCCGACTCGGATGGTGATAACGAGGATTCGCCCGCAGTCAACGTACCGATCGACGAGTCTGGCCGGGCGAAACTCGTCTGCCGGCGATACGCTGAAAAACGCGCCGTCGACCTCGACGGTGAAAACCGACCGATCTGCTTTGAGGCTGATCATCCCGACTGTGTCGGCTGTGTCGAAGACCTCCACGACGATCGAATCGAAACGTGGTGAAACGGCATCGAAACGTGGTGAACGCGTACGTCCTGGGCGAGATCGTACCCGGACAATCCACAGACGGCGCAGCCTATTGGTCAGTTCGAGCGCCGAATCCGGACTGAACCGTCGGCGGTGACACTAACCAACAGCTCGCGCCTGACGTTTCGGCCAGAGACCGCCGCCGGTTCGGCCTCGCTGACGACGTTCATCAGCTCCGGAGCGGTGTAGTTGACCTTGACACCTGCGTCGTCACACGCGTCATACACCTGTTTTGGAACATCGTACAGATCCGTACCGGGGTCGATGGTGACGCGAACCGGTGCGGCCAACGCCTCGGCAAAGGCGACCGTTTCAGTGGCTTTCTCGATGTTTTCACGCGCGCTGGCTTCGATGTTGGAGATGTTTGCTCGCGAAGTCCCAAGCAACTTGGCGATATCCAGTTGTCGAACATCGCGCTCGCGAAGCGCCAGCACCTCCGCTTGGCGGCGCGTGAGAACGTTTTTTTCGGCATTAAATCCGGCTTCAGCAAGCAGTGTGGCGACATCAACACCAACCGTTTCGATCGCGTCGTTCTCGCCAGCAATCTTGTCCTCGCCGGAATCACTCATTGATGGGTGTTGGAGGGCGGATCGCAAAAAGCTACAGACTTCGGTTCACGGCGTGAAGCGACCTACCCGCCCCAGAAGTTCTCACGACTTCCGAGGCGGTCGCGGTCGGGTCGGGTCGGTCGTTCGGGCTCCTCAACGTCGTCGTCAGCGGCTGTGTCGTCGCCGGCCTCGTCCTCGTCGTCACCGTCGGCTTCCGCGTCTTCGGGATCCAGCGGGAGTCGCTCGACAACCGTTTTCGCGCGGGCGTGGTTCGACAGCACGCGATCGATTCGGACGATTGCCCGAGCGTCGGGCAACAGGCCGTCAACAAACACGATGAATCCGTCCGCGGTGCGCCCGACACCCGCGCCACTCTCGTGGATATCGGTGACCTCGACAGTGACCTCTTCACCGGGTTTGACTGGCTGTTGCTTGAGTTCGCGAATCGGCATATCGTAGTGTTGACACCACTCGGCACCGCTGCGGTCGCCGTAGTGTTGACACCCCATCCCGTTGATTCGCTCCGAAAAGCTCGGACACTCATCCGCCAGTGGACAGTTCGGCATGGCTACCGGTTGTGGGGGGGTCGTCTAAACGCTTCCGCTGGGGCCGGCGACCACAACCTGAAACATGCGATTCATGACCGCCCAGTTCCTACCGACGTCATGAACCGGTACGCCCCCGAGTTGGCTTTAGTGAGCGGCGGGCTGCTCGCCATCTCGCTGGGCGGTTTTGTGGTGTTCGCGCTCGGCGAGTTCTACTCGGCCATTGTCGCCGGCGCGGTCGTCGCCTACCCGTTTGCGGCCTACGCAATCCACACCAGTCGCGATCCAACGAGTGTGTTACCGCCGCGACTCGTCATCGGCGTGGCCACGCTCGCCGCGTGTGTCGTTCTCGTCGACGTGTTTCGGGTGTTTTCACCGATGCGTCAAACCGCGTTGTTCGGCCTGTTTCTCGCCTTGGTCGTGTGGCTGCCCGTTGGGGCCTACGGCGTTCGGTATGAGGCAGTTCCAGCCTCGTTCCCGGCGAGACCGGTTGCCGCGGTAATGACGCTTGTGGCGCTCGGCATTCTCCTCGCCGGCGTGGCCGTCGCGCCAGTGTATGCGAGCGCGAACAGTCTTCTCATCTTTCTCGCGGGTGCGTTGTTTGCGGACGCACAAATCGGAGTGGGTCGGCGTCGACGACGACACCTCCCGCTTGCGGGGCTGGCCGTCGCGAGCGCACTCGTCATCACCGGCGTTTTCGCCGGTGGCCCGCTCGACCCGTGGGTGTTCGGTGCGGTTGTCGTCGCATTCGGCCCACTCGTGTTCTACGGGCTGACCGCCGAGTTCACAGGCTCGTAGCCGTCGATGAATCATGAGGTGGATTTTGTTGGCCGGTGAATCGTGAGGTGGTTTTGGTTGTGCCGATGACGACAACAGACACGGTTGCCCCGGAGGACGGGGGTTATATACGCTCGGCGGCGACGCACAGCCAATGACGACCGATCACATCACCGCGCTCGTCTGCACGCTGTGTGGCGAACGCTACGATCCGTCGGAGCTACGCTACACCTGCGAGCACCACGAGGGGGTCGCCGGTGTTCTCGAAGTCGAGTACGACGAGGACGTGATTCTCGACCGGTTTTCGGCCGACCTCGATGGCGACATTCCGAACCAGTGGAAGTACGCACCGTTTCTCCCAGTCGACGACGAGTGCGACCCAGTGACGCTCGGCGAGGGGGGCACCGACCTGCTGGACGCACCGCAGTTGAGCGAGCACCTCGGCGTCGACGTGCTCGTCAAAGACGACGGGCGCAACCCAACGGGCTGTCTCAAAGACCGTGCCAGTTCGGTCGGGCTCACACACGCGAAACAGTTGGGCGAGGACACGGTCACCTGCGCGTCGACCGGGAATGCGGCTGCCTCGCTGGCCGGCTACGCTGCCCGCGGTGGACTCGAGTGCCGGATTTTCGTTCCCGCCAGCGCACCCGAGGAGAAACTCGTCCAGCCTCAACTGTACGGCGCGGACGTGCTGACGGTCGACGGCACGTACGACGAGGCCTACGACCTCAGTCTCGCAGTCAGCGACGCGTACGGCTGGTACAACCGCAACGCTGCGATCAACCCGTTTCTCATCGAGGGGAAACGAACCGTGGGCTTCGAACTCGCCGAACAGGCAGCTGTCCGCGGCGTCGTTCCCGACTGGCTCGTCTTTTCGATGGGAGACGGCTGCACCATCGCCGGCGCGTGGAAGGGGTTTCGCGAGTTTTACGAACTCGATTTCGTCGACGACGTTCCGAAAATGCTCGGTGTTCAAGCCGAGGGTGCCGCCGCAATCCACGACGTGTTTCACGAGGGCGAATCGATTGACGAGGCCGACACGCTCGCCGACAGCATCTCGGTGGGGCGGCCGCGAAACACGGTCAAAGCCTGTCGCGCGCTCGACGACAGCGGTGGCACCGCGGTGACGGTCGCTGACGACGACATTCTCGATGGCATGCGGCTGCTCGGCTCGACCGAGGGACTGTACGCCGAACCCGCCGGAGCCGCCCCCGTTGCCGGTGTCAAACGGGCGGTCGCGGAGGGAATTATCGACCACGGCGAGACGGTCGTCATCGTCTCGACCGGCATGGGATTGAAAGACACCGCGGGCGCGGCACGAGCGACCGACGGTGCCACCGAAATTTCGCCGTCGGTCGCGGCGGTTGAGAGAATATACTGAGTTTCGGCGGTCGAGGCGGTGTACTGCGTTCGCAACCCGAATCGCTCAGAGAAACTCACGCACGTCGGCGTACCACATGTCGTGGGAGTCGACCGCGCCGATTCGGTCGGCGATATCGACCGCCAGCGCGTGCCAACAGCGCTGGTCGGGATCGGTCGGATCGAGGTTGTACTGGCTGTCCTTGCAGGTGCAGCTGCCGTTTTCGACCAGATACTCCTCGTTGTGACCGACGACGACGGTGAAATCGCGGTAACGTTTGACGCGTCGTTCGGAGACTGCGTCGATGGCGCGCGAGCCGCGGTCGCCGTGGACGGCGAGAATGGCGGACACGATCGCCGGGCGAAGCTCGCCCGACTGTTCGAGCGCCGCGCGCCAATCGTCGATCTCGCTCACACCGGCAGTACACGGAGCGGCCCCAAAGCAGGTTCGGTGTGTTTTTTCGCTCGCCGCGCATCGACTCCGTATGGACTGCAGCGAGGGCGGCGTCGTGATCGACGTCGAAACGCCCCGAGACGGCGCGAGCGAGGGGAGCGGCGATGGCGTCTTTTTCAATCCGACGATGGAGCTCAACCGCGACATCACCGTCGCCATGCTGCGGGCGTACCGTGAGCGCGAGCCACGAGCCACGAGCTATCTCGACGCGATGACCGCCTCCGGCATTCGCGGCGTTCGTGCGGCCGCCAACGGGTTCGACGTGACCTGCTGTGACACCGACGCGGCCGCCGCCGAACTCGCGCGGGCGAACCTCGCTCGCAACGACCTCACCGGAAGAGTCGAACACCGCGATGTCAACGCACTGTTGCACGAGGAGCCGTTCGACATCGTCGATATCGACCCGTTCGGCACGCCGATGCCGTTCGCCGACAGCGCCTTCTCATCGACACGAAACCTCGTCTGTGTGACCGCGACCGACACCGCTCCGCTCTGTGGCGCGCATCTCAACAGCGGTAAACGAACCTACAGCGCGGTTCCACGCAACACCGACTACCACCCTGAAATGGGGCTGCGAACGCTCGTTTCGGCGCTCGTCCGTACCGCCGCCCGTTACGACGTGGCTGCCCAGCCGATCTGCTCGCACGTGAGCCGACACTACGTGCGGACGTATCTCGAACTCGACCATCGCGCGACCGCGGCCGACGCGCTGCTCGACGAACTTGGATTCGTTCACCACTGCGAGGACTGTCTCCACCGCGACCATGAGTTTGGCTGGTATCCCGAGTCGGTGCCGGCGTCGTGTCCAGCGTGCGAGAGCACCCGGGTTGTCACCGCGGGGCCAATCTGGCTCGGTTCGGTCGCCGACAGCGCGTTCACCGAATCGGTTCGCCGTCATCTTTCGGCCGAGATGGGCACCGTCTCGCGCGCCGATCGGCTGCTATCGACGGTGGCGAGCGAACTCGATTCGCCGACGCACTACGATCAACACCGGCTCTGCAAGCAGTGGGGCGTGCCGGCCAACGCGATGGATGACTTTCTTGGCGATCTACGTGCGGCCGGTCACGACGCCTCAAAAGCACACTACAGCGGCACTGCGTTCAAAACCACCGCGAGCGTCGAGGCGATTCGGACGGCCGCCGCCCCCGACCCGGATCGCTAAGCTGACTTGTCGGACGGGTCGCGAACCGGCGTCTCATCCCGACAGACAGATTGCAACGCTTTTCGCTGCCGCGATACAGGAGTCGGTGTGGACTCCGAAACGAACGTCGGTGTGGACTCCAAAGCGAAATCACCGCTCGCGATGGCAAAAGCGATGGTTGCGATCGCCCAACACAAGCAGCTCACGTTCCTCGCGGCGGGCGTCGCCTACTATGCGTTCGTCTCGTTGATACCGGCGCTGCTGTTGGCGCTTGTTGTGGCGACGACGGTCGGCGGAGCGGCGCTCTCGGACAGACTCATTGCGCTCACCAACGACTTTCTGACACCGACGGGACAGGAGGCGATCACCGGTGCGGTCGTCGAAACGCCGGGAGCCAGCGGCGCGACCGTCGTCGGCGGGTTATTTTTGATGTGGGGGGCACTCAAGGTGTTTCGCGCGCTCAACACCGCCTTTCTCGTCGTCTACGAGCAAACCGAAACCGCGGATTTCGTCGGCGAACTAGCCGACGCCGCACTCGTCAGTCTCGGCGTCGGTGGCGGCTTTCTCGTCATGGTTGGCGTCGGTACCCTGCTTGCGGCGCTCCCGCTCGGGCCGTTCGCGTGGCTGGTCGGGATTTTCGGGCTTCCCGTCGTGTTGACGGTCTGTTTTCTGCCGATGTATCACCGGTTTCCCAACCCGCCGATTTCGCTCACACGGGCGCTGCCGGGTGCGGCGGTCGCCGCGGTCGGTTGGACGCTGTTGCAGGCGGGGTTTCAGCTCTATGCAGCCAGTGCGGGCCAGTATCAGGCCTACGGCGTCATCGGCGGCGTGCTGTTGTTTGTGACGTGGCTCTACATTGCGGCGATAATCGTGATCGTCGGCGCGGTGATCAACGTTGTTCTCGCCGGTCGGGTCGATGTCGACGAGATCGAGCGTCTCGAAGCGACCGGTGAGACCCCGGATTTTCGACCGCCAGACGACTGATTTGGTGGGCAGCGTCAACGTCGGGATAGCTGGCTCCTCGCACTCCAACGAGCGTGACAAACGCTGATGACGTGGCTGCCGACCGGCAGTTACAACACGGCGGACGGCAAACCAAATCGCATATGTCGCGTGAGCGAAGCACCGAGAAACCGGGGGCTGAGAAGGCCGCCAGCCAGTCGACCGGTGCCGACAAGCGAGTATCACCCAATCGAGCCCCGGACATCAGCGACCTCGACGAGCGAGTTGACGAGCTTACCGCCGAGTTCGAGGCGTTTGAGGCCGACGTTTCCGAACGAACCGTGGAAAAACCCGCGCTCGAATCCGAACTCAAACGCTACGTTCGCGCGAAGCGTCGGCGTGGGCACGCTCGCGGATGGGGGCCGTATCTCGTCCTATTGTACGGCACGGTGATGACGCTCGGCGCGTTCGTGTTTTTCGAAAGCGACTGGCTGGCCATCTTCGCAATGCTTGTTATTTTCCTCTCGACACTGGGACTGTATACGCTGTTCGTTCTCGTCGGCGTCGGCCTCAACCTCGTCGATGTACCCGGCAAGGCCATCGACTACGCGCGAAACCGTCGAAACTGAGTGTGCGGAGGGATTGAGTGCTTTGCACCGGCTCACACGTCGCGGTTCAGTGACGAGTTCGCGTCGGCGATTGTGCGCCGGCGCGTCCCGAACTCGCCGCTTCGTTGGACTACCGTGTCAGACACATATAACTAATCAAATAACTCGGGATACGTTTACATACCAGTCATCTAGTTATGTGATATCATGGTTAAATCGACGGTTCGGTTCTCCGATACGGTAATGGATCGGGTCGAGGAGTTGGTCTCGGGCGAAACCTTTTCGAGCAAGTCGGAGTTCCAACGGTTCGCCGTCGAGTTCGTTCTCTCCGAAATCGACGACTACGACCCCGAAATGATCGACTTCGAAGATGTCCGCAAGGAGGTTTTTCCCGATCAGTCGATGCTTCGTGAAACCGAGTCGCTCGGCGAAGCGGGCGGCGAGTTCTACCAGGTTGCCGCGCGTGTACGCCAGTTCGCCTACCGCGGCGACATCGAAACCGCTCGCGATCTCATTGACACCCATTATGCAGCCTCTGACCCCCGGTGTATGATTCTCGACGATATCGTCGAAGCGGCCAGACAGCAGTCAGCCGCTACAGGCGACTGCCAACGAACCGACTGATCACGGGATCCGATGGCTGGAAACCGACTCCCGATGTGTTGTCCTAACCGAACTGACAGAGACCATGACTGAACCACACATCGTTGCGCTCGCCGGCAGCCTTCGAACAGGAAGCTACACCCGACTGGCGACGACCCGTGCGCTCGCGACGGCCGAGGCCGCGGGGGCGACGACCGAACTCCTCGACCTTCGCGAGTACGACCTCCCGATGTTCGACCCGGATCGTGACGAACCCGGCGATAGCGCCCGGCTCACCGCCGATGTCGACGCCGCGGACTCGATTTTGCTTGCCAGTCCGATGTATCACGGCTCGTACTCCGGCGTGCTGAAAAACGCCATCGACTACTGCGGATTCGACGAGTTTGAGGCCAAAACCGTTGGGCTGCTCGCTGTTTCAGGAGGCTCGTTTCCGCTCACAACGCTCGAACACCTTCGGTCGGTTTGTCGGGCGCTCAATGCATGGGTGATTCCACACCAGGCCGCGATTCCGAACGGCCGACAGGCGTTTGCAGACGGTGAGATTGTCGACGAGCGTACCGCAGACCGGGTCGATACACTCGGCCGACGGCTGGTGCAGTACGCCGATATCGAACCCAATACGTCGACGTTCGAGGGCGACCACAACGAGGGTGCTGCTCAGTAACAGTCACGACCTGGCAACGCTGCTGTGCTGTTCACAGGGAGCCGCGGACGGGATGAACGGATAAAGAATTAAGCGATCTGCCACGAAACATGTGGAGTGTTACCATGGCGCTCTACGATCGCATTCTGGTTCCCACCGACGGCTCCGAGGAGGGCGGACGGGCGACTGCACACGCGGTCGATCTTGCAGCAATCCATAACGCGGCGGTGTCGGCGGTCTACGTCATCAACACGGCGAGTTACAACGGACTGCCCATGGAGACCGCGTGGGAACGGGTCGATCAACTGTTGCAGGACGATGCGCAAAAGGCGGTTCGAGCGGTCGAAGAACAGGGCGAACGCCACGGCGTCGATGTCGACACCACGGTTGTCGAGGGCTCGCCGAGCACGGAAATTCTCCGGATCGCCGACCGCGACGACTGTGATCTGATCGTCATGGGAACCCGCGGTCGCGGCGGTATTGACCGGCTGCTGCTCGGGAGCGTCGCCGAGAAAGTCGTCCGTGGCGCGCGGATCCCGGTGTTGACCGTCCGCGTCGGCGAGGAACCGGCCGAACTGCCGGACGCACAGACGGCGGCCACGGCGGCCGACGCCGACTCAACCGACACAGCCGATCCGGAGAGCGAGACGGGACAGACACGGAGTTCTTCCGACGACACCGAGTTCGGCGGCTTTCCGACCGGCTAACCGCGGGCGAGTGCCGTCCGCGGTCGAACACGAGTCGTCGTCTCAGTTGCGCGGTCGAACACGAGTCGTCGTCTCAGTTGGGGTCAGTCGAGTGGGTCGACACCGGCCGAAGGTGTTCGCAGTCGCCCGCGTGGACGACGCGCTCGCCGGAATCAGTCTCGATCACAAGCGCACCGGGATACCGAACATCGACCGCTGTGCCGTCAATGAGTTCACGACCGGTATCGACACGAACTCGCTGGCCGAGCGTCGTCGCATGCGTTCGCCAGCGCGAAAGAACGGTGTCCGGTTCCGAAAGCAGCGTCGACAGCCGGCACAAGAGCTCTTGAACCACCGTTCGTCGGTCGACATCGCCACCCTGCTCGCGGAGACTTGTTGCACCCGGTGGCAGTGAGTCCGAGTCGATGTTGGCATTGATACCAACGCCGAGCAACAGCCACGAAACCCGGTCGGCCTCGCCCTCCATTTCGGTGAGGATCCCCGCAAGCTTCTGGCCGCCCCGGCCCTGTTCGGTGCTGGGGTCGCTGTCGGCATCGGCATTGACGCGGGTACTGTCGCTGGCATCGACATCAACGCGATCGCTGTCGGCGTCGGCATCAACGCGGTCGCTGTCGGCTGTGACGAGCACGTCATTGGGCCATTTGAGAACCGCGTCGACGCCGACCGACTGACAGGCTTCGACCGTTGCGACACCCGCAGCGAGCGTTGCAATCGGAACCCGAGCCGGCGGGAGTGTGGGCTGACAGACGACTGAACACCAGATGCCACCGCGTGGAGCGGTCCACGTGCGGCCGCGTCGCCCCCGGCTGGCAGTCTGTTCGTCGGCGACGACAGCGACGTCGCGTTCGCCAGCGGTGGCCAGTTCGCGACCTCGGTCGTTGGTGCTCGAAATCGAATCGTGGTACTCGATTCGGTACGGACAGTCGAGCCCGAACTCGATGGCGGCTCCACCGTAGGCGGGCACCGATCGGACGACGTAGCCCGCAGGGCTGGGTTCGATCTCGAACCCGTCCTCGCGCAGCGAGTCGACCTGTTTCCAGACGGCCGCGCGCGAAACGCCAAGCCGCTCGGCCAGTTCGGGGCCGCTGACCGGGCCGGATTCGAGCGCCGAAAGCACCGACCGACGCGTGTCGTTCATACCACCTCATTCGACCACACTGGCAAAGAGCCGTCGGATACAAAGCCGTCGGCACCGTACTCGGGCGTATGCTTACGTTTCTCGCCGGCGGAACGGGTACGCCGAAACTGCTTGCGGGCGCTCGGCGACTCATCGATCCCGCCCGCCTGACCGTCGTCGCCAACACCGGCGACGACATCGAACTCGGCGGGCTTGTGGTCTGTCCGGATCTCGATACCGTCCTTTTTCACGAAGGGGGGGTTCTTGACACCGACCGGTGGTGGGGAATCGCCGACGACACCCACGAGACGAACCGCGAACTCCACCGGCTGGCTGCTGGTGCCGACCGTCAGTTCGACCCGCAGTATCTCGCGGCCGACAAACAGACCGCCGGACGAGAAATCGCGCGGTGGCGACGGTTTTCCGGTGTTGGCGAGTTCATGACGATTGGCGACCGTGACCGGGCAATACACATCACCCGGACGAGCCTGCTCGACGAAGGCCACTCGCTGACCGCAGTGACCGAAACGCTCGCCGACTGCTTCGACATCGAGTCCACCGTGGTGCCGATGAGCAACGACCCGGTCGCGACCATTATCGAGACGAACAACGGCGAAATGCACTTCCAGGAGTACTGGGTCGGTCGCGATGGCGAACCGGCGGTGCGCGGTGTCGAGTTCCGCGGAAGCGAGAGCGCCGAACCGACCGACGCGGTCACCACCGCACTCACCGATCCGGTCGTTATCGGCCCGTCAAACCCCGTGACGAGCATTGGACCGATCTGTTCGCTGGCGGGGGTTCGTGACGCCCTCGAATCGACGCCGGTTGTGGCGGTTTCCCCGTTCGTCGGCGACCGCGTGTTTTCGGGACCCGCCGCGGAGCTGTTGGCTGCCGTCGGTCACGAACCAAACACCCGCGGCGTCGCCGACGCCTATCAGTTCGCCGACGCATTCGTGCTGGATCACGACGACGAAACTGAGCTTTCGCGACCCACGATCCGAACCGACACCGAAATCACCAATTTCGACGACAGCGAGCGGGTAATGCGCGCGGCGCTTGCGGCGCTCGATAGGGTCGACGAGAATCCGAACCGGAGGTGGGCCGTCGATGTTTGAGCCACGGCTCGCGCTGGCGAGTTTGAGCGGCGAGGCCGATGCCGACTGGGCACTCGCGGGTGCGGGGGTGGCTGGAGCCGCCTTTCTCGGTGGGATTGCACTCGATGAGCCCTCGCGGCGGGGCGCTCGCGCGCTTGTTGCCCGCGACCGCCAGGAGTTCCTCCCCACCGATCCGCTCGTGTTTATTGACGAACAGCTATCAAAAGTCGACGCGAGACGGCGATCGGATGGGCCGTCGATTCGACCCGGAATCAACGTGCGAACCACAACTGTGGAGCCGCTCGAAGCGGTCGCTCACCGCTGTTGCACGTACGACGCGATCTGCGAACTCAACGCGCACTGCCGGCAACCGGAGTTAACGCGGGTCGGCTGCGGCGAGACGCTCATGGCGGACACCGACCGCTTGGTCGAGTTCGTTTCGACCGCGGCCGACACGGGCGCAACAGTGAGCGTCAAGCTTCGCGCCGAAGTCGAGGGCTGTGACCTCGTTTCACTCGCCGAGGCAATCGAAGCCGCCGGTGGCGACGCGATTCATATCGATGCCATGGACTCACCGGGTGTTGTCGCCGACGTGGCCGACGCAACCGACCTGTTCGTGATCGCAAACAACGGCGTTCGCGACCGAGCATCCGTTCGAACCTATGTTGACGCCGGCGCTGCTGCGGTCAGTGTCGGCCGGCCAAGCCGCGATCCGACCGGCGCAGTCATGGACCGCGTTGCCGACGCGGTCGCCACGGCAGTCGGTGACGAGGATGTCACCAGTGGGCGCGACAAACGGGTGATTCGATGACCGACGGCAACCCTCCCGAGGAACCCCCGGAACGCACGGTCGTCGACGACGCCCAACTCGCGCTGTTGTGCGAGGTCAGTGCGACACCCAAACCCGGGAATGTCGACAGAAGGCGTGATCTCGACGGACTGCGATTCGAGCATTTTCTGGCCGGTGCGGTCGGCGCACGCTCGGGACTCGAGTTGGCCGCTCGCGGCGAACCGATCGGCGTCGCCTTCGAGCGGGCCGTTGCAGGCATGGCGACCCAGCGCGGCGGCAACACTCAGTTCGGCTGTCTGTTGCTGCTCGTTCCGCTTGTTCGCGCCGCGACAGCCGAGTCGCTCACGCCGGATGGTGTTCGTCGGGTTGTCGAAGCGACGACGGTGGCGGATGCTGTCGCGTTTTATCGTGCATTCGAACACGTCGATGTCGCCGTCAGCGACCTGCCCGGTGACGCTGACGCGATCGACGTACGCCGCGGACGCAACGCGGCGTCAACGCTTCGCGAGCGGGAGCTGACGCTGTACGATATCATGGAGCTGTCAGCGAATCCGCAGAGGGGGATCGGCGACGGCAACGCCCGACTCTGGACGAGCGGGTTCGCTCGGGCGTTTGCAGCGGCCGACGCGCTTTGCGAAGCCGACGGGCCGGTGCTCGATCGAACCGCTCGCGTGTTTCTCGACTGTCTGGCCGCCGAGCCCGATTCGCTCGTTGCAGTCGTCCACGGCGAGGCGACCGCCCGCGACGTATCGAGCCGCGCTGCGACGGCTGCGGCGGAACTGGAGGCGACCGGCGAGTTCGACGCAGCCCACGCGCTTGCCGAAACGTTCGTCGAGGCGGGGTACAACCCCGGAACGACCGCTGATCTCATCGCTGCCGCGTTATTTATCGCCCTCCAACGAGGTCTAGAGATATGAGCCGCGAGGACGATGCCACCGAGCCGACGGCCCGAACACCGGGCCACTCGGCTTACACTATGAAAAGCGAGCCCACTGAAACGACGCCGGACGGCTGGCCCGTTTCAATTCGGGGCGTCACGGAGTCAGTCGTGGCCACACTCGGCCCGAACAACTTGTGGAATCTCGCGGCGCTCGGTCTGCACGCACCAACCGACGGCGAGCGGGTGACCGCGACGACGTGGGGAAACACCCGGACGCGTCGGAACTTCCACCGCGAGGAGGGTGGTGTCGTGTTGTTTACCGCCGATCCGCTGTTGTTTGCGTCGGCAGCGATGACGATTCACGAGGAATCCGAACCGGTCGTCGAACACGCCGACGCGTGGGTGGCTGTCGACGCCGACCCGATCGAATCCGGCGAGTCCGACGGGACATCGTGGGAACGGTGGGCGCTGTCCCCAACCGAACCAGGAACCGTCGAAACGAGACGCCCGGGAACGATCAACCGCGGCTGTGGAGCCGTCATCGAGGCCACGGTTGCCGCCTCGCGGCTCGATGTGCCGGCGTACGACACCGACGTGTTGCTCGACAGGCTGGCGTTTTTCGCCGAAACCGTTGAAAAATGTGGCGGCCCCCGCGAGCGTGCGGCATTCGAACTCGTGAGCGAAACCAGCGGCTGGCGGCAGCGGCGCGACGACGACTCGGCGTGATCGCCGTCGAAAACGCGGAACGAATCGTTTTAGTGGCACTCGGGTCAACTGCCGATATGGCAATCAAACCCAAGTACGTCAAGCAGCTCGCGACAACGCTGCTTGAAAAGTATCCCGACGCGTTCAACACCGATTTCGAGACCAACAAAGAAAACGTCGCCAAACTCACCAACGTCGACTCAAAGGGCGTTCGAAACCGCGTTGCCGGCTACATCACGCGCAAGAAAGCAGCAGTCGTCTGAACGGTCGTTTTTGCATCCGAACGAACCGATACTGACTGTTTCCGGTTCGGTGGATGAGACACGCCGACTTTCGTCTTTTTCGACAGACGCGGTTGTGCTCAGTACACGTAGTCGTTTTCGGTGAGTTGAACATAGCCGTTCTTTCTGAACGACCGTTTTTGCTTTTTGTATTTGTACAGCGTTTTCGCCCCCGACAGCCCCGAGCGGAGCGTGCGCTTTTTCAGGAGATTCGAGCCGTCGGTCGCAAGCATTTCGCGAACCGATTTGAACGTCTTATCCCAGTCGGCTGGTTCGTACCCTCGACACAGTTTGGCAAACGTTACGTTTCGCAGGAGTTCGTCACCGATGGCGTCGTGCCATTGCTTGTTGTACGCCGAGAGGTCGCCCTCGGCAGCCAGTTCGCCGGCAATCGCGCCGGTTCGCACCGCGACGTGATCGCCGCCCTCGTGGAACGCCGAGGTCGTCCCCATCGCGCCACCGGCGACCGCAATTCCGGCGTTGACAGGGGATTCGATCGGTCTCGTCGAGGAAATGCTGTAGGTTTCGGTGCCGTTGCGTTTGCCACACCCCTCGACGAGCGGGAAGTCGCGCTCGATGTCGTACTCGTCGCCCCAGACGTGTTCGAGCAGTCGGCGAATGTAGGTCTCACCGGTCGGAATCCGCTCGTCGGCGGGATCCAGCAGCGCGTACTCCTCGCGGTTCTCGATTGCGTCGATATCGAGGCCGATCGGCATCGTCAGCCCGACTCGACAGAGACGGTTGTCGTTCGGAAATACCCACGGGTAAGCGGTGTGACCGGGCATGAACCCCCACCAGAACGTGATGGCGGTTTTGAGTTCCTCAAACACCTCCTCGGGGAACCGGCGGTACTCCTGATAGGCGATGTGGTTTACGTTCGGGGAGGCCAGCAGCTCGGAGGCTTTCTTGTCGTCCGGCAGATAGTCGTCGAGGACTTTGTTGGTCACCGTGCGCTGCGGGCCGTCGGCGAGAATCAAAAAGTCGGCACCCACGGTGTCGCCGTTGGCCAGCAAGACGACGTGCCGGGGGTCGTCGCTACCCGCTGCGTCGAGATCGCTGTCGACGCCCGTCACTCGACGCTTGATTCGATACTCCGCCCCCGCCGATTCAGCGCGCTCGCGAAGCCAGTCGTCGAACCGGGCGCGGTGAAAGGTGTAGCCAAAATGCTCGTACTCGGAGTCGATCCCGGTCGTCGTGAGTGTGCAGGACTCGGTCGGCCCGATGAACTCCGCGCGGTCGAGCTGTTGGAGGAGAACGCCGTCGGGAAACTCGTCGGGGTGAATATTCATGAGTTCCACCCAGTAGTCGAGAATGCCGGCCGCGTCGGTCGAGTCGGGGCCCAATCCCTCGCGATCGGCCCGCGGGACGCCCTTTTCACAGACGAGCACCGAGGCCCCGTTGCTGGCGGCTGCGTGGGCCGCTGACGCGCCGGCCGGGCCGCCACCGACGACACAGACGTCTGCGTATTCCATACGTCAAACGCTTTCGAGCGACTATTAAACCCTCTGGAACGGCGGAGAAATGTTGACTGGTATATAGGGTCAGAGCCAACACCGATTGTGACTGTGAGCGATGAGTTCGAAAAGCAAATCCGCGTGCGCCATGACGCACCCGGCGCAACGATCGATTCGATCGATACCCTCGAATCGCTGGCCGGAAAACTCGAGGCGATTCGCGCGAGCGCTCCTCGGGAAACAGACGGCCCGACGCCGACGGGAGCCAACACGCCGGAGATGACGCCGACACTCGACTGGAACACATCCGAAATGGACGCGGCCCCGATCAGCATGGTCATCTCTGGGCCGGCTTACGAAGACAACCCGATCTGGTATGCCAACCACGCGTTCGAACGGCTAACTGGCTACGCCGAACGCGAGGTGCTCGGCACAAACCTCCGAGTGCTTCAGGGCCCCGAAACCGCGACCGAACCGGTCGAAACGCTTCGAAATGCCGTCGACATCTGGGAGCCAACGGTGGTCGAGTTACACAACTATCGGCGTGATGGAACCCGATTTCGCAACCGTGTCGCGACTGCACCCATTGCCGATGAGACGGGCACGATAAGCAATTGGGTCGGCTTTCAGGAAGCCATCGACACGGCGGAATCTCGGACAAACTGATACGTATGCAGGCTTAATATCTACCTACATATGAGCCCGAAAACACACTCTCGGCGGCAGTTTGGCGCGATTGTTGCAGCCGGGATAGTCGGCTTCGCGGGGTGTCTCGATGACGACAGCGGTGGCGGCAACGACACCGACAACAATGACGATGGCGGTGGCGGCGGCGGATACGGTGGCTAACTGCGCAGCCAGCCGGCCGTTTACTCGGTAGGCAGGCCGCAAATTCATATATGTACGACAAAATTTCTCTGTATGCCTTCCCCAGAGATTGTCGTTCTTCGCCAGAAGATTCATGGCCTCACCGCCGAGGACTACGCCGACGCACTCCGTGCGCGTCTTCCGGAGACCGATATTCAGGTGGCACGCACGCCGAACGAAGAACGCGAACTACTCACAACGGTTCCGATTGCGACGGGCTACGAAATCGACGAACAACTGATCGAAACAACCGAGAACCTCACGTTGTTTGCGGGTGTCTACGCCGGAACCGGTCATCTCGCACTCGATACGTTCGAGGAACACGACATTGCGGTGACTAACGCCTCAGGGGTTCACGGGGCGAATATCGCCGAGTACGTGATTGGTGCGATTCTCAGTCAGGTTCGTGGTTTCAAACAGGCGTGGCGACAACAAGACCGTCGCGTGTGGCAGTCGTTTCCCGCTCGCGAACTCAAAGATAGTACCGTGACGGTCGTTGGTCTCGGCGCGATTGGCCAGTCGATTGTCGAACGGCTCGAACCGTTCGGCGTCGACACAATCGGTGTTCGGTACACGCCACAAAAAGGTGGGCCGACCGACGAGGTCTACGGCTTCGACGAGATTCACGACGTTCTGGCGCGAACGGAGCATCTGGTGTTGGCCTGTCCGTTAACCGACGAAACGCGCGGCCTGATCGACAGCGACGCGCTGCTCACCATCCGCGCCGATGCCCACATCGTCAACATCGCCCGCGGCCCCGTTATTGACACCGACGATCTGGTAACCGCACTGCAGGCAAACCGGGTTGCCGGCGCAACGCTCGATGTCACCGATCCCGAACCGCTGCCGAACGATCATCCGCTGTGGGATTTCGACACGGTGTCGATCACGCCACACAACGCGGGACACACGCCCGTCTACTACGAGCGAACGGCCGACATTCTCGCGGCAAACGTCGAACGGTACCGCGCTGGCGACACGGATTTCGAAAACCGCGTCGTCTGAATCCCTCGCAAAAAAGCTCGAATCGAACGTGGTCTGCGGTCGGTTCGGTCTCGGCGGGCGGCACCGCGGAGTACTCATAGAGCCATATTGGGGTCGCGGTAGCGATGTGGGTTCCTCGTCCGTGCGTTGGCCTCAGATCCAGCCTTCTTTGGCCAGCAGTTCCCCGTTGAGCAGGCTGGCACCCGCCGCGCCGCGAAGCGTGTTGTGTGCGAGACAGTTGTACTTGAGTCCCGACCCGGTTGCTTCGATGCCGCCCGCAGAGACCTGCATCCCGTTTTTCCGGCCCCGGTCGAGCCGTGGTTGCGGCCGGTCGGGTTCGTTCGAACCGAACACGTGGATGAGTGGTTCGGGAGAACTCGGGAGGTCCGCGCTCGGAAGCGACGCCATCGCCTCGCGGGCGACCTCCGGCGTTGGCTGTGTTTCGAGGTCGACAAACAGACTTTCGAGGTGGCCGTCGAGCGTTGGAATCCGGTTACACGAGGCGTTGACGGTAGAGCCATGCAGCGAGAGTTCCGCGCCGTCGAACGAGCCGAGCAGTTTGCGCGATTCGGTCTCCATTTTCGGCGCTTCGCCACCAATGTGTGGAATCGCGTTATCGATGATTTCCATCGAGGTCACCCCGGAGTAGCCCGCGCCGGAGACGGCTTGCAGCGTCGTCACGTCGACGCGTTCGAGACCGAACTCGTCGAGCGCGGCGAGCGTAGGCACCATCGTAATCGTCGAGCAGTTTGGATTTTTGACGAGTGCACCGTCCCAACCGCGATTGTCACGCTGGATGTCGATGAGTCCGAGGTGATCGGGGTTGATTTCGGGAATCGTGAGCGGCACATCTTGTGCCATCCGATCGTTCGAACTGTTCGACGAGATAACGAAACCGGCTTGCAAAAAGGCCGGTTCGACTTCGCTGGCGACCGCCGACGGCAGCGACGAAAACAGGAGATCGACATCGTCGCCGACGGCGTCGGGATGCGTTCGACCGACTTCCATGTCGGCGATGTCGGCGGGGATTGGCGTTTCGAGCCGCCATTTCGCCGCCTCGCGGTAGCTTCGGCCTGCACTCGACTCGCTGGCGGTGAGTGCGGCGATCTCGAACGTCTCATGGCCGTCGAGTAGCTGAATAAATCGCTGTCCAACCGCACCCGTTGCACCGAGAATGCCGACACGGACTGTCATTACCGTGGGAACCGGTCTCATATATATAAGTGGGTCGAATCGAACGCTGTCTGGCGATAAATCAAGAGGGTTACGAAGTGTCTTGATTCCGTTTCGATTGGTTTTGGGATCGACGCTATTTCAGCTGATATCTGTCCGAAGCTGACGCATGCATCAAAAAAGCTGGCTGGATGTGTTGTCGTCGCCGAACAGTGTCTTCGGTGAAATGCGAGCGGGTGCGCACGCGTTCAGGTACCGTTTCCCGGTCGGAAAGTGTAAGCCGCTTGGTTGGCAACACTCACTGCGTGCCACAAGTCCCCGACCGAGTACTCCTCTTTTGGGAGCAATGACCGTTCGGCGAACCCAGGCACGTGACAGACGGCCCGCTGTCGGCCGCAACGACAGTCGCCTGGCACGAGGGTTTCCCGGCCGACTTGGCATGCCGCTTGGGATGAGGTCGGACGTTAGTGTTCCGGGCTACATTTTGAGATGCTACGAGAGTTATCTGTGATGAATATTCATATATTTTTACACGTTTTTAAAATCATTCCCAAGAGCTGTTCTCGCATCTACTATCGGACGATAGCTGGCAATAGGGGGGGTAGAATGCGGTCTCCAGAAAGTTGTCAATCGTCCATTGCGGCGCTCGAACCCGCTGGCTAGACAGGTCGACTATGCGCTACGGTGGGTGAGAGGTTCGATTTCGATCATAAGCACGTTGGAACCGAGTGGCTCATCGTCTCACATGGCGTGGTTCCCATTCCACCGAAACGATTAACCGACGGATCGGTGAATGTGGATTCAGTACGAATGGTCACGGAAGTCGGACTCTCTCTTGATCTCGCAATTATTCTGCTTGCGGCGACCGCTGCCGGATTTGCGGCCAAACAAACTGGCCAGCCGACGATTATCGCCTACATTCTCGCCGGGGTGCTCATCGGACCGGTCGTTTTCGGTCTCGTCGAGCCAACCGAACTCACCGCCACGCTCTCGGAGCTGGGGCTGGCGTTTTTGCTTTTTTTGTTGGGAATCAAAATGCGAATCGACGAAATCAAACACATCCTTGCTCCGATTGCAAAAATCTCTTTTCCGCAGATGACCGCGGTCGCCCTGTTGGGGTTTAGTCTCGCATTCGGACTGAACTACGTTCCGTTCCTGCAGGGGTTCGGCATGGTCGAGTCGATCATTATCGGGCTGGCAGTGATGTACAGCTCGACGGCGGTCGTCATCAAGATGCTCACCGATCTCGGTGAGACGACCACGCTGCACGGCAAGATCGATGTCGGCATTCTGTTAGTTCAAGACGTTGTCGTCGTTATTATTCTCGCCGTGTTGGCGGCGGGTCGACCCGAAAGCGCCGCGGAGGTCGGCACGACGCTTGCTATTGTGCTCACGCTCGTGGCGATTATCACCGTCGCCGCGCTTGCAGCCTCGAAGTACGCACTCCCGCCGGTTTTCCGGCGGATTGCCGACAACAAGCAGGTCTTTTTCCTCATTGCGATTTCGTGGGCCTTTCTGTTCGTCTTCGTTTCCGACAACATCAACACCTTTCTCGCACCGCTCGGGATCACCGCCTACCTCTCCATCGAGATGGGGGCCTTTTTGGCTGGCGTTGCCATCGCCCAGCTCCCCTACAGCAAGGAGCTCCAAGACCGGGTCAACCCGCTGACCGACCTCTTCGTGATGATCTTTTTCGCGTCAGTCGCGTTGAGCCTCGATGCGGGCGAACTGTTCGCCTTCTGGCAGGAGGCGCTCGTGGTCGCGGCGGCGTTGATGATCGGCAAGTTCCTGATTTTCTTTGCGCTCATCAGCTGGCAGCGGTTCGACAGTGAGACCACCTTTTTCGGGAGTCTCTACATGATTCAAGTCAGCGAGTTCGGCGTTGTCGTCGGAACCGCCGCAGTCGCCGGCGGCTTCATCGGCGTCGAGATCCTTGGCTTTCTGACGCTGCTGGCGCTGGTCACAATGGGAATATCGGTGTACTTTTTCGCCTACGGCAAGGCGCTGTTCGAGCGCGTCGACCCGTTCATCTCGCGGTTCGAGGCAACGGAGACATTCACTGAGGACAAACAGGCGTACAAAAACCACGCGGTCATTATCGGCTACGACGATCTGACCCGGAACGTAATCGGACTACTCGACGACCACTATGACCAGCTTGTCGTCGTCGACCGCAAGGCCGCCCACGTCGAGGAGCTTTCCAGAGAGGGGTACAACGTGGTGTTCGGCGACATCGGCAGTAGCTCGATTCGGAAGGATATCGTGCTGAAAAAGGCGAGCTTCGTGTTGTCGTCGTCCGACCAGGTCGAGATCGGCAAAACCATACTTAAAGGGACGAAATCGGACGCCACAGTGATTTTGGAGGCGAGCAACCCCGATGATGCCCGCGAGCTGTACGATCTGGGAGCCAACTACGTCATCCAGAGCGTCCAGCTCTCGTCCGACAGGCTGGCGGACTATCTGGAAGCACTCCTCGAAGACCCCGAGGCCTTCGAGACGGCTGCTGCCCGCGACGCCGAACTGCTGCGGGATCCGCGCCTGTTTCGGAATATCCACGAGGGAATGGCAGGTGAGCTCGATGATTGAGCCACTGATCTCTACTGATGAATCACTGATTCCGACTGGCGAGCCACTGGTCGACGGCGGTGAGCGTCATGTCTGAGATGCTTACTGCGGTGGCGATCATCTTCATCGTCGCCGGGCCGTTCATGCTGTTCGCCAACCGGTTCGATCTGCCAGCTCCGCCGCTGTTGATTCTGGCAGGGGTCGTCGCCGGCTTCTTTATTGTCGAGGAGCTGGCGCTCGAACTCGCGCAGTTCGGAATCGCGCTGCTGGTGTTTACGTTCGGTGTCGGCATCCAGATATCGAGCATCGAACCCGTCCTTGCGGACAGCGAACTCGTCGCGCTCGGCCAGATTTTCGTGGTCGGCCTGCTCGGTGTCGGCTTCGGCGTTCTCTTTGGGCTGCCGGTCACCGAGTCCGTCTATCTCGGCGTCGCGGTCGCGCTGTCGTCGACCATCGTCGCCACGTCGCTGCTGCAGACAGAGCTCAGATCCAATCTCGTCCGCGGTCGACTGGGCCAGTCAATCCAGTTCGTCCAGGATCTGTTCGCCGTGGGATTCATTCTCATTGTCGGTGCGGGCGTCTTCGAACTCGACCCAGTCGTCCTCCAGATCGGCTACGGGGCAGTCTTCCTGGTTGCGGCCGTCCTGATCAACCGGTACGTCTTCGACGTGATGGGGCGGTTGGCCGGCGATTCTGACGAACTCATGATCGTCGGTGTCGTCTCGCTTTTGGTCGTCTTTGTCGGTGCAGCCACAGCGGTTGGCGTGCCTATCGTCGTCGGGGCCTTTGCCGCCGGCCTCGCCGTCCGCCATGATCCGGCCCAGTATCTCGGCCTTTTTAATGGGTTGGAGTCGATCAAGGACTTTTTCGTCTCGATTTTCTTCGTCACCATCGGCGCGCTCGTCGTGCTGCCGTTCGTCCATATCGGCGTGGCTCAGTCCGTCGAGAAACTCGCGCTGGTGGCCGGTCTCGTCGTGTTGACGGCGGTCGTCAAACCGGCTGTGACAATCGTGATTTTGATTCATCGGGGGTACGAGGCCCGCACCGCGACGCTGACCGGCTTT
The DNA here is from genome assembly GCA_964457485.1 of uncultured Haloferacaceae archaeon. Taxonomy (GTDB): domain Archaea; phylum Halobacteriota; class Halobacteria; order Halobacteriales; family Haloferacaceae; genus PL-Br10-E2g29. The sequence continues at coordinate 1,204 of CAYWFO010000003.1, read as the reverse complement.
AGCACCGACCAGATCAGCGAGTTCTCGCTGATTATTGTCATCGAGGCCCTACTGGTGGGGCTGTTGACACAGTCAGTGTTCGACGCCATCGTCTTGGCGGCGGCGGTGACGATGATCACCTCGACGATCACTCAGCAGTACAACGAGCAGTTCTACCGGCTGTTGGCCAACCGGGGGATTGTTTCGGGTCGACACGACAAGATCGACGAGCTGAGCGATGTGCCTGACGATCTCTCCGACCACGTCATCATCCTCGGCTACGGCCAAAAGGGTCGACGGATGGTCGAGGCCTGCGAACAGCTGGATCGACCCTACGTCGTCATCGAGAACAACCCGGCACTCCAAGACGAGGTGGCACGCGACTGTGAGGCCTACGTGTTCGGCGATGCGATGGAGCCCTACACCTGGCAGACGGCCAACGCCGCCGACGCCCGCGTTATTCTGTCGATGACCAGTTCGGAAGTCGTCTCCCGTCGACTCCTTCAGGCGGACTACGACGCGAAACTCGTCCTCCGGGCCCGCGAGGAGTCGACCGCGCTCTCCTTGCTCGATGCGGGGGCGACCTATGTCGCCGTTCCGGATCTGCTGGCGGGCGAACAGCTAATTACACACGTCCGCGGACTGCTTGAGGGTGAGCTCACGCCAGCAGAGCTTCGAGAAACAGGCCAGCGAACGATCGAGTAGGACGGCTCCGATCCGGTTACAAAACCCTTGGTTTCAGCATCGAACCAGAGCGGCGATGCCGCAGTCCGGTCGCCTTCGGACGTAAGTCAGTGACAGCCGAGCAATACCTGTCACCTTGTTAGTATACATTCTGCTCACCGTCGCGGATCCAACCGTCACCAGCGGATCTCAATTCTGTCCCGGAGCAATTAAATATCGGTCACGCGGCTATACTCGTCGTCAAGTGCGGCCGCATCTTCGGGAAGCAGTGCAACGAGAATCGTGTCCGCAAACTCGCTGAAGTAGTCGACGAGCCGCGCAATGCGGTTCGAGTCGATGGCTTCGAGCGAGTCCAAGACCATGATTGGCACCTCCTCGTACACCTCGTGGACGAGATACCCTGCCAGTGCGAACACCAGTCCGGTGACCTCGCGCTCGCTCTCGCTGAGATGATCGATCGTATCCTCGTACGTCGCCCCGTCGGGGCCCGTCCGGACGATATGGAGGGTAAAAACCGACTGGTCGACCATCCGACGGCCCT
>CAYWFO010000002.1:0-50116 GCA_964457485.1 uncultured Haloferacaceae archaeon | reverse complement strand
GCGGGCGAGCCCGTGTGAGTGTTGCAACTCAGCAGACGACCCATCCATACTTAACCTCGTCGAACCAGCGGCCCTACGTCATGCGGTTTCATGCCGTGCCACTTATCTCTCATACGTTGAAAGTTCAGCAGTTTCATCAGCACGGTGTTTCCGACGACTCGGGCTGAAGACGCGTCGGTCGCGGTCAAGCAGAACGCAATGGACGCGGGACTGAACGGCGAGGGAGGAACCAGCCAGATGATCGGACAACTCAAAAATCGATATCAGCCGACGGCGACACAGTTCTCCGACGACAACACCCACAGCACGATGCCACGCCGACAACGACGTTCACCCACCAAGCCGGTGATTCCACTCACAACCGGTAGGTATCACGCGGCTGGAGATCGAACGGTCATCCCCGGCTCGTACAGTCGGTCCCGTCGGGTGAATCGCCGCGCACGTTAGCCGAGAGGCGAGAGAGGCAAAACGCTATCGAAGGCAGTGAAAGAATCGAGAACAGTGGCCCCGGTCTGTCGGTTGTGAAACCGCCGGGCTCACTCGTCGAGGTGATCGATGCCCTGCTTGGATACGTTGGCCTCGGTAATCTCCTCGGGCATCCAGTCGGGCTTATTGTCGGGAGCCTCCTCGTTCCACGCCCACCCCTCGTAGATGTGAACCTTGTCGGTTCCTTTTTCACGAAGTTCGAGCGGAACGGGATCGGCGGCGTCCTCGGACGGAGCCGGATCGAGCCGCCGGGCGGCCTTCAGTGCCGCTTGTCGTGGCGTGTTACCGGAGTACACGCTTTCTTCGGAGCCGTCGTTTTCTCGGAGCGCGAAATTGCGCTTACCATCTTCACGTACCATGGTTTTGATCTCCATGACAACCGAGAACACACGGTAATATAAATATATCGGGCAAATGAACACTCAGTGACGGGTTGTTTAAATACCCAACCGCCGCATGCACCCGGTTTTGCGTTTTTTTGGTGAAAAATTGGGTTGGTTTTGGGGCGATCCGAACCGGATGGCCGCTCGCACGCGCCGAGATAAACCGAAAACCGGTAAACAACACTTATTTACTCGGTGTGGCGAAAGAGAGACAGATACCCGCGATGGTTCGCAAAAAAAAGTTGAGTCCGAGTGGTGCCAAAGACGACAACGGGGAGTACCACAACGTCCACGTCAACCTACACGAGGACGAACTGGCTGTCGCCGGTATGGATATCGGTGACGAGGTTTTCGTCCGCGTTCGCGACGGGAAGATAATCATCCAGAAGGCCGATACCGACAGCGTCGAACACGATTTCTAATCGGCGAGCACCCCTCGGTCACGGGTTGCGCTCGTACCCAACGGTGTCGTCGGGTTGATATCGCTGGGGTCGCTCGTCACGGATAATGACGCTCTACAATCTCGCGAAGCCTGCGCTGTTCGTGCTTCCTCCGGAAACGGCCCACCGAGCCACCCATTCACTGCTCGAGACGATCCAAGATACGCCAGTAGAATCGCTGCTTCGTCGACGGTATGCGGCGGCGGATCCACGGCTCGAAACGACCGTGTTCGGCCTCGATTTCGCCAATCCCGTCGGCGTCGCCGCCGGGTTCGACAAGAACGCCGAAATCCCGCGCGCACTGGCTGCACTTGGCTTTGGTCACATCGAAACCGGCGGCGTCACCGCCGAACGCCAGCCGGGCAACCCGCGGCCACGGCTATTTCGACTCCCTGAGGACGAGGCACTCATCAACCGAATGGGTTTCAACAACGAGGGGGCCGACCGGATCGGCCAACGACTCGACCGCGAACCTCAGCCCGACGTGCCGCTCGGCGTCAACATCGGCAAATCGAAGTCGGCACCCTTGGAGGAGGCGGCTGACGACTATCTCTACACGTACGAGCGCGTGGCCGACGCCGGTGACTACTTCGCGGTCAACGTTTCGAGCCCAAACACGCCAGGCCTGCGGTCGCTGCAGAACCGCGAGGCCCTCGAAGACATCCTCGGGACGCTGAAAGACGCTGGCGCGGAGCCACTGCTCGTCAAGCTCTCGCCGGATCTGCCCGAGAAGGCCATCAAAGAGGCGTTGGGCGTCGTCGACGACCTCGCGCTCGACGGGGTAATCGCGACCAACACGACGACGAGCCGACCGGACTCGCTCAGAAACCCGAATAAAGCCGAAACGGGCGGCCTTTCGGGCAAGCCAATCGAGGGTGAAGCGACCGACCTCATTCGGTTTATCGCCGAGCGCACCGACGCGCCAATCGTCGGCGTCGGCGGGATCAGCGACGCCGAGGGGGCCTACGAAAAGATTCGCGCCGGCGCAAGCATCGTCCAGTTGTATACAGGCTTGGTCTTCGAAGGGCCAGCCATCGCTCGCGATATTAACCAAGGCCTCGTAGCACTCTTGGATCGAGATGGGTTCGATTCAATCGAAGACGCCGTCGGCGCAGACCTCAAATAACACGACGAGCGCGGTAGCGGGCGACGACGGATACCGAAAAGCGAGAAGTCAGTCCTCGTTGATGATCACGATCGTCTCGCCGGCTTCCAGCATTTCCCCCTCGCCGACGTACTGGCGTTCGCGTTTGACCTCGAAGAAATCGGCTCCGAGTTCTTCACCGGCGACGTGGAGTTCGTCGCCGACCAGTTCGTAGTCGCCGGATTCGATTCCACGTTCGAGATCGGGCACGTGCGAGCCATACTCGGGGCCGACCTTTGAGTACGCAAGTTTGATTTCAGTGATCACGCTCTCGATTTCAGGCTCGCTGTCAACCACGGTGAGTTCGTCGACGTGCATCACGCCGCGGATGTCGTCCTCGAAGCCCTCGATGGGGCCGTACACCTCGACTGCGCCGAGTTCGGCGTTGAGCGGGAGCTGGCGGTCGCTTTTGTACTTGCGGAGCGCGCCGACAACCGACATCGCGGCGGCCCCACCCTCGCGGTCAGCTTCGATGTCAAGCAGGTCGGGCCAGGCGGTGAGATGGAGGCTCGTCTCGCTGTCGTACATATCCCGGTACAGTTCCTCGGTAACATGCGCCAACTGAGGGGCAAACAGCTTGAGAAACCGCTCGTGGGCCGTCCGGAGCGTGTAGACCGCCGAGCGATCCTCGCCGTCGTCGAGTCGCTGTTTGGCGATTTCGAGATAATCATCACAAAATGTTCCCCAGAAGAACGTCCGGAGAGTGTCGCGTGCTTTCGAGAACTCCCGGTTCTCGAGGAAGTCGGTCGTCTCAGCAATCGTCGCATCGAGTTCCGCGAGCAGCCAGCAGTCGATGGCGGTGAGTTCGTCGGGCTGGTCGAGCACCTCAGGGGCGAGCGACTCGACGAGTTTGGAGGCGTTCCAGAGCTTCCGGATCAGTTTCTCGCCCGCGCGTAGGCCCTTCTCCTGATACGGGAGGTCGTCGCCGATCGCGCTGCCGGCAGCCCAGAATCGGGCGGCATCGACCGGATACTCTTCGAGGACGGTATCGGGGTCGACGACATTTCCTTTCGATTTGGACATTTTTTCCCTGTTTTCGTCCAGAACCATCCCGTTGATCATCGTCGCGTCGAACGGCACCTCGCCGGTGTGCTCGTAACATTTGATGACGGTGTGGAACAACCAAAACGAGATGATGTCGTGGCCCTGCGGCCGCAGATCCATCGGGTATATTTCCGGACGCTCCATAGTGAACTCCTCGCGTTCGTCGTCCCAGTCCCAGCCCGCATTGATCAGCGGTGTCAGCGAGGAGGTCGCCCAGGTGTCGAACACGTCGTCTTCGGGAACGAACTCGCTGGCCCCACACTCCGGACAGCTGTCGACCGGCGGCTCATCGGAGAGTGGGTCGACCGGCAGATCGCTTTTCTCGGCGAGAATCTCGGTGTCGCACTCGGCACAGTACCAGACGGGGAACGGAATCCCCGAGGATCGCTGGCGGGAGATACACCAGTCCCACTCCAGACCGTCGATCCAGTGTTTGTACCGCGTAAACATCTTGTCGGGGAACCACTCCATCTCCCGGCCGGCTTCGAGATACTCCTTGCGTTTGTCGAGCACATCGACGTACCACTGCTCGGTGACGCGGTACTCAACGGGAACGTCGTCGCGTTCGTGAACCTGCACGACGTGGTCGATTTCCCAGCGATCCCGGAGTCGGCCGGCGTCGTCGATATCCTCGACGATAGCCTCGCGGGCTTCGTGAGTGGCCAGTCCCTCGTAGTCCCCAGCCAGGTCGGTCATCGTGCCCGACTGGTCGATGGCGACCCGGAGATCCAGGTTGTGAGCCTGATACCACTCGATATCCGTCTGGTCGCCGAACGTACAGCACATCACGACGCCGGTTCCTTTCTCTCGGTCGACGCGGTCGTCCTCGTAGATCGGAACCTCGTGGCCGAAGACGGGCACTGTGGCGGTGCCGCCGACGAGGTGTGCGTTGCGCTCGTCGTCAGGGTGAACGAACATCGAGACACAGGCCGGAATGAGTTCGGGCCGGGTCGTCGAGATAACAATGTCGTCGCCGGGTTCGGTTGCGGTTTCGTACTCGTACTCGTCGTCAACGGCTTCGTCTGTCGGCTCGCCGCCAGCCTCGACCAACTCGAAGGCGATGTCGTTGAAGTACGAATCCTCTTCGAGATCCTCGGTTTCGACCTGTGAGATCGCCGTTTCGCACTCGGGGCACCAGATCGCGGGGGCCTTTTTGCGGTACTCGCGGCCCTGTTCGTACAAATCAATAAAGGAAAGCTGTGAGACGCGCTGAACGTCCGGAGAAATCGTCTGGTAGGTGTTGTTCCAGTCGATGGATATTCCCATCGCCTGCATTTTTTCGGTGAAATCCGCCTCGTATTCGGCACAGACCTCGCGGCATTTCTCCTGGAACTCGTAGCGGTCGAACTCCTGGTGGCGAATGTCGAGTTCGGATTCGGTGAGCCGTTCGGAGGCGATGCCGTTGTCGTCGTAGCCAAACGGATAGAACACGTCGTTGCCGCGCATACGCTCGAAACGCGCGACGATATCCTGGAGGATCGTGCCGTAGACGTGACCCCAGTGAAGGCTGCCGGAGACGGTCGGCGGCGGGGTGTCGATGGCAAACGTGGTGTTCGGATCGGTCGACTCGGCGGGATAGGCGTAGGTTTCGTCGTCGACCCACCGTTGTTGCCAGTTGGGCTCAACAGCTGTTGGGTCGTACTCTCCACTCGGCATTAGTGGCCGAAAGACGCCGGGGGAACTAAGGTTAATCGACTTGGCGGACAGCCGCGAGGTGACAACGCGGTCGTCCAACGAACGTATTTATTTACTGGCGGTTCGGATCTCAGGCGTGGTCACCTCAGTTCCGTGGCCGGCACTCGGCTCGTTCGGCTCCGCGCTCATCGCAATCGGGTTTCTGGCCTATCTCTGGCCACACCGAAAACAGCCGGGCGCAACGCTGTTCATGGGTGTGATCGGCGCGGTTATCCTCTGGACCGTGTCGTACGGCACCGCGTTGTTGGTGTTCGACCCGGCCCTCCGATTCCGCCTCGAGATTCCGATCTGGATCGGGATCGCGTGTACTAGCCTGCTGTTTTTCGCGTTCGCCCTCGAGTACACGGGCCGAAAGGACGCCGTTCGGTCGTGGGGAATGGGCGCGATCGTTGCGATCGTGGCTGTGTTTCTCGCGTTGATCGCGACCAACCCGCGACACGAACTCATCTGGAGCGACTACCGAATCGAGCCCCGCTTCGGCGTCGCGACAGTCGCCCACGGAAACGAGCCGTGGCTGTTCGTCTTCATGCTCATTTTGATGTTGCTCACCGCCGGCGCGATTCTCGTCCTCGTCGATACCTTTGCAAGCTACGGCCCACTGTACCGCTACCAGACGCTCGCGGTCGCCATCTCGCCGCTCCCGGTGATTCCCGGCATTTTGTTGTGGCTGTTTCAGGTCGGGCCGGTTCCACAACTCAATCTGGCACCGCTGTTGTTTCCGCTGCATCTCGCCCTCGACATGTACGCGTTTTTCCGGCGCAACATGTTCGAGTTGACGCCTGCGGATCGTCGCGCCGGTGATCGAACCGCCATCGACGACCTCGGTATTGGCGTGCTCATCGTCGACGACGAGACACGCATTATCAACTGCAACGTCGAGGCGGCAGCCATTTTTAGCCGCTCGAAACGCGCGTTGCTGGGCACGTCGCTGGCATCGATCGAACCGGCGATCACGCCACCGGAGGCCGCCGAACGGCTCCGAGTCGCGGACGGCCATCAACCCCGTGAGTACGCGGTCACCGTCTCGCCGATCACCGACTCGGCGGCCAACGAGGTTGGCCACACGATCACGCTCTCTGACATCACCAGCGAGCGCCAGCGCGAACAGCGGCTGTCGGTGTTGAACCGCGTGCTCAGACACAACCTCCGAAACGATCTCAACGTCGCAACCGGCTATCTCGACCTCGTCGCCGACCGCGTCGACGACGACGACACACGGCGCATGCTCGAAACGGCCACGCGGAACACCACATCGGTGTTGTCGCTGGGCGAGAAAGCCCGTTCCGTCGAGCGAACGCTCGATGCCGACCAACAGGGAACCGAGTCGATCGCGCTCGCCGAACTCGTCGACGCCGTCGCCACCGAGCACACCGAGCGATTCGGTGGCCGCGTCGATACCGAAATCGACGATCAGCTTCGGCTCACGGCAAACCGCCAACTGGTCGAAAGCGTGCTGTCGAACCTGCTCGAAAACGGGCTCGAACACAGCGGCGATGAGCCAACGGTCACGGTAACCGCCCTCGTCGAGAACGAAACGGTTCGAATCGAGGTGTGCGACACGGGGCCGGGCATTCCCGACCACGAACTCAGCGTGCTCGAACAGGGAAAGGAGACTGACCTCGAACACGGCAGCGGCATCGGCCTCTGGCTCATCGAGTGGGGAACCACCGCGCTCGGTGGATCGGTGCGCTATGAGACCGACGAAACGGGAACGACCGCAGTCGTCGAACTGCCCGACGTCGTCGACGACAAGCCAGACCGCCCCGGCGGCTGAGCGGCGACGGTCGCGTGCACGAAACCGGGTGGCTCGCTGTCGCCGGCGTTGTTCGGTTACGCCGCCAACGGCAGTTCGACGACGAACACGGCTCCCGTGGGCTCGTTGTCCTCGATGGCGACCGACCCACCGTATCGCTCGACGAGCGTATCGACGAGGTAGAGCCCGACGCCGGTACCGGCACTTTCGAGACCCTGTTCGCCTCGGCCGAACACCGCCTGCTTGCGGTGGTCGGGGACGCCGGGGCCGTTGTCGGCGATTCGGACGGTCGCGGTCGACTCGTTTTTCGCCACCGAGACCTCGACAACCGGATCGGCGTCTCGGTTGTGCTGGACGGCGTTTTTGAGGAGGTTGCGGAACACCGCACCGAGGAGGTCGTCGGCGACGACATCGACGCTAGGAATCGCCCCGTCGACGGTCACACTGACGTCGGGATGCGCCGAGAGTAGGCGGTCGATCTGGTGGCTGAGTCGCGTCTCGAGTGAGACCGCCGTCGTGTCATCGGCCGTCTGCAACATCGTGTTGGTGAGCTCACGAGCAGTCGTCGTGAGATCGATTGCGTTCTGAGCGCTCCGCATGATGATCTCGAGGTGGTGTTGGTTTCGATCGGACAGCGTGCCGTCGAGGATGTCGGCGTAGGCGCTCACCAACTGGAGGTCGTTTCGGATGTCGTGGCGAACGACCTGGTTGAGCACTTCGAGGTTCTCGAGTTGGGTTTCGAGCTTGGACTCATACGTTTTGAGATCGGTGATATCCTGGGCGACGGCGACGAACTTCATGGGCTCGCCGTCGGCATCGAGAATCGGTGAGACGGTCTGGTTGAAAACGACCGTGTCGCCGTCGCTTCGTTCGTTGACGACATCGTGTTCGTACGGCTCGCCGCGTCCGACCGTCTCCCAGAGATCGGCGTGAAACGACTGATCGTGCTCGCCGGACTCCAACAGTTCGGGCGTCGACCCGAGGGCGTCGACGGCGGTGTAGCCCGTGAGCGTTTCGAAGGCCGGATTGACGTACTCGATAATCCCGTCGGCGTCGGTGATGTAGACGGCGTGGGCGGTGTGGTTGACCGCTTGTTTGAACGGCCGGAGCTCCTGTTCGCGCTGTTTTCGCTCGGTGATGTCGACGAGGTAGCCGTGATAGTGAGTGAGTTCGCCGTCACGACGGGCGGGTTTTGTGTGTTCTAAAACCCATCGCGAGTCGCCATCAGCGGTGTATACGCGGTAGGGATCGCACCGAAACCGATCGGTTTCGGGGGTGCTGTTGGCGTCGATCTGCGCGCGCAGCGTCGGGAGGTCGTCCTCGTGGACGAGCGACTCGAACGCGACCGCGTCGTCGACGAGCCGCTCGGGATTGTAGCCGAATACATCGGTCACGTTCGCCGTGACCGCTTCGATCGGCCAGCCGTCGGTGGCGCGCCACCGAAACAACACAGTCGGGCCGTGAACGAACAGGTCGTCGGCGCTGAAGTCGCCGTGGCCGCCACCGGTATCGCGACCGTCGGCGAAAGCGCCGTCATCAGCGGTCGATCCAGCGGACGGGCGATCACGAACCGTCGCTAACACGAACGACTGGCCCGACGACGATGGAACGGGCCGAAGAGTGACCGTCTCCGCACGGCTGTCGTGCTCGCGGTCGTTTTCGTCCACAGCAATCCGGACGTGCCGGTCGAACGAGAAGCCGTCGCCGGCCGCCGCCCGTTCGAGCCGACCGAGGGCAATCCGAACCGCCGACGGCAACGAATGCGGTGGTTCGTCCAGAAGGGACGAGAGCGAGGCGTCGTTCGGCGCTCGCGCAGCAAAATACCGGCTGTGTGCCGCGCGGTTGCCGGCGCGCAGCCGACCCGTCGTATCGAACAACAAAAGAGGGGCGTCGGTGGCGGAAAAAACGGCCTGCAGCGTCGCTCGCGAGAGCCCAGAGAGTGTCGGCGAAATCCACCGATCGGTTCCCATGACGGTGATTGTGTTTGGTTATCAGCGTGTTGAGCGTATCGGTTCTGCCAACGGTTCCGAACTTCGATGGTGGAATCGAGATAGACGAACGTCGTAGAAAATCCGTATAACATTCGTGAATAAATACTTTTGTTCGTTGATAGCTGAATTATTTACGCACAAGTGAGTTGCAGTGAAAACGACCAAACATCGAAACACACCATGGACAGCAAAACAGCGATGAACGCCCAATCCACCCCCGCTACCCTCCAGTTCGAACGCATTCTGCACCAGATCGAAGACGCCGTCGTCGCCTTCGAAATCGTCGACGGCGAACCGATTATCGTCGAAGCCAACCACGCGTTTCGCGATATTTTCAGTCCGGACATGAAGCGCGTCGTCGGCCTGCCGCTCAACGAGTTGATTGTGCCCGTAGACGCACAGTCTGAGGCCCAAACGTTCGACGAGCGAACCGCCGCCGGCCGGTCTAACGTCGCGTTCGTCAATCGGACGACCACGGACGGAACGCGCACGTTCCTGTACCGCGGAATTCCCTACGACGACGACCACGGCTTCGCAATCTACACCGACATCACCGGCGAACTCCAACATCAAGCCGACATCGATCAGATTGACGCGCTGGCGACCGATCTCATCGAGAACAGCGATGATGCGGAGACGGTGGAAGCCGCTGCGGAAATCAAACACCGAGCGAAGTCGCTCTCGCGGTTCAACCGATAGTCGGACGGTTTCGGTGTCGTATCTATGGGTGTGTATCGAGTCACTGGTTGCGCAATGCGAGGGCTGGGATTCAAACTCACTCGCAAATCAGAGAGTTGCTCACAGCTTCGCCGTTCGCTTTCGAGGTCGTAAACGACCTCGCTCTGCTCGCTGCTCAAACCCAGCCAGAACGATTCGGATGGTGCTCGCTTTCGCTCGCACACACTCATGCGAGGGCTGGGATTCGAACACTGTGGAACGAGTTCCACAAGCACACGCTCGCTCTGTCGCCAGCCTGCGGCTGGCTTCCAGCGGGATCGAGACCCCGTCGACTCGCGTGAACCACAGTCGCTCCTTGGCAGTCGCTCCCTGATTCGAATCCAGCCAGAACGATTCGGATAGTGCTCGCTTTCGCTCGCACCACACTCATGCGAGGGCTGGGATTCGAACCCAGGGATCCCTACGGAAGCGGGTCTTAAGCCCGCCGCTTTTGGCCTGGCTCAGCCACCCTCGCGCGAATAGCTCTTCACTCATCGCACAAAAGTCGGTTTCGGTGTCGAAACCTCCGCACACCGACCCGCGCCGAAGCATTTGTTGCCCTCGAAAATGATTTTGTAGGGCTTTTCGTCGACCGGCGGAGCCTCCTCGTTGGTTCCGTACTCGCTTGGCTGTGGCCGCTCGTCGCCCATTGCCGAACCTTTGGCGGGCCGACTCTTTCGTCTGTCGGTCAGCCGCGTGGATAAGATGGATGTGCGGGGGCGGCGGGCGAGCACTGCGTCAATCCGGAGGCTTTTGAGCGAGACGGCAGAACGACTCGCATGGCGCAGGCGACCCAGTTCGGCGAGTGACCAGTGAAACGACTCATGGCCGAGGTCTGTGGCTCCGGACACAAGTCCGCCGACGACCTCACCCGCGAGCAGGCCCGAGAGGCCTTCGAACGAATCATCGCGGGGGTGCCCAACGACACCACACTGGGCGCGTTCTGGCTCGCCAACCGGTGGAAACGAAACACGCCAACCGAGTTGGCCGCCTACACCGATCTGATGAGCGAACACGTCGACGGCTACGCACCCGACTGCGACCCCGTCGACTGCGGGGCCAACTACGACGGCAAGGGACGAACGGCCATCTTCGGCGTTGCGGCGGGCGTCGTCGCCGCGGCCGCCGGTACCCCCGTCGTCGTCCACTCGGGCGATCGCATTCCGACACAGAAACAGGACGCCTACAAACACGTGCTCGACGAACTCGGCGTGCCGACCGAGTTGTCGCCGCGAACCAGCGCCGAGATGACCGACAAAACCGGCTTTGGTTTCTACTACCAGCCTGCATTCAACCCCGCCGTCGACGAACTGTTCGAGCGGCGCGATCGAATGGGCGTGCGGACGTTCGTCAACACGATCGAAACGCTGGCGAACCCCGCCGGAGCCAACGTCCACCTCGGCTCGTTTTACCACCTCGCGTTCGTCAAAAAGATCATCCACACCGTGGGTGAAAGCGACTCGCTCGATTTCGACCGGGTCATCATGTTCCAGGGAATGGATGGCTACGACGACATCCGGCCGGGACTGACGAAGGTCGCCGAGTGGAACGCCGGGGGCGACAACGGCGACCGCGCAAACCAAACCGACTTCGACGACTTCGAGATTCAGACCGCCGAGTACGGTATGGCTTTCGAGAGCGAGGATCTCGCGGTCGGCAACGTCGCAGCCGACTCCGCACAGATGGCCAAAACCGTGCTTTCGGGCGAGCGAACCGACACGTTCGCCGACGCGGTCGCGCTCAACGCCGCGCTGCGAATCTACGCTCGCGAAGATGTCGACTCGATCGACGAGGGACTCGACGCCGCCCGGACGGCGATCGCTGACGGAAGCGCGGCCGCGGTGCTCGAAGAGCTACAGGCGTTTTGAGACCGCCGGTCGATCGGAAGCGGTGTGTCTGTTCAGCGATCGACGCACTAGTGCATCCGGCCGCCTTCTTGGCGGAGCAACACGACCATTGTGAGTCCGGAAATTACAATTAGCAACAGCGCGGGAATCGCGGCGTAACGGTAGGCGAACGCGTTGTGCGCCTGCCAGACTTTGATGACGAGCGTGTCCATGCCGATAGGCCCGATCATCAGCGTCATCGGCAACTCCTTCATCGTCGTCAAAAAGACGAGAACAGCCCCGGCGACCATACCGGGGGCGATCAGCGGCAGCGTCACCCGGCGGAACGCCTCGATCCGTCCGACATTGAGTGTGCGGGCGGCCTCGAGCATCTCGTCGTCGACCTGTAGCACGGACGACCGGACGGTACCGACCGCCTGCGGGAGGAATCTGACGACGTAGCCGAAGACAAGCAGCCAGACGCCCTGTCGGTAGAGCGACGGCAGCGTCCGGGTGCCCAGAAACACCAGCGCAAGCCCGATAACGACGCCCGGCACGGCGAAGCCGACGTAGGTCGCTCGTTCGAGAATCCGCGAAAGAAGGGAGTTCGTCCGCGCGGAGTAGTAGGCGACGGGAATCGCAAAAAGACAGGCAACAAGGGCGGCGAGCGCAGCGAGATACACCGAGTTGAGCGCGAACACCGGCTGGAACTCGAGCGAGGGAATCCGTCGACCCTGGCTACGGAAAAGCCAGACGGCGAAAATCGCTACCGGGACGACGAGCGTCACGATACCGAGGGCCACGATCGACCCCATCGCGGGCCACTTCCAGTAACCGAGCCGGATCGGCGAGCCCGTCTGCCCGCCGCCGCTCGTGTCCTCGTCCCGCCCGATTCCCGCTTCGATGACGAGAACGACCGCGACAATCGAAACCAGTTGAAGCGCAAGCAGCGCGGCGTACTCGACGGCAAAGTTGTTGAACTCGCCGTAGATCCGGCTCGTGAACACGCTCGCGCGCATGAACACCGGCGTGCCGAAATCGGAGATGGCATACAGCGCGGCGAGGAGGGCACCGGCGGCGATTCCGGGCCGGATAATCGGGAACGTGACCCGACGGAAAGCTTCGGCGGGAGTGCTGTCCAGCGACCGAGCCGCATCGAAAAGCGAGCTATCCATCGATAGCAACGATGCCCGAGTCGTCAGAAAGACGTACGGATAGGTGTACAGCGTGATGATGAATATCGAACCCGACAGCCCCTGAATCCGCGGTATCGACGTTCCCAGAAGGGAATCGATTTCGCCGCCGGAGCCGAACATCGAGACGAACGCAAGCGCACCGATGTAGCTCGGGATCACGAGCGGCAGGGCGGCGACGACCGTCCAGAATCGTGGATACGGCAGATCGGTCCGCGTCGTCAGCAACGCCAGCGGAACGCCGATGAGAATCGAAAACAGCGTCACCGCGCCCATCAGCATCAGGCTGTTGAGCGTGATTTCGGCAGTGACCGACGAGAACATGAGGCGCGTCGCGCGTTCCACCTCGACGGTGGCGGCCTGCCAGACCAACCAGAACATCGGCGTGACGATGAGAAGCGCGAAGACGGTGCTGAGCGCGGCGACAGCGCTCATCCACGGATCGAGATTCCGCACTCGTCGTCGGAGGGTTTCGACCGGACGAGCGGAGGTGAGTGCAGTAATAAATCCCATGTTCTCGCGATCGGGTAGTGGTTGAGTAGTTCGCTTGCCCGCCGTTTGACCTTTTTGAATCAGTCCTCAGTGCGAATCGAGCCGCGAGCGGGAAACGTTGCAAACGGAAGGCGGGTATGAGCAACCCGACGGCCGTGGGCGTCGGGCGCACAACGGGTGTAAAGCAAGCGGCCGCTTAGAGCGGCATCATGCCTTCGTCTTCGAGGAGGTCGTTCGCCGCCTGGAGATCCATGTCAAACTGCGTTAGGTCGAACTCCGGCGAGTTGAGTTCGTCGGGGCCGGGAAGCCCACCAACGTACGGCACGCCCTCGACGACGGGGAACTCGCCGTTATCCTCGATCATGAACTCCTGGCCCTCGACGGCGACCAGGTGTCGGGCGAACTCGGCGACGAGCTGTGGGTCGTCGACGTTGGCCGTAGCGCAGATGCCCGCGACGCTGAAGAGCGCTCCCGCGTCGCCCTCGGTGAACGCCACCCGGATCGGCGCGTCGGGATCCTCGTTGAGAATACGGGCCGCGTAGTAGCTGTTGCCGAGGCCGATGATCGGGTCGTCGTCGCCGCCGTTGTTGACCTCCACCGCTTGGGTGCTCCCGCTGCCGTACAGCGTCGGGTCGTGCTCCATGAAGTCGCTAACCCACTGGCGGGTAGTGTCTTCACCCTTGCGCTCGACCATCGCCTGGATGAACCCGCGGAACGTCCCGGAGTTCGGGCGGGTCGAGATGATTCCGTTGAACCGGTCGTCTTCGGCGTACGAGATGATGTCCGTCGGCAGCTCGTCCCAGCTGTCGAACGGCGTCTCGTCGAGCCGGTCGCTGTTGTAGAACACCGAGCGAACCCGGCCGCTGACGCCGCTCCAGAGGCCGTCGGGCGAGCGGTAACTTGCCGGAACGGTGTCGACGACGTCGCTGGGGAGTTCTTGAGTGAGCCCCTCGTCGGCGACCGCGTTGAGCGCGCCGGGATCCTGCGAGTAGAAGACGTCAGCAGGGGTCGCATCACCCTCCTGAATCAGGCTGTTGACCTGTGCGTCGTTGTCGTCGTAGTTACGAGCAATGGTCAGCCCGGCGTAGCGCTCCTCTAGCTGCTCGAAAACGAGATCGATCTGGTCTGGCGTCCGACCGGAGTAGACCGTAAGTGTGCCCTCGAGGTCGCCGAGGTCGTCCCACGAGACGCCCGACGGATCGACCGACGAGCCGAGTGGATCGGCATCCGCCACCGTTTCAGGGCCGTGGTCGTCATCGTCCTCGCCGCCATCGCCTTCGGATCCGCTACCGAGACAGCCAGCGAGCCCGGCCGTTCCGGCGGCTACGGCTCCAGTAATGCCGAGAAACCGACGACGGTTGTGTGTTCGATGAACTGAGTCGACAGGATCGGTATCTGCCATACTGGTTTAGGCACACCTAAAACATAAAGACGTTCCGATTTAGGTCGGCCAAAATAGTGGCCAGCGCAGCCGGGGGATCAGATCCCCATCATACCGAGAAGGTCGATTCCGACATCCAGCGCCTGAATCAGACGGTAGCCAAGAAAAATACCGATGATTCCCATGACACCCGCGAGTTCGGGCGGTGCGGGAATCGGGACGTTTAGGAGGGCGAACACCCCACCGGCGACCAGTCCAGTTAGTAGTGCAAGAACCGAGAGAATCCAACTCATACCCGCACTTCGATGAGCACTAAAAAAAGCTACCCGGGTTTGCGAGCAGGAGTCGAGCGCGAGAAAGCCAGCGTTTTCACCACGCCGACCAATCAACCCACATGGCAAACCCAACTGCAACACTGCACACGAATCACGGCGAAATCGAGGTCGAACTGTTCGAAGAGCGCGCGCCGAACACCGTCGGCAACTTCATCGGTCTCGCCACGGGCTCGAAGGCGTGGACTGACCCCGAAACCGGCGACACGGTCGAAAACGAACCGCTGTACGAGAACGTGCTGTTTCACCGAATCATTGATGATTTCATGATTCAGGGCGGCGATCCAACCGGTACCGGCCGCGGTGGTCCCGGCTACCAGTTCGACGACGAGTTCCACGACGAACTCCGCCACGACAGTGCCGGCACGCTCTCGATGGCGAACTCGGGGCCCAACACCAACGGCTCACAGTTTTTCATCACGCTCGCGCCGACGCCACACCTCGACGGCAAACACTCCGTCTTCGGTCAGGTGACCGATGGGATGGATGTCGTCGAGGAAATCGGATCCGTTCGAACCGATCGGAAGGACAAACCGCGCGAGGACGTCGTGCTCGAATCGGTCGACGTCGAGTGGCACTAACGCGGCACCAACACCGAACGTACCGAACACACGGACGGCGAACCGTTACGTCCGACTTGACAGAGCGCTGATACCGAACCCGCCACTGACGAGTCCGGTCGGCGGGCGGTCGGTTTGCGGTCGTATATAAACGCTTCCGACAACCCTTATATCGTGTCATGAAATAGCGTACCACGGATAGCATGTTTGAACGATTTTCCGGCGGCTACTACCTCGGGGAACTGTACGTCGAACCGCACGACGGCGATCACGCTGTTATTCAACAAACCGATCACGAAGCGGTCAACCGCCAGCTGTATGCTGATGGTGATGGCGTCGAACGGCTCGACGCACCGCTCGTCATGAAACTCGAATCGGGGCACTTCCCCGTAAGCGGTGATTCGAGCGTGCCCTCGGGCACGCTGGCGGTTCCCGAGTCGATGCTCCCCGAAGCAACCCCGAGTCGACGCCGCGTGCTATTGGCCAACGCCGACCGCGCAATGGAGCTGTTGCGGTATGCGGGCTGGCGGCCGACGTCTCGAACCTGAGTCGGCCGCGCCACCGCCAACGGCGAAACGCGGCCCAAACACCGGCGATTCGCCAGAGCGACCCATTCATTCAAGTCGGTTGCTCACCGCGTTCCGGTATGCTCGACGAGCTGCTCGGACGCGCCGAACTCAAGGCGCAGATCGAGGAACTTACCGAAGACAAACGCCACCTTCAGCGCCAACTCGACGCGGAATCCGAGCGGCGCGCTGACGCCGTCAGCGACCGCCAGGCCGCCGAGGAACGGGTTAATCGGCTCGAAGACAAGATCGCCGAGCTCGAAGACCGCGTCGCCCGCAGCGAACGCGACACCGAGGCGGGTCGGGAGCCACGCGGCACCGAAACGCTCCGGGGCGACCGCCTCGACGCGGTGCTCTCGCGACTCGAATCGATCGACTGCGGTGCCGAGGGCGCATTGAGTGCGGTCGTCGACGACGGTGATGAACCGCTTCCCGAAACGGTTGGCGACGCTGCCGGCGACTGTGCGTTCACGCTCCGCAACGCCGCGCCGCTCATCTACTACACCGACGACGCGGGAGTCGTCTCCGCCGGACTTCGACCGCCAATCATGCCCGAGCCGTTCGTGAGTTGGCAGCGCACGTTCCGCGTTGATCCGGGCTGGTTTCGACCCGTCGGCCGGCTCGTGTTCGGCGTCGTCCGCGCGGACATCTGTGCGGTGGGCGTCTACGACGAGGGTCACCGCATCGGCTTCGACGGATTCGAGAGCGACGTAAAATCCGATCACTCGAAAGGCGGCTTCTCACAGGGGCGATTCGAGCGGATTCGCGACCAACAGATCGATGATCACCTCGGCGAGTGCGCCGTACTGGTCGAAACGCAGATTCGAGAGAACGACCCCGACCGCGTCATTCTGACCGGCGAGCGGGCAGTACTCTCGGAGCTCTCGGAGCTAGCCGATCACACCGACAGAACCGACGCGGGTGGCAAACCCGAAGCCGCACTCGAACACGCATTTGCTGACTTTTGGACGACACGGCTCGTCCGGCTGTGAGCGCGTCGGTCGGCCGGGTCGAATAAAAACATCGACCGACGGCGTTAGCGAACGACTGTCACCGGAACGGGTGATCGGCGAACGACCGTTTCGGAGACGCTCCCGAGCAGGAGTCGGGCGGCCCCGTCGCGGCCGTGGCTGCCCATGACGATCGCGTCGATATCGTTGTCGGCGGCGTAGGCGACGATTTCGCGGGACGGACTGCCGGC
Organism: uncultured Haloferacaceae archaeon; assembly: GCA_964457485.1. GTDB lineage: Archaea > Halobacteriota > Halobacteria > Halobacteriales > Haloferacaceae > PL-Br10-E2g29. The sequence continues at coordinate 32,912 of CAYWFO010000002.1, read as the reverse complement.
CAACAACACGGTTTCGACCGCCCGATCCGCGTCGACGTACTCGACCGCCTCATCGAACAACGTTTCGGCAAAGCGCTGTTGTTGCTCGACAACGCCGGCTGCGTCAGTCAACAGTCCCTCGGGGGCGACCCCACTGTCGGCGGGTGTCAACACATGGACGAGCACAAGTTCCGCATCGCGAAACGTTTCACAGGCGTACGAAAGCGCGTTTTGGGCCTGCGGAGAGCCGTCGAGTGGGACAAGGATTTTCTCTGCCATGGCAGTAGCTCTCGACGCACTCACCTAAAAATACGGTGCCATCCGAGACGCTCGCTGTTCCACCACGGCTCGCGACCGAAATCAGGCCGTGTCGTCGCGGATCTCGTCGAGTTCGGCCTCGATTTCGCGTTCGTCGAGTTCGGCTTTGAGGTCGACATCCTCGTCCACCTCGACATCGGCAGCAACGGCCTCGGTTTCGGTGTCAGCGTCGGCGTCGGGGTTGGGCGATTTTCCAAGTTCTGATTTGAGCGTATCGAGTTCGGATTCGACCTCGCGATCCGACGACAGCGCGTCGAGTTCGCGGTCGATGCTGTCCTTGTCCGACAGCGCGTCGTCGAACGCGCCGGTGTCTTGGAGTTCGTCCATCGCCTCGGCGCGCGCCTCCATCTCGTCGGTCTGCTCTTCAGCGCGCTCGATCGATCGGGCCACGTTGCCCATCTCGTCGCCGACGCCGGTCAGCGCTTCGGAAACGTTCGACGAGGCCTCGGCGGCCTCGTAGCGAGCTTTCATTGTTTCCTTTTTTGTCCGGAACTCCTCGATGCGGCTTTGGAGTTCGTTTTTCTTTTCAACGAGGTTCTCTTGGGTGTTCTGGAGGTCGGCAATCTGCGCTTCAAGCTCCTCGATCTGGGCCATTTTGGACTTCTTTTTTTCGAGCGCCTTCCGGGCCAGATCGTCGCGATCCTGCGAGACCGCCTCGCGGGCCTGACTGTTGTGTTTCTCGACGTTCTCTTCGAGCCGTCGTTTTTGGATTTCGAGACGCTTTTTTTGTGTCGTCAGGTCGGCGATTCCCTGTTTGACGTCCTGCAACTCGTCGCGCATCTTCTCGTAGGAGTAGTCGAGCGACTCGCCGGGATCTTCGGTTCGATTGAGTATCGCGTTCAGTTTTGACCGGATGACGTAGGAGGTGCGCGAAAGGATTCCCATAGCCGCCATTGGGGCAGGACGGGCTTAAAACCTGATATACGGCCCAGTCGGCTTGAGAACCGAATTCCGCGGCTGTGGCCGCAACACGGTCGGCCGAGCAACACGAACGCGATAGTGACGCGCCGCAAATGTGACCCAAACATGACGCAAACGCAATAGCAAAACACCACTCTCATCAACACCGAACGCACTCACGACGTTCTCAGCGGCCACCGCAGCCACGCTCAGTTGTAGCCGCGCCAGCGGTAGCCACACCCTTTGCACTTGAAAAACCGCGTCGGCGGCTCGTCGGCGGAGGCGGTCTGCTTGATCGTGTACCACGCCTCACGGGCGTCGCACTCGTCGCAAACCACGTCGGTTGCGGTCGGTTTTCCCTCGAACTCGTCGCCCTCTTCGGTTTCGATGAGATCGCCCTCACGCTGTTTCTCCGTCGACACGAACTGAGCCGCACGCTCGGTGTCGGTGTCGGCGATCGTCCCACAGTCGTCGTTGGTGCAGACCATTCGGTCACCATCAGCGAGCATCATCGAACCGCACTCGGCACAAAATTGCATACGTGTTACGATGGTGTCAGCTAGTTAGTTGTCAGGGGTTTCGGCGATTTGGAAGTAGCTCCGATCCGGCCCCTCCTCGGTGACGACCGGGCAGTTTTTCAGTCGGAACCGTCCGTCGGAAAGAACTTCAACGATGGTCGTTTCCTCACGGTCGCAGTGAACCGCCGGCGGCTTGCTGAAGTGTGGACACTGTTGGCAGTAGACGCGTTTGTCGACCAGCGCCTCCTCGCCGTCCCCAAAAATATCCTGCGGCTCGGCCGGTTCTGCCTCGCTCTCGGACAACTCTTGGTCTACGGCGTCGATCGGATCGTCCTCATCGATCGACTGTGAACCGACTTCTGCCGCCGCTTTCGACGCCGTCAGTTCGCCGGTCGGATCCTCATCGAACGTCGCGGCGTCGGCCTCCGCACCGAGCAGTTCCTCCCACACCGCGTCGGTATCGATTTCGTCGACATCGACGGTTTCGAACGCCTCATGGGGATCGATATCCTCGGAAATGTCATCGAAATCGTCGAACGACTCGTGGTCGTCGTGCGCGAGCGTGTCGCCCGGATCAGCCGCTGGATCCGACGCGTCATCGTCCGCCGTCTGCTCGGGTGAATCCGCCGGGGCGGTCGCGTCGGACGCGGGCGCTGGTGAGGGGCGCTCCGAACCGTCGAACTCGCGGAGCGTGTCGCGAACAAGCGAAATCCGCGTGTCGGTTTTTTTCGCGAGTTCCGCATTTGTCAGCGCAGGGTTGGCCGCGGCTGCATCCAGAATATCCTGTTGGGCCTCTGTTGGTTTGCGCACAACACGCTCCTCGTCGTCTGCTGGCTCGTCACTCATTGGTTGTCTCGGGTTCGGCCGATTCGCTGGCCGGTGCGATACGTTCAGGCTGCGTCGGTTCTGGGTTGCCGGCTTCGAGCGCGGGGCGGTCGGCCACGGTCAACAACGGACGGCGGAAGAAGCTTCGTGGCTCGATCGACTCGAAGCGTGCCTCGCAGTGCGGACACCACGGCGCGCGAAGCAATCCGAGTTCGATACCTGAACCACACGACTCGCAGGTCGCCTTCGACAACCCCTCCTCGTGGGCGATTGCGAGGATCGAATCCAGCGCACGGCGGTCGCTCAGCTCCTGTTCGACGCGAGAGAGCCGTCGGCGAAGGTCGACGACCGCGCCCGCGAGGCGATCCGAGCGTGTTTCGAGCGATTCGAACGAGTCGGTGGCGCTGCCGAGTTCCTCAGATAGCGCCGACAACTCGTCGTCAACCGTGGTTTCGAACGTTTCGTGTGTCGTCGTCAACTCCTCGTGCGCGGTCTGAAGCGACGACAGCTCCGCCGATAGTTCATCAAGCTGTGTAACCAATTCGGGGTGCTCGTGATCTTCAGGTGCGCGGGCGCGAGTCTCTTCGAGCACGTCGATAATCCGTTCTTTGAGCTCGTCGAACCGGTCGTCAACGGCCGATTCAAGCGCGTCGAGTCGCTCGGCGGTGTCGCCATCAACGATATCGACAGATTCGAGCGCCGTGAGTTCACGGTCGAACGCATCCGGGTCGTCGTCCACGTTCGAAAGCAGTCGGTAGGCCGTGACCGCGCGAGCCAACAGGGCCGACTTCGAGTGCTCTGTTTCGTCGACCCGGCTCGTGAGCCACTCATCGAGTTCAGCCGGCAGTGTGATTTGATCCTGTTCGCTCGCCATTACATCAGCGAAATGGTTGCTGCTGACTTAAATATTCACACGTTGGGTCACCGAATCTTGCGGACGTTGCTGAGATCGTAGCCACCTTCGTGAATTTCGCCCTCAAACTGAACAATGTCCTCGTCTTCGATGCGCGAGAGCACGCCGCGGAACTCGCGGACGACCATCACGCGAGAGCGCTTCGAACCGCCGGTTTCCCACGTAAAACCGAGCGTGCCGCTTGCGGCATCCGACAGCTGGCCGAGTTCGGTTTCGGTCAGGGTGTCCTCGTTGACCAAGACGAGAATGAGTCCGCCCCACTGTGTCGCCGCCCGCGCAAGTCCGCGGATGAGCATGGTGATGTCGCCCCAGTCGAGATCGTCGCCGACCGCCGCCAACAAGTCGGTGATCGAATCGAGCAACACGAGATTGTTCGAGGCGTTGACCGTCAGATACTCGCCGAGTGCGCTGAGCACCGATTCGTCGTTTCGGCGCGTGCTGAGATCACGCAGGTCGGTCGTCCGACCGAGATACCAGTCCTGTGGAATCCGGCTCGTCTGAAAGTACTCGACCGAAAGATCACAGAACTGGATTTCGTCGGCAACGGCGTCGACGATGTCGCTGTCGAGCGTGTACCGCAGTTCGCGTTCGAGCGACGGTTTGCTTGAGGTGAACGAAACGTAGTGAATCTCCGGCGGAACCGACGCCGACGGCGGCAGATCGCCGTAGTAGAGGTCGAACAGGTCGTCATCGGTGTGTGCGAGCGCGTTCATCGCCGCACTGGTGTAGAGGAACTCACGAGCACCAGCGCCAGCCTCACCGGAGAGCAAGACGACACTTCCCGGCGGGACACCACCTTTGAGCAACGAATCTAGCCGGGAAATTCCGAATGGGTAGTTTTCCATACATTTGGGTCTGACTCCGAGTGCTTAGCCGTTACGCCGAGTGCGACGACTGATCGGCCTCAACCGACGACAGATCGGTGTCCGCTCACGGCGGATCGGTCTCAACCGCCGACCGATCGCCATCGACCACCGCGCCGTGGTTGCGCCCCGAAACAATCCGTACCTCACCACCGACGCCCGCGTTCGACAATGCGGCCTGTCCGGCGTGGCGCGCGTTGTCGGCGTGTGCCGCGTCGGTCACGCCGTAGACGGTCGGGCCCCACGAGGACTGTCCGGCCCCATACATTCCCGGTTCGGCGGCGAGTGAGGCGACGAGTTTCCCGATCGGCGGACGGTACACACCGCCCTGTTCGTCGCTGTACCACGCCCCGTTGAGTCGGCCGAGTTCGGCGACCGCCTCACCGAACCGATCGGCCGTTCCCTCGGCGACCGCAGGCAGCAGTTTTCGGGTGATAAGTCCCGAAATCCGGTCGGCAATCGCCGGCTCCGCGTCCTCGATGACGGTTCGAATACTCGCATCCTCCTCGCGACCGCTCCGGCCGGAATCGATTGCTGGAACCACCACCAGAAACCGCCAGTCGTCGGGAATCCGGTGGGCGGCGGCGACCGCCGGCACCCGCCACCCGCCGTCGTCGGGACGGTGGCTGGTAAACCGGGTCGTCGGATGGCCCGCATCGAGAATGAATCCGCCCTGCTCGAACGTTCCCACGCCGATTCCCGACCGACCGCCACGGCCCAGTTTCGGTGCGAGTTGACGCACGTCGATCGACCGGTCGTACGTACCGGCGACCGCGGTGGCGACCGCGAGCGCCTGTTGGGTGCCGCTGCCGAGGCCGACGTGTGCCGGCAGGTCGGCCTCGAGCGAAACCGACGCGCCCGGAACACCGAGCAGCGAGCAGACGCGGTCGACGAGCGGTTCGATCGACGACGGCGCATCAACGGTCTCGGCGGCGGCGGCGCGAACCGTGAGTTCGGGCGCGTCGAGGGCGACGCCGAGTGCGCCATAGAGTCGGCTGTGCGACAACGAGAGGTTGCAAAAGCCGAAGTGCAGCCGTGGCCCGACGGAGACCCGAGTCATTAGTGTTGGTTCGGCGGCCGGACGTATCGGGGTTTCGACAGCGGCAGTCGGCTCCTCGGCTGCGAACCGGCCGGCGGAACCCGGCCGACACTTTTTCGCACGACGAATAAAACAGCCAGTATGGACTCGCTACTGGTCTACGGCGCATACGGCTACACCGGCGAACTGATCGCCCGAAACGCCGTTTCGCGTGGAAACACGCCGGTGCTCGCCGGGCGCGACGCGGCACGCCTCGCCGCGCTCGGCGACGATTTTCACTGCGCTCGACGGACGTTCGACCTCCGGTCACCCGAGCGGATTGCCGACGCGCTCGACGACATCGACGTCGTGCTCAACTGTGCGGGGCCGTTTCGACGAACCGCCGACCCTCTTGTCGACGCCTGTCTGGCTGCGGGCGTCGACTACCTCGACATCACCGGCGAACTCACCGTGTTCGAGCGACTGGCGCGCCGCGACGACGAGGCGCGCAACGCCGGCGTGACGCTGCTGCCAGGTGTCGGCTTCGATGTCGTCCCCACCGACTGTCTGGCCGCCCACCTCCACGACCGACTGCCGACCGCAACCCATCTCTCGATTGCCATCGACGCCGAGGGGTCGCTGTCGCGTGGCACGCTGAAAACGCTGATCGACGGGCTCGGAACGGGCGGTGCAGTCCGCGAGCACGGCTCGCTTCGGTACCAGCCAACCGCAAGCCGAAGCCGCACCGTCGACTTCGGATCGGGTCGCAAACGGGTCGTCACCGCCCCGCTCGGCGACGTGTCGACGGCGTACTGGACGACCGGAATCGAAACCATCAGGGCCTACGTTGCGCTGCCCGACGGCGTCGACACCGCCCATCGGCTGTCGCGGCTGGTCAGCGCCGACCGCCTGCTCGATTCGCTCGGTGGATCGACGACCGCCAAGCGACTGTTGAGCCGGGGCGTCGACCGCTTGGTGTCGAACCCGACCGCCGCCGAACGAGCCGCGAACACCACGAGGATCTGGGGAGAAGCGTGGAGCGAGCGAACCGGCGAGACGGTTCAATCGGTGCTCTTTACGCCGGATCCCTACGAACTGACCGCGTCGGCCGCCGTCGCGTGTGCCGAGCGGGTGCGTAACGGCGAGGCACCGACGGGATACACCACGCCCGCGAGCGCGTTCGGAAGCGAGTTTGTGCTGTCTTTCGATGGTGTGGAGCGGACGGATCGGTGAGCAACGCGGGGCGTCGGACGCGGTTGGGACGCGGCAAGTTCGCGGGGGAACCGAGTGGACAGCCGTCCACGCAGTCGGCCTCATCGAAACCGTTTTGATGAAACCTCACACACAGTCAGTATGCCGACCGAACCCACCACGGGATATGACCCCACGCTGGGGCGGAAGTTTATTTTTGTAACGGGCGGCGTGATGTCGGGGCTTGGCAAGGGAATCACCGCCGCGAGCACCGGGCGCTTGCTGGCGAACGCCGGCTTCGACGTCACCGCCGTGAAAGTCGACCCGTACCTCAACGTCGACGCGGGAACGATGAACCCCTACGAGCACGGCGAGGTCTACGTGCTCAAAGACGGCGGCGAGGTCGACCTCGATTTGGGGAACTACGAGCGGTTTCTCGGCATCGACATGACCTCCGACCACAACGTGACCACGGGCAAAACCTACCAGAGCGTCATCGATGCCGAGCGCGCGGGCGACTACCTCGGCAAAACGGTCCAGATTATCCCGCACGTCACCGACGACATCAAACGCCGGATTCGCGAGGCTGCCGAGGGAACCGACGTCTGTATCGTGGAGATCGGTGGCACCGTTGGCGATATCGAGTCGATGCCGTTTCTCGAGGCCCTCCGGCAGTTCGCCAGCGAGGAGCGCGACGACGACTTGCTGTTCATGCACGTCACGCTCGTGCCGTACTCGATGAACGGCGAGCAGAAAACAAAGCCCACCCAACACAGCGTCAAAGAACTCCGCTCGATCGGCCTGCAGCCCGACATTCTCGTCGGGCGCTCGGAGAACAAACTCGAAGCCGCGACGAAAACGAAGATCGCGCGCTTTTGCGATGTGCCCACCGAGGCCGTGTTTTCGAACCCCGACGTGCCCGATATCTACCACGTCCCGCTGATGGTCGAAGAGGAAGGGCTCGACGAGTATGTCATGAAGCGCCTCGATATCGCCACGGAGGCACTCCCGGCGGCCGAACGCTCCCAACGCTGGCGCGAACTGGTCACCCGCGAACGAACCGAAACGGTTCAGGTTGCGCTCGTCGGCAAGTATGGCCTCGAAGACGCCTATATGTCGATTCACGAGGCGCTCAAACACGCCGGCATCGAACGCGAGGTTGACGTCGACGTGCTCTGGGTCGATGCCGACAAAATGCACGACGAACACACCGAGCGGCTCGAAGCCGCTGACGGAATCATCGTTCCCGGCGGCTTCGGCTCGCGTGGCACCGACGGCAAAATCGACGCGGTGCAATACGCCCGCAAGCACGACATTCCCTTCCTCGGGCTCTGTCTGGGCTTCCAGATGGCGGTCATCGAACAGGCACGCAACGTGTTGGAGCTCGAAAACGCCCACTCGGCGGAAATCGACGAGGAAACGCCACACCCCGTGATCGACATTCTGCCAGAACAGAAGCAGATCGACGACATGGGCGGCACGATGCGGCTCGGCGCTCACGAGACACGGATCGAGGCCGGCTCGCTGGCGGCCGACATCTACAACGCCGAGAGCTGCACCGAACGGCACCGCCACCGCTACGAGGTCAACCCGGAGTACATCGAGCGACTGGAGTCCGAAAACCTCCGGTTCTCGGGTCGTGCGGGCCGCCGAATGGAGATTCTCGAACTCGACGACCACCCGTTCTTTTTGGGCACGCAGTTCCATCCCGAGTTCCGCTCGCGGCCCGACCGCGCAAGCCCGCCGTTCGTCGGCTTTCTCGACGCGGTGATCGAGCGCAGCCAGTCGACAGCGGGTGATGTGGAACGCGAAAACAACACCGACACCGAAACCGAGGCGACAGTATAAATGGTCAACACGGACGACTTTATCGACGAGGCGGTCGAATCGATCAGCGAACAAATTGGCGATGCGAACGCGATCATCGCGCTTTCGGGCGGGGTCGACTCCTCGGTTGCCGCCACGCTGGCGTACCGCGCGGTCGGCGAGCAACTCACCCCAGTCTACGTCGACACGGGGTTGATGCGAAAGGGCGAAACAGACCAGATCCGCGAGACGTTTTCGTTCATGGAGAGTCTGCAGATTGTCGACGCTCGTGAGCGGTTTTTCGACGCGCTCGAAGGCGTCACCGATCCCGAAGAGAAACGCCACGTCATCGGCGGGCAGTTCATTCGCGAGTTCGAACGCGAGGCCAAGGAAACCGACGCCGACTTCCTCGTGCAGGGAACCATCTACCCCGACCGCATCGAGAGCGAGGGCAACATCAAATCGCACCACAACGTCGGTGGGCTCCCCGAACTCGTCGATTTCGAGGGAATCGTCGAGCCGGTTCGTGACCTCTACAAGGACGAGGTTCGCGAGGTCGCACGCGAACTGGATCTCGAGGAGATCATCTCCGAGCGCATGCCGTTTCCCGGCCCCGGTCTGGCCGTGCGCGTGATCGGCGAAATCACGCCAGAAAAGGTCGACATCGCAAGAGAGTCGTGTCACGTTGTCGAGGAAGAACTCGCCGAGTACGAGCCCTGGCAGGCGTTTGCGGCGGTCATCGGTAAGGCGACCGGCGTCAAGGGCGACAACCGCGTTCACGGGTGGGTTGTTGCCGTTCGGTCGGTCGAAAGCCGCGACGGGATGACCGCGCGCGCCCAGGAAATCGACTGGGGAACGCTCCAGCGCATCCAGAGCCGCATCACCGGTGAGAACGAGACCGTCGCCCGCGTCGTCTACGACGTGACACACAAACCCCCGGCGACCATCGAGTACGAGTAATGAGTGAGATCGCCATCGTCGCCGGTCCCGACCCCGACGGATTGGGTGACGCGCTCGAAGCCGAGGGAATGGTCGTCAGACGAATTGAACGCATCGTCAACACCGAAACACTCACCGAGGCCGACGTTGCGGCCGCCGCGCTGTTGGTGTTGACCGACGCTGCCGAGGCGACCGGCGTTGCGCTCGCGAAAAACGTGAATCCGACGGTTCGCGCGGTATTTTACTGCCGGCAGTCAGTTCCGGATTTCGCCAGGGGCCAGACCGACCTCGCGGTCGACCCCGATCTACTCGACGTGAGTGTCGTCGCTGAGGAGTTAGCAGCGAGCTAAGTGGCTCCGACTGACGGCGTCGACAGCGAAAAAACTGATCGAAACCGAACCGGTTTTATCCGGTGTTTTTCATGCCGGCCGCAATGCCGTTGACCGTGAGCCGAAGGGTTCGTTCTTCGGCTTCGGTGAGGTGCGTCTGGCTCAACAAGTGCGTCTGAAGCAGGTTGAGCGGGTCGACGTAGGGATTGCGCCGTTCGAGGCTCTCGGCGAGCCAGTCGCGTCGGAGCAACGAGTCGCGGTCGGTGATGTCGAGGAGGTAGTCGACCGCCTGTTCGTACTCGGCTTCGAGTCGTGGCTGGAACTCCTCGCGGAGTTCGGGGTCGGCGAGCGCGGCGTACTCGTCGGCGATTTCGAGATCCGTTCGTGCAAGCGCGATGGTGGCCCGATCGAACGTCGTCCGGAAGAACGGCCACTCCTCGTACATTTCGGCGAGCGTGTCGAGTTCGCCGCCATCGGCGAGGTAGGCATCGATGCCGGAGGCGATCGCGAACCAGCCGGGCAGAATACACCGCGACTGCGTCCACGAGAACACCCACGGAATCGCCCGCAGATCCTCCACCGAACGATCCGTCGACCGCGAGGCCGGGCGCGAGCCGAGGTTGAGATCCTCGATCACGGTGATCGGCGTCGCCTGCTCGAAGTACGAAACAAAGCCGTCGGTTTCGAGGAGATCACGGTATGTCTCGCGGGCGGCCGCCGCCATCGTGTTCATCGCCTCGGTCCAGGCGTCGGGAACCTCCTCAACGGGTTCTTCGAGCGCTCGCTGGCGCGCGCGAATCTGTGCATCGAGCATCTGTTCGAGGTTGCGCTCGGCGATGCGGGGCGTGCCGTACTTTTCGGCGATCGCCTCGCCCTGTTCGGTGAACTTGACCTGCCCAGTGACCGTCTCGTTCGGCAGGGCCAACAGCGCGCGGTTCATCGGGCCGCCGCCGCGCGAAATCGAGCCGCCGCGACCGTGGAACAGTCGCATCGTCACGTCGTACTCGTTGGTGATTTCGGCGAGCCGGCGCTGGTTTTTGTACAGATCCCAGTTGGCGGCCAGAAAGCCGTTTTCCTTGTTCGAATCGGAGTAGCCCAGCATGATCTCCTGGGTGTTGTCACGGGCCGCGAGCGCCTGTCCGTACGCCTCGTTTTCGAACAGCGTGCCCATGATCCGATCCGCACCGTTGAGTGCAGCCTCGGTTTCGAGCAGCGGAACCACATCGAGGCCGACGTGGTCGGGCAGCGACACAACGCCGACCTGATCGGCCAAGAACAGCACTTCGAGCACGTGACTCGGCTCCTCGGTCATCGAGATGCAGTAGGTATCGATAGCCTCCTTGCCGTACTCCGTCTGCCAGTCGCTGAGCGCGGCAAACCGACCGAGCACCTTTTGTGCCGTCTCCGAGACATCGCCGGGCGACTCGGGGTCGATAATCGGTTCGTCCTGCAAAATGGCGTCGGTCAACAGTTCGACGCGCTCGTCCTCGTCGAGGCCGCGGTAGTCGATTCCCTCGGCGGCGAGCGCCTCGTCGATTGCCTCGGTGTGTTGGATGCGGTGGTCACGAAGGTCGAGGCTGGCGAGCGAGAAGCCGAACGTGCTGACCTGTCGCATGAGCGGTTCGATGAAGGCGTCGGCGATGTCTTCGCCGCCGTAGGCGCGCAGGCTGGCGTCAACGGTTTCGAGGTCGGTCAGCAGTTCCGCATCGTCGTCGTAGCCGCCGGGGCGAACGTCATCGATTCGGTTGAGTCGCTCGCGCATGAGCCGGAACTTCTGGCGGTAGGGTTCGTCCGGGTAGCGCTCTTCGGCCTCCTCGGCGACCGACGGGAAGCGCTCGATATCGGCGTCAAGCGAGGCCTGAAACGCCCCCGTCGTCGCATACCGGTCGCCGTCCTGGCTCAACACGGCCGACAGCCGTTTGAGTCTGGTTCGGTAGCGTTCGACAACGATTGATCGCTGGGTGCTGAGCGTTTCGTCGGTGACATCGACGGTCACGTACGGGTTGCCGTCGCGGTCGCTGCCGGCCCACGAGCGGAACTCGAAGAGTTTTGGCAGGTCGATGTCGGGGTACTCGTCGGTAACGACGTCCTCGAACTCGCTGTACACCTCGCCGACGACATCGAACAGCGTGTTTTCGAGATACCACTGAATGTTTCGCACCTCGTCGAGCGGTTCGGGAGGGCGCTGACGAACCTGTCGGGTCTGCCAGAGACTCGTGACCTCGGCCTCGATGTCCCGCCAGACGTCTTCTTTTTCACGGTCGGTCAGATTGCGCTCGTCGAGCGTCTGGATGTGGTCGGCAATCGAGCGGAGTTTCGCCTTGACCGTGCCACGGCGAGCCTCCGTCGGATGGGCGGTGAACGTCGGTTCGATGAGCACGTCGTCGAGAATGCCGGCGACGGTGTCGCTGTCTGCGCCTTCGTCTGCGAGCGATTTGACCGTCTGATCGAGGCTGTCGTCGAGCGTCCCTGCTTGGGAGCCCGAGCGAACCGCACGAACCCGTTCGCGTTCCTCGGCGAGATTAATCAGTTCGAAGTAGGTCGCAAACGCGCGGGCAACGTCGCCCTCCTCGTCGGGCGAGAGCTGTTCGAACGTTTCGCGCAGTCGCTGTCGGGAGTCGGTTTCGCCGTCGCGGTAGGCGATGGCGGCGAGTCGAAGCTCCTCGACGGTCTGAAACGACCCGGTCGATGTCTGTTCTTTCAGGACGTCACCAAGCAACGCTCCCAGCTCACGGACGTCTTGGCGAACCCCCCGGTTATGTAACTGCATACCGTATGATACTACAAGCCATTGGTAAAAGTCTCACCAACTTGCGTGGAGGGATACGTCGGAACCAACGACAACCACAAAGAGCCGATTACCCCGTCGGTCGGGTCGAAACGAAGTGGTTCGTGCAGCACAATGGGGAGAACTCGAACACGCACGGGTAGACGGCGCGGTGCGTGCGCACGTATTGGCGACCCGCATGTGGGCCCACGCTCGCCCATTCGTCATCCTTTTTAGCCGTCCGACCCGAGAAACAGCCATGAGCGCAGATGACAAGTACCCCGCAGAATCCGGGCGGCGGCGGTTCGTCAAGGGCGTCGTCGGCGGCGCAGCCCTCGCCGGCGTCGGGGCGACGGGCGCAGTCACGGTCAACTCGCTGACGACCGCGGCGGGTGCCGGTGGTGGTCCCGTCGAAGCGATGGTGATCGAACGTGTCAGCGGACCGGCACCGCACGGCATGCCACAGGTGCCGATCGAAATCGACGACGAGGGCTATCTCAGAGGCATCTGGCCCGAAATCGACACCGAGGAGGTCGAGGGCGTCGAGGTCGAGATCGCCCGCGAGGAACTCGGGGGACTCACCTACTCACAGGAGTGGTTCCAGTACTGCGGCCACGAGTCCTACGAAGGGCTCGAACCCGGGTTCGACTCGGACAACTACCTTCTTTCGGGGCCGAGTCCGAGCTACGAATGGCAGCAAGAAGAAAAAAGCGAGGGCGATCGAATCCATATCAGCGATCTCGACGACTACGAGGAGTGGGGCAACGACATCGGCGCGGCCGGCGTCGGTAAACCCGCCGCGACCGTCTGGCGATCGGAGGGAACCGATCAGCAACTGCCCGTGATCGCACTCCGCTCGCCGATCGTTGAGGACGCCGCTGCGGACGACGAGTGGCTCGAAGCCAGCACCGAACAAGGCGTTATTGCGTGGCTCAACAAGTGTACGCACTTCTGTTGCGTGCCGGGGTACAAAATCGCGCCCGACGCACCGCGATACGACGCCGAAGACCGCGTCTACTGTCAGTGCCACCAGTCGGTGTACGATCCGTTCTCTATCACCAGTTCGCTCTACATCGCCCGCCCACGGCCGGACTGATCCGTTCGCCGCAGTCCGGTTTCTTTTCTGCGTTCTCTGCGTAGCAGGTTCATGAGCGAAACAGACCGCTTCGAGACCGAACGAGACCGCGCACGCGAGTTGCTGACCGCCAACGATCTGACCGCGCTCCACGTCGGGGTTATTCACGCCGACGACACGGTCGATACGGTCGTCTCGCGGCGGACCGACGGCGAGTACGACGAAGGGTTGCAGGCGTTGTCGTTGTTGGCAACACACGTCCGCGCGGTCGCCACCGAGGCCGACGTCGAGTACGAAACCGTCGCCGCCGACGCCGCTGCGGTCGCCGCCCAACTCGAGTCGCTCCCGATCGACGGAATCGGAGAGACGACCGGTGATGGCGACGACGCTACACTCGGTGACGCCGACCGCTGACAGCGACCCGCGAGTCGGGCGTCGACGCGATCGACACAGCCGGCAGAAACCAGCGATCGCACCGCCATCCGAAGCGCGTTACTCGCCGGCAAACCGGTAGCCCGACAGCGACGAACAGTGCGCGGGAAGTGCTGCGAGCGCCGTTTCAAGCCGGTCGAACGCGGGTTTGTCGAGGCGGTCGGCGTTGCCGAGCAGTCGAACCGGCTGGTCGCCGAGCGAAACGAACCCCAGATCGTGTTTGTCCGCCGTCGTCCGCAGACCGAGGCCGACAGCCGCTCGACCCGACGCCAGGCGGTGGGCGGGGCTCTCGAACGCGTTGACAGTCGCCGAAAAGCCGTCGATCGACTCGACGAGGCTGTGCCGTGAAACGCCGCGTTCGTCGGCGAGGTCGGCCACCGCGCGCGAGAGGCTCGTCCGGAGGCCCGAAGAAGTCGGCCGGTTGACGAACCGCACGTCGCGGTCGACCAGATCCGCGAGCGACGAGAGGTCGTCGGGATTGCCGTCGGGAACGAGCAGACCCCACTCGCGCGTCCAACCCCCGAGGTCGACCGCGTCGTGGTCGGCATCGAGCGGCCCGGCGACGACGGCGACATCGGGAACGTCGTCGCGAAGTCGACGGAAGCCCTCGCGGCTGCCAAGCGGGAGGTATCGGGGGCGGTCGAGCAGATCCAACAGTTCGTTGAGCGCCGGGTCGTCCTCGCCAATTCCGAGCATCGTCGGCAGCCGCACGTCGGGTGAAAACAGCTGGACAGAAACGGGTTCGTCGGCCGCGAGATAGTCGGTGTCAGCGTCGATTGCGACGACGCCGTCGGCCTCGACCAGACTCGTCGTCGCCCCCGACCCCTTGTCGACCGGGTAGACGAGACGGGCTCCCGACGCGTCCTCGACCAGGCCGACCGGCATGAGTCGAAGTCGACCCTGCGGGTGGCGCACCTCGGTCGCCATCCGGCCCTCAAGCGTCGCGGTTTGGGGCTCGCGGAGCCCGGCGGCCGACCGGATTGCGGGTGCGACAAACCGCCGGAAAATCGTGAGTGCAGAAACGGGGTAGCCCGGCAACCCGATGTACGCCGACGGGCTGGTGTCGTCGGATGAGTCGTCGGCATCGCCGTCGATCCGCCCAACGAGCATCGGCTTGCCGGGTTTGACCGCCGCGCCGTGAAGCAGCAACTCGCCTTGCTCGTCGATCACGCGGTAGATGACGTCGACCGCGCTCGCCGAGGTCGACCCCGACGAGATGACGAGATCGCACTCGGCGGCGGCCGTTCGAAGCAGCCGTTCCATTTCAGCAACGTCGTCGCCGGCGTGCGGATAGACGGCCGGTTCACCGCCGGCGGCCTCGACACCCGCCGCAACGGTGGTGCTGTTGACATCGTAGATCTGGCCGCGCTCGGAATCGAGCGACTCGCCGGGACGGACGAGTTCGTCGCCCGTCGAGAGAATCCCGACCCGTGGTTTCGCGCGGACGGCGACCCGTTCGACACCGAGCGCCGAGAGCAACCCGATTTCGCGGGGTGTGAGCCGGGTGCCCGGTCCGAGCGCCCGCGCGCCGGCGGCGATGTCGCTGCCGGCGGTCATGACGTTCTCGCCGGGCGCGACGGCGGTTCGGATCGCGATTTCGGTGGCACCGTCTTCGCGGCTCGTTTCGTCCGTTCGTTCGACGACGACGACGGCATCGCTTTCGGGCGGCATGACAGCCCCGGTCGAGACCTCGACACACGACTCCGGCGCGACCGAAACGCCGGGTGCTTCGCCGGCGTGAACCGTTCCGGCCAGCGCGAGATGAACCGGATCCGCCTCATCGGCACCGACCGTGTCGCGGGCGCGAACCGCATAGCCGTCCATCGAGGCGCGGTCGAACCCGGGAACGTCGATTGCGGCGTCAACCCGGTCGGCGAGCACACGCCCGTGTGCGTCTTCGAGCGCGACTGCTTCGGTTCCCGGATCGAGGTCGAGGCCGGTGATGGTTTTTTCGACGGTCTCGGGATCCGCCAGCGTGCGGAACTGTTTTTTCGTCATTGCAGCGCCTCCCAGTATTCGACGGTGACCCGGTCGCCGGCGGCGTAGCCCTCGCGCGCCTCGGGAACGACAACCCAGCCGTCGGCGAGCGCGACGCTCGACAGCACGCCGGAGCCACTCGTCCGGGTCGGCGTCGCGCGGTATTCGCTCGCGGCCGCGTTGTCAGCGGTAGCGTCCTCAGTGGCTGCGTCGTCAGCGGCTGTGTTCCCATCGGCCGGATCGACCGCCACCCGCGCGAACGTCCGCGTACCGGGTTCGCTGGCGATTTTGCGCGCGAGCGTCGCCTCGCGTGTGGGAACCGGCTCGCGAGGCAGGTGTCCCATTCGTTTGAGCGCCGGGCGGAGGAACTGCACCGCGTTGACGATGCAGGCGACCGGGTAGCCCGGCAGCATGAGAACCGGCGTTTTCTCGACGACGCCGAGCGCAACCGGGTGGCCCGGCTTGAGGCCGACGCCGTGAACCAGCACCTCGCCCAGGTCGTCGACGACCTCCGGAATGAGGTCGCGCTCGCCGACCGATGAGCCACCGGTGGTGACGACGATGTCCTTCGTCAGATCCCGTTGTACCGCCGCACGGAGCGCCGACGGCTCGTCGGTAACGATGTTGCGGTAGGTCGGTGTGGCTCCCCAGCGCTCGGCCAGTCGCGAGACGGTCAGCCCGTTCGTTTCGATGATTTCGCCGGGGTCGGGGTCGAAGTCGACGAGTTCCTCGCCCGTGGGAATGACGCCGACGGTCGGCGGCTTGTACACCTCGACCTCTGCGAGACCGACCGATTTGAGCAGGCCGAGATCCGAGGGACGAAGCCGGTGGCCCGGTTCATAGAGCGTTTGGCCTTTCGCGACGTCCTCGCCGGTGTCGCCGACGTTTTCGCCCTCGGCAACCGGCGAAAACACTTCGAGGTCGTCGCCGACTTCGGTGACCTGTTCAATCATGACGACCGCGTTGCTTCCAGCGGGGAGTTCGCTGCCCGTGTGCACCCGAACCGCGCCGCCGGGGGCGACCTCGCTGTCACGGGCCTGCTGGGTCAGTAACGCGGGCGCGCGGTCGGACGCACCGATGGTGTCGCTGGCGCGAACCGCGTAGCCGTCCATGGCGGCACGGTCGTAGCCGGGCACGGGATGAGGCGCGGTGAGCGACCGGGCGACTGCGCGGCCGTCGGCCACCGCAAGCCGTACCCGTTCGGTGCGGTCGTGGGGCTCGAACGCGTCGAGAAGCGTCGCGCGAGCGTCGTCGACGCGCGTCCGGCGTTTGAAGCCCGACTGGCGTCTGTCGTCTGTGCTCATGGGAAGTCGTTCGGGGCGCTGGCCCAATAAGCCGACGGCTGGCCGGGGGCGAACGTGACGCAAACGGAACGACCGACGGCGACCACGGTGTTTTTGCACCTCCCGGCCGTAGCACTGTGTATGACAGCATTGCGCGACGCGCTTCGTGAGCTTCCTGATGCGGTGTTTGCGGATCTGTTGGAATCCGACGATCATTATCTGCTCGTTCTCGACGTGCCGGGCGTCACCGCCGAAACTGCCGAAATCAGCGCCGAGGCGAAGAAACTCGTCATCGAAGCCCGCCGCGAGAAGGCGGTTCCCCCCGAGTTCCAGTACCTCCGCGAGGATCGTCCGCTGTTTCTCGACGCCGAACTTCCGCTGCCGCGCGAGGCCGACGGCGAGAACGCGACTGCCGAAATCGACCGCGGGGTGCTCGAAATCCGCATCCCGAAAGCCGGCGACGAGGCCAAGCCAATTCCAATCGACGCCGCCGCGGAGTAGGTGGTTACGCTGGTCTCTCTGCGTGCGTACTGGCGGTTCGTCGTCGTCGCCTACGGCTTTTTTCCGCTGATCGTCGCCTATCTCCGCGACCGCCGGCGGTTTTTCGTGTTCGGTCGCAGTCGAACCGTCACGACCGAAATGCAGCGCGAGCGCGCGTCGGTTCTCCTCGAGACGCTGTTGACGCTCGGGCCGACGTTCATCAAACTCGGCCAACTGCTCTCGACGCGGCCCGACATCATGCCGAAGGCGTACATCGACGTGCTGTCGAGCCTCCAAGACGACGTGCCGCCCGCGCCGTGGAGCGAGTCAAAACTCGTTATCGAGGACGAACTGGGGCCCGTCGACGAGGTGTTCGACGAGTTCGACACCGATCCAATCAGCGGCGCAAGTTTGGGTCAGGTGTATCTCGCGGGGTACGAGGGGCAAAAAGTCGCCGTCAAAGTCCGCCGGCCAAACATCGAATCGCTCGTCGAGGCCGACCTGAAGGTGTTGCGGTGGTCGATTCCGATTCTGGTTCGGTTTCTCGGCGAGGGACGGGCGTTTTCGCTCGACAGCCTCGCCGACGAGTTCGCGAAAACCATTCGCCAGGAGATGGATTACAGCCGCGAACGCGACATTCTCGAAGAGATTCGGGGTAACTTCACCGAGAACGACCGCATCGACATTCCCGAACCCATCACCGCCGCGTCGAGCCCACGCGTGCTGACCATGGAGTACCTGCCGGGAACCAAAATCAACGACATCGCGGCGCTCGACGAGTTGGGAGTCGATCGCACCGCGTTGGCGACGACGCTCCAGCGCGTGTATCTCCAGATGATCATCGTCGATGGCGTGTTTCACGCCGATCCGCATCCCGGCAATCTCTCGGTGCGAGACGACGGCACGATTATCTTCTACGATTTCGGCATGTCGGGAACGGTCGATCCGTTCATTCAGGACAAGATCGTCGAGTTCTACATCGCGGTCGCCAACCAGGACATCGAGGCGATTCTCGACACGCTCATCGACATGGGAACGCTCAGTCCGACGGCCGACCGGCAGGTAATGGGCGACGTATTGGAACTCGCCATTGCGGACGCCCGCGGCGAGGATATCGAACAGTACCGGGTCAATCAGATCATCGAGCAGGTCGAGTCGACGATTTACGAGTTCCCGCTGCGACTGCCGCGGAACCTCGCGCTCGTGCTCCGGGTCGCCACCGTCGTCGAGGGGGTCTGTGTAACACTCGACGAGGATTTCGACTTCATCAAGGTCGCCACCGACTACCTGACCGAAAAGGGCTACCGCGAGGAGACGATCAAACGACTCGCGAACAAGGGCGGCGAACAGCTCCAAGAGACGGCCCAAGCGTTGTTCACGGTGCCGCCAAAGCTCGACCGCGTGCTCGATACGGTCGAACGCGACAATCTCACCGTCAACGTCCAGATCGACGACAAAAACCACGTGCTCGACAAGCTGGCAAAGCGAATTTCCTACTCGATCATCGTCGCCGTCGGCTTGCTGTCGGCCTCGATCGTGTACGCGTTTGCCAACGAGTGGCGGATCTCGCTGGTGATTTTGGGGCTGACCGTCCCGATGGTGTTCTTTCTGTACCGCTCGTTCAAACAACCGACCGGGTTGCGCGCGCGGCCACAGTTCACGCGGCAGAGCATGCGCGAGCGTCGAAGCCGCGACGAAGAGCGATGACCGCGACTCGACGGCCCGCTGTCCACGGGGCGACCACCCGATGACGAGCCAACAGTTATTCGGCGGGCGTTCGTTGTCTAGACAATGAGAGTGCTCGTCACGGGCGCAACGGGGTTCGTCGGGAGCAACCTCGTTGCGGCCCTGCTCGATGCTGGTCACGACATCACGGTGTTAACGCGCGAGGCGAGCCGGTACGACGGGCCCAGCGAGGTTCGCGTTGTCGAAGGCAACGTGCTCGACCCCGGCAGCCTCCGCCCCGCGCTCGATGTCGACGCTGCCTACTACCTCATCCACTCGATGGGCGCGGGCGAGGACTACGCCGAACGCGACCGACGCGCCGCACGGATTTTTTCGGAGGCCGCAAGCGAGGCCGGCGTCGACCGCGTGATCTATCTCGGCGGACTGGGTGCCGACCGCGATAGCCTCTCGCCGCATCTCCGCTCGCGCCGGGAGGTCGAACGAGTGCTCGGACTCGGCGAGTACGATCTCACCGTGTTGCGCGCGGCGATCATCATCGGAGCGGGCAGCGTGAGTTTTCAGCTCATCCGCCAACTCGCCGGGCGACTACCGGTGATGATCACGCCGAAATGGGTTCACACGAAGTGTCAACCGATCGCGATTGCCGACGTGATCGGCTATCTCGTTGGGGTGCTCGAGGCCCCGGAAACCGCGGGCGAAACCTACGAGATTGGCGGCCCCGACGTGCTGACGTACGCCGAGATTCTGCGGCGAACCCGCGCACATCTCGGCGGACAACTGATTTTGGTTCCGGTTCCGGTGTTGACCCCGCGGCTCTCGTCGTGGTGGATCCGGTTCGTGACCGATGTCGACCCCGCGGTCGCCCGCCCCCTGATTGACGGCGTCAAAAACAGCGTCGTCGTTACTGACCACTCGATCCAAGACGTACTTCCCCGCGAACGGCTATCGTTCGACGAGGCGGTCGGCGAGGCACTCACCGTCGAAGCCGAGGCCGACGATGGCGACGGCGACGGTGACGACGACGCCAAACCGACTCGGGGCGGGCCAACACAACGACTCCGAACGCTGCTCGGGAGTCGGCCGTGAACAGGGACGGCCATCCGAGACGGACTGGCACGCCGGAGTACGGCCAGACGTGGGTGTATGAGAGCATCGTCGGCGCGCTTCCGGGAATCGAACTCACCGAAGCCCAAGCGATTGCGTTACAGGTGGCGATTTTTCAGGCCGGCATTCTCGTATTTGCGTGGTTCTATGACCTCTGGTCGGCCGCACTGGCGGGAACGGCTGCCGTGTTTGTTGCGGCCGCGGGGAGCCTCGCAATGCACCGACTGGGTCGGGCCAACCGCGAGATGGTCGTTCCCGAAAGTTACTACAGACTGCTGTTCGGTTCGAGTATCGAGGTCGTCCTCTCCGTGCTGGCATTCATTGCGCTCATCGTCCACCTGTTCGTGTTCGATCCACAGACTGCGAGCGATCCGCTGCTCGAGTCGTTGTTCGGCGACGAGATCCCGATCGTCGTGATCTACCTCGTCTTGTTGGTCTGTTGGGATCTCTGTTACCGGATCGGCACCTCGTGGTGGGTTGCGGTCGTCTCGCTGTGGCGCGCAATGACGTTCCCGGGCGACCGGCTGACCGCAGACCGACTGATTCGGCTTGATCTCGCGAACGTCGGCTATGCGCTCACGCAACTGGTGTTGGTACCGTTTCTGCTGGAGCAGCCGGTGTTGTTGCTCGCGGTATCAGGTCACGTCGTCGCCGTGACGGTCGTCTCGGCGACATCGATCTGGCTGACCCGGTCGGCAGCGCGAGCGGGTCGCTAGCGTAAAGAAAATGCAAGAGATGGTTGGAGAAACCGGAACACCGGGAAGCCAATCACGTATCGCGTATCTCTTCGAACTGCGCGAGCAAATCGTCTGCTGACTCGCCCGTGTCGTAGGTCAGCGAGCCGCGGAACTCGTCTCGTTCCTGCTCGAAATCGGCATCGACGGTCGCCGTCTTCTGTTCTCGTCGCTCGTGCTCTGCGTCGTCGTACGATCCCATTGACATGGTATACCGTACCTTGGACTGAACCCGATAAATACCTAACGGTTGTTCATGTTCCGGAGCCTCGGGCGACCGATCGGCGCGCTACGGAAGTCAGAACACGTAACTGGACGCGAACCGAGAGCCGACTGTGGCACGACCGCTTCGGTTTCGATACGCACCCGGCCGCTGGTCGCTCGAGCGACTCCGCAGCGACCTCCTCGGCCCACTCGACGCGAACCTCGGGGCGACGATGGAGAACACGTGGTTTGCGCCGCCATCGGGCTATGACGCGCGGCGCTTCGAGATGGACAATGGCGACATCGCGCTCGTCTGTTGGACCGACGCCGGCGACGGGCCGAAAGGTGTCAACGGCGGCCCCGGAGCCTACTGGCTCGGCAACACCGAAACCCCCCGAACGCTCTGGAAGACCGATAAGTACGGCTTCGAAGAGGTCTCCTATCCGGTCAGACGATGGGCCGAACGCGAACTGCTGGCCCAACTCCACATGGAGTCGCCCTGGCTCGAACCCTATCCGCATCTCTCGTGGTTTTTCCTCCCGGTGTTTCTCTCGAAAGACGGCCGCGAGACGACTCGTGAGTTCTTCGTCGATCACGCGGCGGGCTTTCCGGATGCGACCGCCGAGCAAGCGCTATCACACTACGAAACGGTGTTGCACACCGGCGCGCTGGATCCGTATCAGGCCGAGATGGCGGGCAAACTCGGTACGAGCGAGTATCTCGATCTCACCCGAATGACCGCCGCGATGGGCGAGTTCAACGTCGCCAAAATCCTCCTCGACGCGGGCTACGAAATCACCCCGGAAATCGAGGTGACGACCGGCCATTCGATCGACTTTCGTGCGGACCCGCCGGGATCGGACGGCTCGAACGGTGTGCTCGTCGAGGTCACCCGGCCGCTACCGCCAAGCCGACGGTCGGTTGACTCGCCGCTGACAGCCGTTCGCGACACGGTGAAAACAAAAACCGACGGCCAACTCGATGCCCACGCCGGCGGCATTGTTCTCCTTGTCGACTGTTCGTCGTTTCCGGACGACGACTGGCGGCGGATTGCCGCCGAACAGCCGGATGTCGGACACCGGCCGGTGGTCGTCTTTCGGATGCGACCCAACGGGCCCGTCGTCGGTTACAAAAAAGGGCGGCTTCCGCTCTCACTCGACGGCGGAATCAAGAGAATCGACTGAACGAATCGGTCGGCCGGCTTTCGCGTATCGACTCAAGCGGGTTTGCTCGTCGACGGACGTTGGTGACGCAACGAGAGCGATGGGTCGATCAGAACGACACTTGTGTCGGGCCGTCCTCGCCCGTCGTAGCCGGGTCGCGGTCGCTGTAAAACCGACGGCCGATCGCTTTGTGGCTGACTCCGGCGAACAACGTCTCTCGGACCGCGGCCGGATCGCTGAAGGTCTCCTCGCCGAACCGGCCGAGAATGTCGCCGACGGTTTCGGTGCCGTTCTGCAGGGTGAGTTCAGTGTCGCCGTAGCTGGCGATGAGTTCGCTCGTTGTTGCGGGGTAGCTGTGGTCGTCAAACAGGTCACCTGTGGTGTTGATTTCCATACACGAATAACCTCGCTCGACTAATATAACGATTGTCCATTATGGAGTGGAAGGAATATAATCGTCCTTATACGCAAACTCGTGGGCGGTAGATCCTTTAGGATCGACAGCCGAATGGCGGTATGAGCGAGTCACCCGTTGCCGATCTACACCTCCACACGACGGCCTCCGACGGCAGACTCACCGTGGCCGAATTGCCGGCGGCCGCCCGCCACGGTGGCGTCACCGCGGTTGCCGTGACCGACCACGACCGAGTCCACAGCGACCTCGCCCACCCCGTGGCCGTCCACGACGAGGTCACAATCATTCGCGGCATCGAACTCCGCGTCGAAACCGACACCCAACGGATCGATCTGTTGGGCTACGGTGTCGACCCGACGCGCGAACTGACCGCCGAACTCGACCGCCTCCAAGCGGATAGAATCGACCGCGCCCAACGAATCATCGACCGCGTTGAGCGCGAAACCGGCGTCGACCTCGCGCTCACTCCGAAACCGGGCGTCGGCCGTCCCCACATCGCTCGCGCACTCACCGAGAGCAGCGCGCCTTACAGCTATCAGGAGGCGTTCGACGAGTTAATCGGTGCTGACGGCCCCTGTTACGTAGCCCGCGAAATCACGCCCGTCGACCGCGGCGTCGACCTGCTTCAAGACTCGTGTCGGCTCGTCGGTCTCGCCCATCCGCTACGGTATGACGATCCAAAACGCGCGCTCGAACTGGCCGCCGACCTCGACGCTGTCGAGCGGTACTATCCGTACGGCCGCGAGATCAGCGACGCCGAGCGCACCCTTGTCGAGAGTGCGATCGAGCGGAACGACCTGCTTGCGACCGGCGGGAGCGACGCACACGACAAGACGTTGGGCGTCGCCGGGCCGCCGGAGCCGGCGTTCGAGCGGTTTCGACGCCGGTTTGAACGGTGAAGATGGCGACGCAGGTTCGAGCGGTAAAGAAGGCAAAGTTTGAGCGGTTGAGGGTGCGAAACATCCGTCGACGATCGAGCGACAGACAGCCACAAGCACCACGATCGATCGCGTCGGCGACAAGACGACAGCATCAACGACCAGACGACAGCACCGACGACCAGACGACAGCGACCGCAGTCTTAACTCAGTCGGGAAACAAGCGGAGTGTATGCGTTGTCACTACTGTGAAAACGAGGCGGCGGTAACCGCCGAATCCGACGGCCTCACTGTCGGCCTCTGCGCGGAGCACTTTCGCGAGCGGATCGAGGAACTCACCGACTCGGCGGAGTTGGCCGCCATCGAGGCGCAACTCGAAGAGAACCAAACCGAGTAGTCGACCAGCCTCGGTATCGATAGTGTCGACAGCGACGTCGACGCCAAGACAGGCCGACCACAAAACCCAACGACAAGTGCCAGAAGCGATATGTCTTTGCGGCCGGCGTCCATTCATTCGACAATGAGCTTTGAGCCGACTGACCGACCGCGACGGCTGCGAACCGATGGCATCCGGCCACTGGTCAGCGAGACGCATCTCGACGCAGACGACCTCATCGCCCCGGTGTTCGTCGACGAAACGATCGACGAGCGGCTCGCGATTTCGTCGATGCCGGGCCACGAGCGGGTTCCCGTCGACGAGGCCGCCGCCCGCGTCGAAGAGATCCGCGAAACCGGTGTCGAGGCCGTTATCATCTTCGGGATTCCCGCCGAGAAGGACGAGATCGGCACCGAAGCCTACGCTGAAAACGGTGTCGTCCAGCGCGGGATTCGCGAAATAAGCGAGCGAACGGACGCCTACATCATCGGCGACGTCTGTCTCTGTGAGTACACCGACCACGGCCACTGCGGCGTGCTTGAACCCCACGCCCACGATGAGCCGACGCTCACGGTCAAAAACGACGACACGCTCGATCTGCTCGCCCAAACGGCCGTCTCACAGGCCGCGGCCGGAGCCGACATGGTCGCACCCTCGAGCATGACCGACGGCATGGTGGGTGCGATCCGCGTTGCGCTCGACGGGGCGGGGTTCGAACACGTCCCGATCATGAGCTACGCCGCAAAGTACGAGTCCTCGTTTTACGGGCCGTTCCGCGATGCGGCCGACGGCGCACCCGCGTTTGGCGACCGCCGCCACTACCAGATGGATCCCGCAAACCGCCGCGAAGCCATGCGAGAAGTCAGATTGGATGTCGAAGAGGGCGCGGACGTGCTGATGGTCAAACCCGCCCTCCCGTATCTCGATATTGTCCGCGATATCCGCGAGGAGTTCGACCACCCGGTCGCCGCCTACAACGTCTCAGGAGAGTACGCGATGATTCACGCGGCCGCCGAAAAGGGTTGGTTGAATCTCGAAGCCACGGCCTACGAGTCGCTTGTGAGCATCAAGCGCGCCGGAGCCGACCTGATTTTGACCTACTTCGCCGAGGATCTGGCCGAACGGCTGTAAGTCGAGCTCTCGCCCGTTTACGTTCTTTTCGGACTTCTGGCAGTCACTCTCGCGCAGAGAGATTCAACGCTGAACAGAGCCTGAAAAAGAATTATATACGAGTGTAAAGTACCTTTTACTGTAAAGCACACTTTCCAAGGTGTGAGACCCTCCAACCCATGACAGAATCCGCAACTTCCAGGACGGACTGGCTGATAAAACGTCGGCAGTACAAGCGACTGATGTACGGCTCACTTGCCGTCGGCATCATCGGCCTGTTCGTTGGGAGCTACCTCGACCGGTTTCTCGGCGGCGTGGTCGTCTACTGGGCTGGCTTTTTCGGGATGCTCGCCGTCTGGAAGTTCAGCCCGGTTACGCTGTACGACGAACGCGACACTGCCATCGAACGGAAAGCGAGCGACTATACGCTCGGCGTGTTTGCCTTCGTGCTCGTTCTCGGCGCACCCGGTGGCGTCGCGCTCGAAGAGAGTGGCGTCGCGACACTCCCGTCCGCGTTCAGTGGGGCGATGTGGGCGCTCGTCGCCGTCTACGCCGTCTTCGGTGTGATCTATACCGTCCTTCGTCGACGCGAATGACACATGAAAAACAAACTCCGCTACCACCGCGACCGCACCGGCGAGAGCCAAGCGGAGCTTGCTACCGCAGTCGGCGTCTCCCGACAGAGCATCAACGCCATCGAGCGCGGCCGGTATGATCCATCCTTAGAGCTGGCGTTCAAGCTGGCGTCACACTACAGTTGTCGTATCGAAGATCTGTTTGAGCCCAAAATTGACGGCTAAGCGAAAAAACAGCGACCAACAGCCGTGTCCAACCTACTCTTCGGTGATCGTCGCGCCGTACTCCTCGGGGTCGAGTTCGCCGAGGTACAGCTTTGAGCCGTCTTTGGCGACCTGGTTGCTCAAAACCGCACACGGAATCCGCATTGGCGAGATTGTTACGCCCAACATGTCGACAATATCTTCGGTTTCGAGGTCGGCGAGTTCTTCGAGTGTCATGCCGACGAGCCGTTGTGAGAGCATGCTGGCGGCGGCCTGTGAAATCGCACAGCCGTCGCCGGTGAACGTCACGTACTCGATTGTTTCGTCGTCGTCTTCGAGTTTGATATCCATCTGGATCGTATCGCCACAGGAGGGGTTTTCGCCGGTGTGGCTAAAGCTCGGATCCTCGAGTTCCCCGTAGTTGCGGGGGCTTTTGTAGTGATCGAGGATCTGCTGGCGATACATATCCGAGCCGAGTCCCATATATTTCGACATATGTCGGTCGGCCGCAAAAGGGTTCCGGGGACGACCGGAAAGCCACCCGGTCATCACCCAAAAGCCGACGGGCCATAACGCAAAAGCCGGGTGCGCCGTCGACACGACACGCGGCCAGTAAATCACAAAATGACGGTAGTGTGTCGACACACAGCGCGTCGCGGTTGACAGCCACCGCCGCGCCGAAGTTTCGAAGAACCAAACAGCTGCTCGGGGGAGTTTTATTATCGATCCCTCAAGAGTGTGAAAGACACACACAGTAATGAAAATCAAGAACCGGTTTCTGCTGGTGTTCATCATCGTTACGGTGCTCACCGGGAGCGTGTTGGTGCTCGCGTTCGACAGCCACCGCGACGGCATGCAGACGGACGTTGACAACGCGCTCGACCAACGCGCCACGACCGGGGCCGAACTCCTCGATAACCGGCTGCACGGACACATGCAGACGGTTGTCACCAACAGCGACAATCCCGCACTGCGAAACCACGGCGAGGCCGACCAGCGCCGCGCACTCGAACGCTTTATCGAGCGATCGACGTTCAGCGGTGCCGCGGTGACCGACGACGATGGCGTCAAAACGGCGTTGGTCGAGGCCGATGGATCGGACGACAGTGACATTGTCGGCGAATCGTTCGCCGACCGGGAGTACGTCCAGCGGGCGCTGGCCGGAGAGACGTTCGTGAGCGATCCGTTCGTTGCCGATACGGGAAACGAACTGATCGTGATTAGCACGCCGCTGAGAAACGACGACGGCGAAATCGTGGGAACGTTCACCGCCTCCTACGACCTCGATGAAACCGCGTTGTTCGAGCCGTTCGATTCGCCGGAAAGCGAGCGGGCAATGACCGTTTCAGCGGGGTCGACGACGCTGTACACGACGGCCGATCGGTTCGAAAACAGCGAAACGCGAACCGCATCGATGGAGACGACCGGCTGGACGGTCACAAGCCATTACGACTCGGCGGCAATCACCAGCGAACTGTGGCAGTTGGCACTCATCCAGTTGCTCATTGGCGTCTCGATTATGGGGACGATCACCGGCTTTGGGATCTGGGTGTATCAAGCAGAAATTCGACACACCGAACGACTCCACCGCCGGATCGAAAATCTGAAAAAGCGAAACTACACCGACGATGTCACGTTCAGCGGGGCGACCGAGTGGCGCGAAATCGGCAGCGCGCTGGATCAGCTGAGCACGGCGTTGGCGAGTCGCGAGCAGATGCTGTTGGTCATCAACCGCTTTCTCCGGCACAACCTCCGCAACGAACTCAATGTCGTCAGCGGCTACGCAAGCGCCCTCGACGAGACGGCAAAAACGCCCGAAGAACGCCGGCAAATTCGCCGAATCCAGCACGCGACCCGACGGGTGTTGTCGACGGCCAATCGGGTGCGAACAACCGAGGCACTCATTGACCCTCCAGACCCGGCCGACTGTCGCGAACTCGTTGGCGTGCTCAGCGAGCAGATCAAACAGGTTCGCGCGGAGTACCCCGACCTGACCGTCGAACTCGTCGCTCCCGAGTCGGCCTGGATTGCCTGCGGGGAGACGCTCGAAGTCGCGCTCTACGAGCTGCTCGCCAACGTCGCGGTTCACGGCGGCGACGACCCCCACGCAACGGTTTCGATCTCGCAGTCGGCGGACGATGTGACCGTTTCCATCGCCGACACGGGGCCCGGAATCCCTGCGGAGGAGGCGGCACTACTCAGCGGTTCGACCGAGATTACGCCGCTCACGCACAGCAGCGGCTTCGGCCTC
This sequence comes from uncultured Haloferacaceae archaeon, assembly GCA_964457485.1. GTDB lineage: Archaea > Halobacteriota > Halobacteria > Halobacteriales > Haloferacaceae > PL-Br10-E2g29. The sequence continues at coordinate 4,599 of CAYWFO010000002.1, read as the reverse complement.
TGGCTCGTCAACTGGATTGTCGGCCGGCACGGCGGCACACTGGAGATTCCCGAGACCGAGGCGGGAACGAAGATCGTGCTCACGCTCCCACGGAACCACAGCGAGTCAAAGCCACGAACGGAACGCGAATCCGCCGCCGACAGCGACCCCGACGCGGACGGTGACGACACCGGCAGCAGCGACACGGGCGGCGACACCGACAAAGCGGACTGAAACCACATTCGGGCGAACAGTTGCCTCGCGGATCAGGCGAACAGCTGACGAGCGCTGTCAGACCACCGTTTGTCCACCGCTCGCTCCGCTCGCTCGGCAAACGCTGGACCAAAACCCTCGTCACCCCACTCCGGGGGTTCCTCGCGGATCAGGCGAACAGCTGACGAGCGCTGTCGACCGCCTCAACAAGCTGGTCGATCTCCTCGCGAGTGTTGTAGATATAGAACGAGGCCCGTGCGGAGGCGGCCGTCCCAAGGGTGTCGTGCAGCGGCTGCGTGCAGTGATCGCCGGCGCGGATGGCAACCGCGAAATCATTGAGAATGCTCGATAGGTCGTGAGCGTGGACGCCGTCGACGTTGAACGCGACCAGGCCGCCGCGGTCGTCGCCCGGCGGGCCGTAGACGGTCACATCGCCGACTTCAGTGAGTCGGTCGTAGGCGTACTCGGCTAAGAGTTCCTCGTGTGCCTGGACGTTCTCCATGCCGATGGCTTCGAGATAGTCAATGGCGGCGACGAGGCCGACCGCCTGGGCGATCGAGGGCGTCCCGGCCTCGAACTTCCACGGCAACTCCTCCCACGTCGACTCCTCGTAGGTGACCTTCCGGATCATGTCGCCGCCGTAGAGGTACGGCTGCATCGATTCGAGAATTTCTTCCTTGCCATACAGCACGCCAATCCCGGTCGGCCCCAACATTTTGTGGCCCGAAAAGGCGTAGAAGTCGGCGTCGATTGCGCCGACATCGACCGGCCGGGTCGGCACCGCCTGCGCGCCGTCGACAAAGGAGTAGGCGTCGACCGCGTGGGCCATCTCGGTGATCTCTGTTACCGGATTTACCGTGCCGAGCGTGTTCGAGACGTGGACCAGTGAGACCATCTCCGTCGACTCGTCGATCAGTTCGGCGGCGTGATCCATATCGAGTCGTCCCTCGTCGTCAATCTCGATAAAGCGGAGCTCCGCGCCGGTTCGCTTACAGATCTGCTGCCAAGTCACGAGCGAGGCGTGGTGTTCCATCTGCGTGGTGACGACCGAATCGCCCTCGCCGAGTTCGGCCAGTCCCCACGCGTAGGCGACGAGATTCATCGCCTCGGTCGTGTTCTTCACAAAGATGATTTCCTCTCTCCCGGCCGCGCCGATGAAGTCGGCAACGCGGTCGTGGGCTTCCTCGTAGGCGACGCTGGCCTCCTGGCTCAGCTGGTGAATGCCGCGGTGGACGTTGGCGTTGTAGCCGTAGTAGTACTCAACAATGGCCTCGACAACCTGTTTCGGTGTCTGGCTCGTCGCGCCGTTGTCGAGATACACCAACGGCTCGGTGTCGCTCTCGCCCTCGCCGGGCGTGGTGACGTCGCCGCCGACCTTACGGTCGAGAACCGGGAAATCCGCCCGGATGGCCTCGACATCGAGTGGATAGGCTTGCTGCGTGCTCATTGAATTCATGTACGAGACCCGGCGGTAACACCTCTTCGGTCTGTACGAGAAAACGAAATGAAAACCGGTTTCAGCGGCGGAGGTGCGGTTCGAACCCAACGCAAAGAATCGAAGCCGCTTACAGCCACAACAGCTGCGCGTGAACCGTTTCGTCGACGTCGAGCACACGATCTTCGTCGACAAAGCCGGCCTCAATGGCGACACTGACCGCCTGCTCACCGACGATGTTGGCGACGTTTGCGCGCTGGAGACCGTCGACAACGCGCTCGGCATCGGCCTCGATGGCGTCCTCGCCACCGTAGAAATCCCGCGTGACTTCGAGCGTGATCGGCCCCTCACGGTATGTCTCGCCGAGACAGTCACGATCACAGACCGAGACGAGCAGCCCTTTGGGCGTCTCACGCTCGCGCAGGAGCATCAGTAGCCCTCGGTCAGCTCTTCTTCCGCCTCCGCACGGAGCTCCTCGGCCTGCTCGACGACCTCGCTCGCCTCCTCGGTGCGGCCCAGTTCTTCGAGCGCCATCGCCTTTTCTTCGAGCACGTCGGCGCTGCGCATACCGAGGCGAATGGCGTTGTCGAAGGCGTTGAGCGCGTCCTCGGTCAGCCCGCGTTCTGCGAGGAAGAAGCCGCGGTTGTACCACGCCTGCGGAAAGCGTGGGTCGATTTCGACCGCGCGTTCGGCGTGTTCGAGCGCCTCTTCGGTCCGGCCGAACTCCCAGAGCGCGTAGGCGAGGTTGGTTTCGGCGCTCGCGGCGTGTTCGGAGTCGCCGTCGATCCGGAGCGCTTCGCGGTGTGCGCCGATGGCGGCGTCGAACTCCTCGAGTTGGGCGTGGGCAACCCCCTTGTTGGTCCACGCTTCTTGGGCTTCGAGCGAGTCCTCGTCGGCAAAGCGGGCGGCGCGTTCGAACGCTTCGGTCGCCTCCTCGTACCGGTTGATCCCCATATACGAAAGGCCGACATCGATCAGCGAGTCGACATCGACCTGATCCGCCGAGATGTTGCGCTCGTCGAGAATATCCGTCAGCGCGTGCGAATCGACCGGGTCGACCTGTGTCGGGTCAAGCGAGAGCTCCTCGGGGTCAAGCGTGAACTCCTCGTAGTCGTCGTCGACGCCCTGGCCCTCCGAAAAGGAGTGTGAGCGTCGCTCGGGCTCCTCAGTCATGGACGGTGATTTGTCGCCACGTCGGGTAAGGGTTGCGTCAGCCTGTGTGTATGAGGATAGTCATCACAATCCAATCGTCGCAATTTCCATACTCCCTATCGTACGACCAACACCGGAACCGGCGACCGCTTCGTGACGGTTTCAGCGATGTTTCCCAGCAGGAGCCGAGAGGCAAGCCCGCCGCTGTGGCTTCCAAGGACGACCAGGTCAAATCCGTCGGTGTGATCAATGATAGTTTTTCCCGGTGAGCCCAACGCAATGGCGGTCTCGATCTCACGGTTGGCCCCCGCAGCGATCTCTCGAGCCCGTTCGAACACGGGTTCGGCTCGGTCGGCAACGGCACTGTCCATATCGTCCGATAGCGCGAGACTCATCGCCTCGCCCATGTATGATGTTGGGCCACCGACAACATGTAACACGGTGAGTTCGGCTGCCGGAAACGTCTCACAGGCGAACGAAAGAGCGGTTTCCGCCATTTTCGAGTCGTCCATGGCAACCAGAACACGTGAGACCATACCACACCCACGGGTCGGTCGCTAATAAGGGCGGCCGCTCACAGGTGCAACTTCGCCAACTCGGGAGCCAGCAGCCCCGTGTTGGGAGAATTCCCGCGCGGAGAAACAGCCACGCCTGCGCTACGTGAAGCCGAAAAACGGGACGAACCGGAAGACGAGATAGGCCCCGATCGTCGAGATGAGTGGGACGACGTTCTGCATAACCACGACGCGGGCGGTCGTCGACGGGTTGAACAGATCGTCAGCGGCCGGGATGTCTTCGGGTTCTTCCTCGCCGATTGGTGGGATCTCCTCGCCCTCGGTGTCGGCCGCCAGCGAGCCGACCGACACCCGTGCGTCGCCGGCCTTCTCGGAGATATCCTCCCGTGAGGCCCGCATTGTTCGGGTTGCGCGACCCCAGCCAAGGCCGATAATCGACATCGTCGCAATGACGACGAAACTCGCCGGGATGCCGATTGCCGAGAGGCCGATGACGAGAATCGCACTGACGGTGGCGACGACGATAGCGGCGGTCAGCGGCAGCGCAGTGATGTCGTTGCCGAGCGTATCGAGCGTCCGACGGGCAATGGTAAACGCGCCGATGGCGACCGCAATACAGGCGATGACGATGCCGACGTTCATTTCGAGCGCGCCGCTGCCAACCAGCGGGGCGATGGCGTTGGCGACGTTGCTCGTTCCCGAGCTAAAGGCCATAATACAGCCGATACTGACGACGATAACAGTCCCAAAAATCTCCCGACGGGTCGTATTCGGCCCGAAGGCGATCACGGGAATGAGTCCCGACCAGTCAATCGTGAGAAGCGGGCCATCGCTCTGGGCGAGGGCGATCCGTTTGTTGAGCGCGGCATAAAAGTAGCGACCGATTACCGCCGAAACCCAAAAGCCGATAACGGGCGCAACGAGCCACCACGAGACGATCTCGCCCATCACGGCCCAGTTGAGCGAGTCGCTTGCGAGTCCGAGTCCCGCAATCGCCCCAACGGCCGTCATCGACGTCGACGCCGGCACGCCGAACACGTTGCCGACAAAGAGTGCGAGACCGATGAAAAACAGCACCGTAATCGAGGCTGGCAGCGTGAAAATCGCGGGATCGGTCACCAGTTCCCGGCCGAGGGTGTCGACGACGCGTCGGCCGATCGTCCAGGCCCCAATAAAGAAGAAGATACTCATTAGGCCCGCGGCGACCGTTTTGGTCAGCGTGCCGGCCCCGACTGCCGGTCCAAAGGCAGGGCCGGTCGTCGCCCCACCGATGTTGTAGCCGACGAACACCGCAACCAACACGCC
>CAYWFO010000001.1:73723-83150 GCA_964457485.1 uncultured Haloferacaceae archaeon | reverse complement strand
TGACGACAGTCACCGATAGGCGAGCGGGCTTTGCCCGCGAGCCACGATGCACGGTGTTGTCTCTACGACAGCACCCACGCACAATTCTACACAAACTACACGCAGAGTGACTTCTGTGGTGTTTTTGATCCCTGCTGAGTTCCGACGCCACCGAGCCGGAGTGCCAGTGAAGAGTTAAACATCCATCCACCCAAACGACTGCATATGGCAAAGTACTCGACTGGCGGTGGCGGCGGCAGCGGCGATGGCGACGCCTGTGAGCTCTGCGGGAAAGCCAGCAGCCGACTCAGCAAAGCGAACGTCGCCGGGGCGGTGCTGTTGGTCTGTCCGGAGTGCGCCCCACACGACGACAGCCGAAAATCGAGTGGTGGGCGGTCACGTGGCGGTGGCTCTGGCGACGGAAACCAAAGCGGAACGAACAGTGGTGGCGACCCATCTACGAACACACAGACTGATCGCAAAAAACGCGCCGCGCGCCAGCAGGCGAAAATCTACGACGCCGGCCGCGGCGACTCGACGCACTGGGAAAAAGAGGGAACAAACTACGAGCGCGATCGGCTTCCGTATCTCGTTTCGGGCTACGGTGAGCAGGTCGAAGCCGCCCGCCAGGAGGCAGGGCTCACGGTCGAGGAGCTGGCAGCCGATATCGACGTCGACCCGAAGACCGTGAGCGCCGTCGAAGAGGGGAGAGCAACCCGGGCTGGCGTCGGTGGCTCGGTGGTTCGCGCGCTCGAAGACGCGCTCTCGATCGAACTGGTCGACGAGTAATCCAACGTACCCTGTCGGTTTGCGACTATTGTGGCCGTTGTTGCCGTGCTTCGCACAGCCAGCCGACACACTGGAACCACCGAGTCGACACCGACAAGCCCGCGGGCGCTCGGAGAATGAGACATGATTGGAAAGCTCGATCCCGAGACGCTCACGCGTGTGCTCGCGCGAACGGGCGCATCGAATCCGGCGGTGCTGACCGGAGCGGCTTACGGCGAGGACGCGGCTGCGATCGATCTGGGAACCGAAACGCTGGTCGTCAGTACCGACCCCATCTCGCTTGCGGCCGAGGCCGCCGGCACGCTTGGCGTCCACGTCGCCTGCAACGATGTCGCCGCCTGCGGCGCCGATCCGGAGTTTCTCACGAACGTGCTCTTTCTGCCAGACGATGATCCAGAAACAATCGACACGCTCACCGAGCAGTTGGACGCGGCGGCCGGCGAGATCGACGTTGCCATCGTCGGTGGCCACTCGGAGTACGTCTCGGCGCTTTCGCGACCGCTGTTGAGTCTGACGGCGTTTGGCCGGACGGATCGGTACATTCCGACCGGCGGCGCACGCCCCGGCGACCGGCTCATCCTCACGACGGGCGCAGCCATCGAGGGCACGGCGATCGCGGCGACCGATTTCGCTGACAAACTGCGTGACAGCGGTGTCGAGCAGGCGACGATCGACCGGGCGGCGACCTTCTTCGACGATATCAGCGTACTCGCGGACTCACGGGCGCTTCGTTCGGTCGCAACCGCGATGCACGATCCGACAGAGGGCGGGTTCGTCGCCGGCTGTGTCGAGCTAGCGAGTGCATCCGGCGTCGACCTCGTTGTCGACCGCGCGGCGATCCCAACACGGTCCGAAACCGACACCATCTGTGCGGCATTAGCACTCGATCCATTGCGGATTTTCGGCTCCGGTGCGTTGCTGGCGACCGTTCGCGAGGACGAAACCGAGGCTACGCTGGATGCACTCGAAAAAGCGGGAATCGAGGGGGAAATCATTGGGCGAGCAATCGAAAGTAACGCCGAAGGTGCGCTCGTTCTCGACGGCGAGCGGCTCACCGACCCGGGAACCGACGAGCTATACCCGCTCTGGGAATCGTAGTCGACCCGCAACCGAACTGCGGCCGTCGTCGACACGGCTTTGCGGATGCAGTCCAACGGATTCGTATGGGTAGCGCCGAGTACGACGCGGTCGTCTACGACCTCGATGGCACGCTCGTCGAACTGTCCGTCGACTGGGCGGCGGTCGCGAGCGATGTGATTGCCGTCTACGACGACGCCGGAATCGACGCCACCGGCGAGGATCTCTGGGATCTGCTGGAGAATGCCGACGCACACGGGATTGCTCCGACCGTCGAGGAGACGATCAGTCGACACGAACGCCGCGGAGCCGAGCGCTCTCGCCGCCTGCCGCTGGCCGACGACGTGTCGAGCCAACGCGTTCCCGTGGGCGTCTGTTCGCTCAACTGTGAGGCCGCCTGCCGGATCGCCGTAGAGCACCACGGGCTGGCCAACGATGTCGATGCCGTCGTCGGTCGCGACACGGTCGCGACACACAAACCGGATCCAGAACCGTTGTTGGCGACCCTGCGGATGATGGGTGTCGCTCCAGCCAACGCGATTTTTATCGGTGACTCGCCGCGCGATCGCGAAACCGCCCGTCGTGCCGGGGTCGCCTTTCGGTACGTCGAGTGATTTTCTCAAAAGACGAGCGTCAACCGCCGCCAACCGAAACCGCTCGTTTCATCCGTTAGTCGGCTTGCTCCGTCTCGTCGTCATCGGCGAGTCGGTATTTGGCGTACAGAAACGCCGAAACGGCGGTCAGAAACCAGATTGGTGCGCCGACGCGGATCGCGAAACTCACCCGCTGGCCCCACGTCGGCAGGTCGACAAACAGCGACAGGCCGGCGACGATGGGCGCGCCGACGACGATTGTCACGACAAAGGTGATCTGCATCACCCAGCCGAAGTCGACGCCCTCGGGATCGGTAGTTTCGACGAGATCTGCCACAGTCCAATCTGAGCGTGGGGTCTCTAAGCGGTGACGGTTTGCGGCGCAGACCACTCCCACGTAACCGGCCGCTTTTTATTCGCGTGTGGGCGAAATAGCTCGTATGACCACCACTGTTGGGCTTCGCGAGCAGGCCGGCAACACGCCCATCACGATGCTTACGGCGTACGACGCGCTGACCGCCCGGATTATCGACGCCGCCGGCATCGACGTGCTGCTCGTCGGCGACAGCATGGGAACCGAAACACTGGGCTACGATTCGACGCTCCCGGTGACGGTCGAAGAGGTCAAAAGCCGAACCGCCGCGGTCGCCCGTGGGGCCGACTCGGCGCTGGTCGTCGCCGACATGCCGTTTCTCTCGGTCGGCGTCGACTCCGCCGAAACCGTTCGCAACGCGGGTTCGATGCTCAAAGAGGCCGGTGCGGACGCCGTCAAACTCGAGAGTGGCCCCCACACGGTCGAAATCACCGAGCGACTCACGCAATTGGGCATTCCCGTGATGGCGCATCTCGGCTTGACGCCCCAGCACATCAACCGGCTCGGCGGCTACACCCGACAGGGGACGACAGAGGCCGCGGCCGCAGAGATTCGCTCGCTCGCACGCGCACACGAAGACGCCGGCGCATTCTCGCTCGTTCTCGAACACGTTCCGGAACATCTCGCTCGCGAGGTGACCGCCGCGCTCGACATTCCAACCATCGGGATTGGCGCGGGCGCCGACTGTGACGGGCAGGTGCTCGTCAGCAGCGACGTGTTCGGGCTGAGCGAGTCGCAACCGCCGTTTGCGGCAGCCTTCGGCGACGTGGCCGCTGAAATGACTGCCGCCGTGGAGGCCTACAAAACCGCCGTGACCGAGGAAACGTTTCCGGCGGCCGAACACAGCCACCGCGAAGCCGACCTCGAGGAATCTGTGACGGATACCTCACCGGATGACGAATCCACAGACACCGACTGACGAGCGCCCGAACACCGACCGAGTGGCGTGCGCGAACTGATCGGTGTCGGGTAGCTACTACCTCCCAGTGATCGCTCTCGACGCCAGCCGAACGAACACACTCGTCGACAATCTTGGTGTGAACCGCAACACCAGTAGTACACGCACAAATTCTGCCCTCATGCGATTTTGAGCAAAAGTTTTATATACTAAACGTACTAACTATGAGTTAGTATTATGAATCAAAATCAACTCGCAGGTCGCGACGGCCGCTTCTTGCGACGCTACGAGTATGACACTCACTGGCTCGTCGCGGCCGACATGCCGGTCGACGACGAGCAGGTCAGCGTCGATATCGTCGGTTCGACGGCCATTGTCGTCGTCGACACCGGCGACCGGGTAAACGAGACGGAACTCGGACTGCCCGGCTCGAACGCGACCGCGGCGCTGAACAACGGCGTTCTCACCATTCGGGTGGACAAATGAAACTGACAGTCAAACCGCTCAAACAGAAGGATGCGGGTCGACGCCTCGCGGCGGTCGACAGAATCGCCGCCGATGAACTCGGACTGAGTGGCGGAGATTTCGTTCGGCTCGACAGCGACGACGGGACGGCCATCGCCCGCGTCTGGCCCGGCTACCCCGAAGATGACGGCACCGGCATTGTCCGGATCGACGGCCGACTTCGTCAGGAGGCGGGCGTCGGCATTGACGACAAAGTAACCCTCGAGAAGGCCGAGGTCAACCCGGCCGACTCGATCACCATCGCGCTGCCCCAGCGGCTCGGCATTCGTGGCAATATCGACTCGCTGATCCGCCGCGAACTGGGCGGCCAGCCCGTGACGGCGGGCCAGAACGTCCAGCTTCCGCTCGGGTTCGGCTTCATGGGTGGCCAATCACAGGCCGTTCCGCTGAAGATTGCCTCGACCTCCCCCAGCGGGACGGTCGTTGTCACGGACTCGACGGAGGTTCAGATCTCCGAAAAGCCGGCCGAGCAGATTCACGAGGCGGCCAGCGGCACCGCGCCAGGAGCGCCTGGTGGTTCGCCGGACATTGCCTACGAGGATATCGGTGGGCTCGACGAGGAGCTCGAACAGGTTCGCGAAATGATCGAACTGCCGATGCGACACCCAGAGCTGTTCAAGCGCCTCGGCATCGAGCCACCCAAGGGCGTGTTGCTCCACGGCCCACCAGGAACCGGTAAGACGCTGATCGCCAAGGCGGTCGCCAACGAAATCGACGCCTCGTTCCACACGGTTTCGGGCCCCGAAATCATGTCGAAATACTACGGGGAAAGCGAAGAACAGCTCCGTGATGTCTTCGAGGAGGCCTCCGAGGAGGCTCCCGCGATAATCTTCATGGACGAACTCGATTCGATCGCGCCCAAACGCGAGGAGGCCGGCGGCGATGTCGAACGGCGCGTCGTGGCCCAGTTGCTCTCGCTGATGGACGGGCTCGAAGAACGTGGCGAGGTCGTTGTCATCGGTGCGACCAACCGCGTCGACGCCATCGACCCCGCGCTCCGACGTGGCGGCCGGTTCGACCGCGAGATCGAAATCGGGGTTCCAGACCGCGACGGCCGCAAGGAGATCCTGCAGGTCCACACCCGGAACATGCCGCTGGCCGAGGGAATCGATCTCGACGTGTACGCCGAAAACACCCACGGCTTCGTCGGCGCGGATCTCGAAAGCCTCGCCAAAGAGGCCGCGATGCACGCCCTGCGCCGGATTCGCCCCCGACTCGATCTCGAAAGCGACGAGATCGACGCCGAGGTGCTCGAATCGATCGAGGTTCTCGAAAGCGATCTCAAATCGGCACTGAAAGGGATCGAACCCTCGGCGCTCCGCGAGGTGTTCGTCGAAGTGCCCGACGTGACCTGGGCGGACGTTGGTGGCTTAGAGGACACCAAAGAACGCCTCCGCGAAACGATCCAGTGGCCACTCGAATACCCAGAAGTGTTCGAGGAACTCGATATGGCCGCCGCGAAAGGTGTCATGCTGTACGGCCCACCGGGAACCGGCAAGACCCTCCTGGCAAAAGCGGTCGCCAACGAGGCCGAATCGAACTTCATCTCGATCAAAGGCCCCGAACTGCTCAACAAGTTCGTCGGCGAGAGCGAAAAGGGCGTCCGCGAGGTGTTCAGCAAGGCCCGCGAGAACGCTCCGACCGTGGTGTTCTTCGACGAGATCGACTCGATTGCGGCCGAACGCGGTTCCCAAAGCACGGATTCGGGCGTCGGCGAGCGGATGGTCAGCCAGCTGCTGACCGAACTCGACGGCCTCGAATCGCTGGAGGATGTCGTGGTGATCGCCACCTCGAACCGCCCGGATCTGATCGATTCGGCACTGCTGCGACCCGGTCGACTGGACCGTCACGTCCACGTGCCGGTGCCTGACGAGGAGGCACGTCGGAAGATCTTCGAGGTTCACACGGGCGAGAAACCACTCGCCGACGACGTTGATCTCGATCGGCTGGCCCGCCGCACCGAGGGCTACGTCGGCGCGGACATCGAAGCGGTCTGCCGCGAGGCGTCGATGGCTGCCAGCCGGGAGTTCATCGGCAGCGTCAGCCGCGAAGAAGTCGCCGAATCGGTCGGCAACGTCCGGGTGACGATGGATCACTTCGACCAGGCGCTCGACCAGGTCACCGCGAGTGTGACTCCCGAGACGCGCGAGCGATACGACGAGATCGAACGCCGGTTCGGCAAAAGCGAGATCGACACCGAAGACGATCTCGGAACGGCGTTCCAGTAGACGCCCGCCGACACAACCGACCTTTGGCTGTCGATCCCGTCGACCGATCCACACTCCTTTTGGGCCGTCACGCGAAACTCTCGGCAGATGGACGACGAACTCCGCGAGCGCGTCGAGGCGGAAGCCGAGAAACACGCCCTCTTCAACGCGCTCAAACACGACAGCGACCCCGACGTGGGTGCGATCATGGGGCCACTCATGGGCGACAACCCCGACTTCCGACCGCACGGCAACGAGGTTCCCGGCATCGTTGGCGACGTCGTCGGCCGTATCTCCGGACTCGACACGGACGCGCGTCGTGAGCGACTCGCCGCAGTTGACCAGTCGTTGGTCGACGAACTCGACGCCGACGAGGAAGTCGATGAACACACACTTGCTGACCTCCCGAACGTCGACGACTACGACACGATCCGCCTGCGGGCCGCACCCAACCCAAACGGCCCGTGGCATCTCGGCCACGCCCGGATGCCCTCGGTGATTGGCACCTACACCGACCGCTACGACGGCGAGTTCGTCGTCAGGTTCGACGACACCGACCCCGAAACCAAACGCCCGGATCTCACGGCCTATGACGCCATTCTCGATGATATCGACTACCTTGGCTTTGAACCCGACGAGGTCTACCGCGCGTCGGATCGCGTTGAGATCTACTACGAGCACGCACGCGAACTGATCGAGATGGGCAACGCCTACACCTGCGATCTGCCAGCCGAGGAGTTCTCGGCACGCAAACGCGAGGGAACCCCCTCACCGAACCGCGACAAGGATCCCGAGACCGTGCTCGACGAGTTCGACGCGATGGTCGCCGGCGAGTACGAGTCGGGCGAGATGGTGCTGCGCGTGAAAACCGATATCGAACACAAAAATCCCGCCCTCCGAGACTGGGTGGCGTTCCGGATGATCGACACGCCACACCCTCGCAAGGAGGCCAGCGAGTATCGGTGTTGGCCAATGCTCGACTTTCAGTCCGGAATCGACGACCACCTCATTGGCATCACCCACATCATTCGCGGAATCGACCTGCAAGACTCGGCGAAACGCCAGCAGTTCCTCTATGACTTCTTCGGCTGGGAGTATCCCGAAGTCTTGCATTGGGGCCACGTCCAGATCGACGCCTACGACATCAAAATCTCGACCTCGACGATCGCCGAACGCATTCAGGCCGGCGACCTCAACGGCTGGGACGACCCGCGCGCGCCCACCCTACAGTCGGTTCGCCGTCGCGGGATTCGCGGCGAGGCGATCGTTGAGGCGATGATCGGCCTCGGCATGTCGACCTCTGATGTCGATCTCGCGATGTCGACGATCTACGCCAACAACCGCGACCGCGTCGACGACGAGGCCAACCGCTACTTTCTGGTTCGCGATGGCCAACGCGTCGCTGTCGTTGGCGACGACAAACCGGCCGCGGGCCACCCGCCATTGCATCCGAACCACGAGGATCGCGGCACGCGCGAGATTCCCGTCGATGATGCCGTTCTCGTCGAATCCGACGACCTTCCAGACGAGGGCGACCGCATCTGGCTCAAAGGATACGGCTGTGTTCGCTACGAGAACGATGCGTTCGTTGCAACGGGCGACGACATCTCGGCAGTCCGTGACGACGGCGTCGACGTGATTCACTGGGTTCCCACCGAGTCGACGGTTTCGGTCACGATGCGGACGCCAGATGGCGATGTCACCGGTCGGGCCGAACCGGCGTTTGGCGACACCTCGGTCGACGAAATCATTCAGTTCGAACGAATTGGCTTCGTCCGCGTCGACAGCCACGACGACGACAGTGCCGTTGTCTACTACGCCCATCCGTGAGTCGCTGACAGCGAGTCGTTTCGATCGGAGTCGGGTTCGAGCACCATTCAGTCTCCAGCCACTCGGTCGCCAGCCACGAGCGGACGGGTGAATCTACAAGTAGCTGCCGGCCTAGATGTTTCGTATGGATCTCGACACGAACGTCGGCGGAACCGACAGACTCCTGCGCGGTGCTGGCGCAGTCGTACTGAGTATTGTAGCGATTGTACTCCTCGGTAAGGGACGCCGATCGCAAGGAATCCTCGCCGCTATCGGGGCACTCGGACTTGGGTTCAACGCGACGACCTGTTTCTGTGGGCTAAATCAGGCACTCGGAATCGACACGACTACTGGAACGCTCGCCGACACCGAACCGGTCGACAGAATCGACTAGCATACCGATCGGTATCGCCGGTTTCGCGGCACCCTTAGATAGCGGCAACCCAGAGGCGATACGCGTCATCGTAGCCGAACACGGACTGAAACACCTCGTCACAGAAGCCCGCCAGCCGGGGCGCATCCGACCGCGAACTGATGCGTGCGTGCGTGCCGTCGGCCTCCTCGGGGGTGATGAGTTCGTCAATACGGAAATCCGGGTACTCGCCGACCAGCGTTTTCAGGCGGTCGAGTTCGGCGTCGGTGCAGTCCATCGAGACCGTCATGTCGCTTACCTGAATCCATGGCACGAGCGCGTCGTCGCTGCCGGGCGGTGTCGTATCAGGTTCGAACGTACAGAACTCGCTGGCGCGGTCTCGGTGGGCGGCGATACCCGCTGCAAACAACCGCCTGCGCTCGGCCGGTTCGGCGGCGTCGAACGTCGTCATAACCGCAGTCCGGTCGGCCGACGCAAAAATCACTCGACAGCGCCCGTTGGTGGGGTCTCGCGCCAGTCGGCGGCGAGCGCCTCGGCTTCCGCTCGCGTCTCAACGCGTTCAAATGCATACCCTCGCCCACCGTCGGCTTGGTACAGCCGATCATACCGAACGGCGAAGTCGCCGCCGGCGCGCTCGCGAAGCCGGATGGTCGTGTTACCGTCGGCGCTCGTCCATTCGGTGAGTCGGTCGGTGTCGGTTGTTCGTTCGAATTTCATGCCCGAGAGGCGACCGCAGGGCAGTTGGGTTGTTCGGTTCGTCGGTGGGAGTGTTCTTCAGTGCGAATGTTTGTCGGTGCGAATGTT
>CAYWFO010000001.1:0-73623 GCA_964457485.1 uncultured Haloferacaceae archaeon | reverse complement strand
TTCGGTTCGTCGGTGGGAGTGTTCTTCAGTGCGAATGTTTGTCGGTGCGAATGTTTGTCAGCGGAGGCGTTCGGTTTGTCGGCCGGGGCGTTCGGTCGATTGTGGACACCACCCGCGCGCCGACCTCCGGCCGACGCAACACTCAAACGCATTGGAGCGTATCGAGAGACACTGACCGGAGCGTCGCCCCATGCCGCCAACACTCATCACCATCGCATTCGGCCTGCTCATCGGCGTCGCGCTGCTCGGTGCGGCGTTCGACCGCCGGTCGCTGGCGATTGTCGCGCTCGCCGCGGCGCTCCCCGATGCCGACGCGCTACTGAGTCTCGTGATTCCGGGAGCCACCAACGCCCTGTTGCACTCGATTTTCATTCCGGCCGGTGCCGCGGCACTCATCTACTACGACACCGCCGTTCGCGACGACTCATGGCTCCGCTCGCGATGGGGGTGGTACGGCGTTCGCGTCGCCTGGGTGGCCGTTGCGGCCTACGCAGTCGCCGGCATCGGCCTCGACCTGTTCAGTTCGGAGGCCGTTGCGTTGGCCTATCCGATTTCGGGGCGCTACGTCGCCATCGAGGGGCGGTTCGTGTTGTCGACACAGTCTGGAATCACCCAGACGTACATCGAGTTCGCAGACGGCTGGTTCGTTGTCGACTCTCCCGGCACGACGGCGACCCACCACGTCGGCTCGTGGTTCAATCCCGTTGGCGACGAACAGCGCCTGCGGTTCGTCGAAACCGGCTGGCAGGCGGTTGTGCTTGTGACCGCACTGATCGCCGTACCTGCAAAATGGCTTGTCGAACGGAGTGATCGCTAGTGCCGTCTTCGATCGTCCATATTGGATTCGCGTTGCTGCTTGCGGTCGGGCTGCTCGGGCGGTTCTATGACCGCCGTGCGCTTCTCGTCGTGATCGCGGTCGTCCTGTTTCCCGAACTCGACACGCTTTTCGGCTGGGTCATGGACGGCGCCCACCGAACCGTGTTGCACACGATGTGGATCTCGGTTGTCGCCGGCGGACTGCTGTGGGCCGATACCCGACGGTCGAACTCGTGGCTTCGCGGCCGGTGGGGCGACTACGGCGTTCGTATCGCGTGGGTCGCACTCTTTGCGCACACCTTTGCCCACCTCGCGCTCGACTGGGCACATTTGGATGGAATCAACATCCTCTGGCCGCTTGTCGACCAGTTTGTCCGGCTCGATGGCGAACTGTACTACTCCGCGACCGAGGGCTTCGTCCAGACGTTCGTTGATATCGGCGTTGACGAAGAAACCGGGACAACGGTCGTCGATCCGGGGGGAACCGGAACGACGGCGACGACGCACGTGTCGAATCCGGCCCAGCCGACGCTCGACCCCGATCCCGAACCGGTCGACCGGCAGTTTCCGATTGCGTGGAACGGCTGGCAGCTGTATCTCGTACTGACCGGGTTGTTTGCGGTGGTCGCAAAACGGCTGCAGACGCCGCGAGAGAACCGCGACGACTAACGGAAAAAGGAACGCAAAAATACGAGTATCGAAAAGAACGCAGAAACCCAACCGAGAAATCAGGCGTCGTCCGCGTCGCCAGCGTTTTCGGCGTCGTCCCCATCGCCCGCCAGGAGGTCGTACGTTTCGAGCGTCGATTCGACCTCTGAAACGGTGTACTGGCTGAAGCGCTCTGTTTCGGCGTCGATCGTCGCCAGCCCGAGACCGTCGGGCTCGAGCAGTTCGTCGGTCGCATCCGAGAGTGCACCCAGTGCGAGTTCAACGCCTTCCTCAAGCGTAAGTTCCTCGTGGTAGCGTTCTTCGAGATACGAGCGAATATCCGTGCGGTTCGCGCCGATGGCGAGCGCCTTCCACTCGTAAGGGGTTCCCGAGGGGTCGGTTTCGAACAACCGGGGCTCGCCGTTTTCGATGCCGCCAACGACGAGCGCGACGCCGAACGGGCGTGCGCCACCGACCTGGGTATAGCGCTGAATGTAGTCGGTGACGGTTTTGGTGAGCGTTTCGACGCCCATCGGCTCGCCGTAGCGCAGCCGATTGACCTGCGCCTGTCGGCGCGAGAAATCGATGAGCTGGCGGGCGTCGGCAACGTGGCCAGCTGAGGCAATCCCGATGTGGTCGTCGGCCTTGTGGAGTTTTTCGATGCTTGCGGGCTCCATCAACGGCGAGTGGCTGCGCTTGTCGGCGAGCAGCACGACGCCGTCGGCGGTTCGAACGCCGATCGACGCCGAGCCGCGCTTGACCGCCTCGCGCGCGTACTCGACTTGGTACAGCCGGCCGTCCGGCGAGAAGATGGTGATGCCGCGGTCGTACGCCTGCTGTTGGGCTTGTCCCTGCATAATTTTACTCGAAATCGAGTTCCGTCGCACTCACACTGCCCGAGGAAAGCGATATTTCCGCAACATCGTCCCGGCAACGTGCCTGCCGTCGGGCCGCCGCGAAGTCGACGTGTCTCTGCTCAAAAGATCCGCCCTGCCGTCCTAAATACCTTTCTTCACAGGCTCGAACAGTCCCCGAAATCCCGCGAATCACGACGCCGACCGGTATGTCATCGATTCGGTCGATACAGGCCAGCGCGGCACGAGCGGGGTCGGTCTCGCCGCGTCGCACCCGAACGATCGCCTCACCTGTTGCGTTGTCGAACGAAAAGCCGTACACCGTCAGATCGCAGTCGGCGCTTTTCGCGTCGCCAAGCAGGTTGCCGGCGGCGTACCATAACGCCCGCTGGAAGTCGCCGCGGCTGATCGACGCCTCGGGAATCGACTCGATTCCGACCGCGAGATACCGCCAGCGCGGACGGATGTGTTTGGGGAGGTGTTTCATTGGCTCTGCTCTCCGCTGGGGTCGAGCGTCTCGTCAGCATGGTCGCACCCGGCCGTTTCCGCGTCACCAGTGCGACCGAGACGAACGCCGGGTTCGATGTATGCATCTGACGCACGCCGGCGGTTTCGCGCGGCGATTTCACGCCATGCGCGTAGTCCCGACCGGATCTGGGCGGCCGAAAACCCGATCTGCTCGCCGAGCGCACACAGTTCGCGCGGCGCCCGAAGCTCGAAATGGCTGGTCGCGTTCGCACTCACGACGAACGGCGCGTCGTAGTGCTCGACCAGTTCGCGGAGCTTGCGAAGCGTGCGTATCGCCTTGACTCGGTTCCCGCCGTGTTCGCGAAGCACGGAACCGAGGTCGAACTCGATGAACACCCGGTTGGTTTTCGCCGCTCGCGCCAATACATGGTTGATGTCACCACCCGTCGCCATCGGGCGTGTCAAGACATCGACGCGGTCGGTTTCGACGCAAAATCGGTTCAGTTCGTCGCTTCCGCCGCGAACCATGAGCACCGAACAGCGCGGTCGGAAGTTACCGATGCTGCCGGCTGCCTGCTGGGGCGTTTCGGCATCGATTTCGATACCTGAAACAACGTCAATTTCGTAGGTTTCGGCGATCGCGTCGGGATCATAGTCGCCCCCTCGGCTGCGAACAACGAGGCCGTCGTAGCCGTAACGCGCGGCGGTTCGAGCGTACCGACTCACCGTGCTTGTGCCGTCGGGATACGCCGAAACCGCCTCGTACATACGCTGACGTTTCCGGTTCAGCGGCTTGTCGGTTGTGGTCTCTTGTTGTCGGGCCGTCCGTGGCGCTCTCCGTCGGTGGAAACCGACTGCGCGTTCAACAACGACCGCACCTCGCCAACGACAAACAAGGAACCGGTTACGAGGACACAGTCGGTCGGCCCCGCACGGTCGCAGGCGGTCGCAAACGCGTCGTCAACACGCTCACCAACAGTCACCTGTTCGATTCCGCTGTTCTCACAACACCGCGCGAGCATCGCGGGATCGGCCGCCCGAGCGAGCCGTGGTCGGCAGGTGACGACGGAGTCGGTCGCGGGTGCCGATTCGATCATGGCTGCGTGGGGTTTGTCGTCCATTGCGCCGAAGACGAGATGGAGGTCGTCGAACGGAACCGCCGACAGCGTCTCGGTGAGCGCGTCGATCGCCGCGCGGTTGTGCGCGCCGTCGAGCACGGTCAGTGGCTCGCGGTCGACGGTTTCGAACCGGCCGGGCCAGCGCGCGGTGCGCAGTCCGCGCGCGATCACGTCGGCGTCGAAGTCGATAGCGCGGGTGGTTGCCGTCCGTTCGCTTTCGTCGGCGTCGGCGGAGCCAGTGACTGTCGCAACGACCTGTCCGGCAAGCGTCGTCGCGATCGCGGCGTTTCGCGCCTGATGGGCTCCGAGCAACGCGAGTCGAGAATCGAACGTCATACCGTCGACAAACGCCGCATGTTCGATAACGCCCTCGGGAATCGAAACCGAAATCAGGCCGTCCATCGCTTCCGTTGGCCCGTCGTAGCGAGCGATGATATCCGGCTGTTCGTCTTCAGTGTCGGCATCGGCCGCCGGAGTGCCGATGGTCACGATGTCGGCGGCGGCTGTCCGGATCGCCTCGCGGCCAGCGCCGGTTGCCCCGGTCACAAGCGGTCTGTCGCCGGGCGGGGCGACGGCCGCCTGGGCGATGGCGATGTCGGCGATCGTGTCGCCGAGAACGGCCGTGTGGTCGAGCGAAACGCTCGTCACCGCGCTTGCGACGGGATCGACGATTCCCGTTGCGTCCTCGGCACCGCCGACGCCGACCTCGAGTACCGCGACATCGATCTCTTTTCGAGCGAAATACCACAGTCCCATCGCCGTGATCGCGTCAAAAAACGCTGGCTCGGTTCCGGCGGCGGCCCGTTCGGCCAGCCACGGCTGAATCCGCTCGACGAACGCCGCGACTGCGTCGGGTGCGATCGGGTCGCCGTCGACGCGAATCCGCTCGGTGAGGCGTTCGAGATGCGGCGAGGTGAACAGTCCGACCGAGAACCCGGCCTCGCGAAGTATCGATTCGGTCAGCTTCGCCGTGCTGCCCTTGCCGTTCGAGCCGGCGACGTGGACGAACGGAAGCTCCGAACCGGGTTCGCCGAGTTCCGCCCACAGGAATGCAGCCGACGCGCGTGCCGGTCGGCCGTCGGATCGGTCGAGCCCAAGCAACACCCGCTCGGCCGCGTCGTACTCCATACGGACGACAGCGCGAGAGCGAAGTTATCGGTGACGGACGAGCCATTGCCGGGGTGACAACGGCAACACCCCCGCGACGAACCCAACGACCGTGGTTCTGTGCGATGATTTCCTCGGCGCAGCAACGCTTAGGTGTGTGGTAGCACGTAGCGGTAACCGAGAATGGATCGATCGCCGACGCGCATGAACCGACAACCGACGCGCGCCGACACCGACCCGCACAGACGGCGATATCTCGCCGTACTCGCAAGTGGTCTCGCTGCCAGCGCGGCGGGCTGTCTCGGTGGCCCACTCGACAGTCTCGATGGCGACGACGGCGGCGACATCGACACCCTGCCCGACGGCGTCGACATCGACCTGGTACGCGAAGATCTCGCCAGCCCGTGGGCGGTCACGGTGCTTCCCGACGGCCAGTTGCTGGTGACCGAACGCGACATGGGTCGGCTGCGTCGGATCGACCCCGACGGCGATGACGAGTCGATTTCGGGCGTACCGTTGGTCGATTCGGCGGGCCAAGGCGGCCTGCTCGATGTGGTACCGCATCCCAACTATCCCGACGAGCCGTGGCTGTATTTCACGTTCGCGGCGAGCGTCGACGGCCGGACGGCGACCCGGCTCGCCCGCGGCCGACTCGAACCGGGGTCGACGTCGCTGTCGGCTGTCGAAACGCTGTACACCGCCATGGCCGTCGACTCGTCTGGCCACTACGGCTCACGGCTCGTGTTCGGTGAAGACGACCGGCTGTACATGACCGTCGGCGATCGCCAGTCGAAGGCGTTCGGCCCCGATCATTTCTCGCAGGACACCACGAACGGGCTCGGCGCAACGCTCCGGTTCGACCCCGACGGCTCGGTTCCCGAGGACAATCCGTTCGTCGGCGAAGCGGGCCACGACCCGATCTACAGCTACGGCCATCGCAACACCCAGGCGATGACCGTCCACCCCGAGACGGGCGCGCTCTGGCAGGCCGACCACGGCGAGCGCGACGGCGACGCCATCTTCATCGTCGAACGGGGCGGAAACCACGGCTGGCCGGTCGCCCACTACGGCTGTCAGTACGGCACCGACGACCCCGTCGGCGACGAACCCGGCGAGCGCGACGACGTGGTCGATCCCGTCTACCACTGGCCCTGCGGAAGCGGCGGCTTTCCACCCTCTGGAATGGCGTTTTACGAGGGCCCGATCGACGACTGGCAGGGTGATCTGTTCGTCGGGAATCTCGCCGGCCAGTATCTCGGCCGGTTCTCCGTCAATGGCACCGCCGTCGACGAACGCGACCCGCTGCTCGCCGACCGCGGCTGGCGGGTTCGCGACGTTGCCGTCGCGAATGGTGACTTGTACGCCGTTGTCGACGCCGATCCTGCCCCACTCGTTCGGCTGACAGCGACTACATGATAAAAACGAGGCGCTCTTTGGGCTACTCAGTCGTGCCGAAAGCACCGCATTCCGGTGAACACCATCGCCATTCCGTGGTCGTCAGCCGCCGCGATTACGTCCTCGTCGTTGACGCTCCCACCGGGCTGAATCACCGCGTCGATGCCGGCGTCGGCGGCCGCGTCGATGCCGTCAGGGAACGGGAAGAAGGCGTCGGAGGCCATTACCGCGCCGGCGGACTCCTTCCCTTCTGCGTCGCGTCCGGCCTTTTTTGCGGCGAGTTCGACGGCATCGACACGCGACACCTGGCCGACGCCGAGGCCGACCGTTTCGGTTCCGGACGCGAAAACGATCCCGTTGGATTTCACGTGTTTGAGCGTTTTCCACGCGAACGCCATCGTCTCGCATTCCTCGTCAGTCGGCTCGCGTTCGGAGACGACCTCGAACTCCTCGACGGTTGGGGCGGCCAGATCGCGCTGTTGCACCAGTCTGCCGCCGACGATCGGCTTTTCGGCCATCGGCTCGGAAATCTCGTTCAGATCGCCCACATCGAGCACGCGGAGGTTCTGTTTTTCGGTCAGTACGTCGAGTGCAGCGTCGGTATACCCCGGCGCGATGACGACCTCTTTGAACGAGTCAACGATCTCTTCGGCGGTTTCGGCGTCACACGGGCGGTTGAGTGCGACCACGCCGCCAAAGGCGCTCTTTGGATCGGTTCGCAACGCCCTGTCGTAGGCGTCGGCCAGCGAGTCCGCCGTCGCACAGCCCGCCGGATTCGTGTGCTTGATGACGGCGGCCGCAGGCGCGTCGAACTCCTTGATCAGGGTGAGCGCGCCGTCGGCGTCGTTGTAGTTGTTGTAACTGAGCGCTTTCGCCCCCTCGTTTAGCTGGTCGGCGGCGACGACGTTCGCCTCCTCGCAGGCGGTGTCGGCGTAGACTGCCGCGTCCTGATGGGGATTTTCGCCGTACCGGAGCGTGTCGGCGAGGTCGTCGGAGACGACGCGCCGCTGGGGGAACTCCCCACCCGTGTCGCCCGCGATTTCGACCCGGCCGGCGTCGTGATCGACCGACAACTGACCGTCAGCAGCCCAGCGCACCGCCCGCGGATAGGCCGTGAACTCGGCTTCGTACAGCACCCGTTCTTTCAGCGCGTCGGCGTCGTCGTCCTCGTACACCGGAACCGCCTCCTGGGTGACGATCGGGCCGGCGTCGACCTCGTCAGTGACAACATGGACGGTACAGCCGGTCATTCGGACGCCAGCATCGAGCACCTGCGCGTGGGCGTCCATCCCCGGAAACGCCGGCAGCAACGAGGGATGAATGTTGAGTGTGAGTGGCGTGTTTGCGATGAACGTCTCGGTCAACACGCGCATGTAGCCGTCGAGACAGACGAGGTCGAAATCGTAGCCCGAGAGGGTGTCGAGAATCCGTTGTTCGTGTTGCTCTCGCGACTCGCCCTCCGCGCGGCTGACGACCTCGGTTGGAATCCCGCGTTCGGATGCGGCCTCGACCACGGGCGCGCCCTCGGTGTTGGTGAGGACGATTCCGAGTTCGGCCCCACCGGGGTTCCAGTCGGCGAGATGTAACAGGTTGCGGCCACGGTTGCTGGCCAGACCGGCGATTTTGCACATATCTCTCGCTTTCCGGCAGGCCGAAAAACAGTTGTGGTCGGGCTGCGGCACTATCCATGAGTACGCATATATTATGGGTGTTTTTCGGCGTAAATACGGATCACTATGCACAGCGGTGATGGTTTTTCGCCTCGATCGACCGCCTCATCGACACGCTTTTGCGAGTTCCACGGGCAGGCTTCGGTATGACTGAGCTTCCGCGTGCGGATCCGTTGTCGGCGGTTTCGCCGCTCGATGGGCGCTACGCCGGCCGAACCGCGCCGCTTTCACCCTACGTCAGCGAATCGGCGCTGATGCGGGCACGGATCCGCGTTGAGGCGGAGTATCTGTGTGCGCTTGCGTCGGTTTCGGCAATCGGCCTCGATCTCTCCGCCGGCGAACGTGCAGCTATCCGGGCGACCTACGAAACCTTTGACGCCGCGGATGCCCGACTGATCAAACAACTCGAAGTCGAGGGGGCCGAGGGCTACAGCGCGACCAACCACGATGTCAAAGCCGTCGAGTACTTTCTGCGCATTCGGGTGGCCGATTCGGATGCAATCGAGAACGCCGAGGCGCTGTATCCATGGATTCACTTCGGCCTGACGAGCGAGGATGTCAACAATCTCGCCCACCGGATGCTGGTTGCGGGCGCGGTCGACGAGGTGTTGCTCCCGGCACTCACCGAAATTCGTGATGATCTCGCCGAACTCGCCCGCGAGCACCGTGATCTGTCGATGCTGGCACGCACACACGGCCAGCCGGCGACACCGACGACGTTCGGCAAGGAACTCGCCGTCTATGCGGCGCGGCTGGGAACCACGATGGGACGGATTCGCCGCGCAACCAGGGCGCTATCGGGCAAACTCGCCGGTGCATCCGGCACCTACGCCGCCCATCACGCGGCCTATCCTGCGGTCGACTGGCAGGCGTTTTCTCGTCGGTTCGTCTCGGATCTCGGACTCGAACACACTCCGTTGACAACGCAGGTCAATCCGTGTGATGATCTGGCGGCCGTGTTCGACGCGCTCCGAGGAGCAAACAGCGTTCTCATCGATATGGATCGCGACATGTGGCTCTACATTTCGGATCGGTATCTCGGCCAGCGCGCGACTGCGGGCGAAACCGGGTCGTCGACGATGCCGCACAAGGTGAACCCCATCGATTTCGAAAACAGCGAGGGGAACCTCTCGAAAGCAAACGCGGATCTCACCTTCCTGGCCGACTACATCACGACCTCGCGGCTCCAGCGCGACCTCTCGGATTCGACGGTCAAGCGCAACATCGGGAGCGCGTTCGGTCACTGTCTGATCGGCTACACGAAGGCACGAGCAGGTCTCGGAAAAATCGTCCCCAACGAGCAGGTGATGGCCGAGGAGTTGGCCGCAACGCCGGAAGTCATCGGCGAAGCCGTCCAGACGATTCTCCGACGCGAGGGCGACACCGATGCCTACGAACGGGTCAAAACGCTCACTCGCGGCACGCAGGTCACGATCGATGATTTTTATGAGCTGTTCGAATCGCTCGATATCGACGAGTCCGTTCGCGAGGAACTGCTGGCGCTGACGCCCGCGGGATACACCGGCGTCGCCGACGAACTCGTCGACGAACTCGAGTAGCAACACGCGGAACGCTGGTGCGTGGGATCGGTCTCACTCGCTGTGCGAATGCGCAACGACGACCGGCGAGTCAGCACCGCGCTGGACGCGCTTCGAGAGCGAGCCGAAAACGAACCGTTTGAGCGGCCCAACCGTCGGCGCACCCATAACGGTCAGATCGTAGTACGTCGACTGCTCGATGATCGCCTCGGCGGTGTTTGGGGCCTCAAACAGCCAGGTGTCGACCCGCTCGGGGTCATCAAGCGTAGCGACCATCTCATCGAGAACGCGTTGCCCATCCTCGCGAGCCTCGTCGCTATCGGATTCAATCACGTGAAACAGGTCGACCGCCGCGTCGTTGGCGACCGCGATTGCGTGGGCGGCTTCGGCGGCCAGTTGGCTGTGTTGGCCCCCGGCGACCGGAACGAGCATTGAGGCGATCGTCTCGATTTCGCCACGGCTATCGACGGTCAACACGTCGGTTTCGCTGGCAAGTCGTTCGGCAGTATCGGCCCACAGTTCGGTCAGAAACGACGCGTCTTTCCCACGCTCGAGAACGACTCCAGACGGTTGGTGTTGACTCACGATCGGCTGGAGATTATCACCGATATGCATCGGCCTCGTCGACCGACAGTGCGCTTCGCGGTGGCTGTCCGGCAGCGGTGTCGACGTGACCTCCGTTTCGTCCGCGACGGGAGCCGTGTTGTCAACGAGCAGATCGGTATTGCGTGCGCAGGCGAGTGCGTGTGCCACTGTCGCCGCCCGACGCTGGGCTATTTCGTTGTCGATCGAACCCAGCAAACACGCCCCCACGAGTGGTGAAATATCATCCGGTGACTGTGTCTCGGAGACCGCGATCATTGTCCAGTGTATCAGCGCGGACGTAATAAATTCCACTGTCGTTTCATTACCGCGGTAACATGGCTTGCGGTCGGTATGCGAGCGCTACTCGCTGTGTTGTCCGCGTGTTTGTGCTCGCATTCACCGGGTCGCAACGGCCTCGATTTCGACGAGGGAATCGACGGCCAACGCGGTGACGCCGACGACACTCCGGGCGGGTTTCGGGTCGGCAACACAGTGCTCGTACGCGTTGTTGAACGCCGAAAACTGTGACATATCCGTGAGAAACGCGGTTGTTTTCACGAGGGTTTCGGGCGTTGTTCCCGCCGCCGCCAGCACACGCTCGATGTTGTCGAACACTTGTTCGGTCTGGCCCGCCATGTCGTCACCGACGACGCGGCCCGTGCGGTCGACGGGGTGTTGGCCCGAAACGTACACGAGGTCGTCGTGGAGCACCGCGGGTGTGTACGGTTCTTCGTCGTCGAACACCCGCTCCGGATAGACGTGTTCTGTCATACCACTCACTCGGTACCCACGCCCATAGGTCAACCGGCTGTGTGACGGGTGTGTTTGCAGGCGTTCACAGCTGTTTGCTGACGTAGGGGCCGTCCTGGATGTAGCCGTGTTTCTCGCGGTAGTACTCGCGAACGCCGATGCCCGAAATCACGCTGAGCTTGTCGTACCCGGCGTCGACAGCCAGTTCCTCGGCGTGTGCGAGCAGTTTCCGCCCATAGCCGCGATGCTGCCAGTCCCGCTCGCCCGCCTGCTGGCCGATCCCGGCCTCGCTCCCGTAAACGTGGAGTTCGCGCACGATCGCGGCGGTTTCGAGTTCGCGTCGCACCGGATTGTTCGGAAACCGAAGCCGACAGAAGCCGATCAGGAGGTCCTGAACGGGGTCTTCAAAACTGATGAAGTGTTCGGTTCCGCCACAGACGTCGTACGTCAGCACGTCGAGTTCGATGTCCCCACTGTTGGGGTCGGCCCTGTTCATGCCGACCTCGCGGGCGCGAATGTCGCGACACTCGATTCCGTTGTCGTCAGCGTACTGCTGGGCGAGTTGTCGAAGATTCGACTTCCAGACGCCGGCATCGATAAAGTCCGCCGGAATGTCGCGTTGGACGCGCTGCAGACGGGTGTATTTCGGAATCATCCCCATCACCTCGCCGACAATTTCGGCGGCTTCCTCGTTGTCTAGTGGCTCGTACTCGCCGCGTCGCCACATGTCGTAGGTCAAGGTGTCGCGGACGACGAGCGTCGGGTATATTTTGAGATAGTCGGGCTTGTAGTCCGAATTCGAAAACAGCTGTCGGAAATCTTCGAGACACATCTCGCGGGTCATTCCGGGCTGTCCGGGCATCATGTGAAAGCCGACTTTGAACCCCGAATCGCGCAACCGACGGTTGGCGTCGATCGAGGCCTGCGTGCCGTGGCCGCGGTGCATCTCGCGGTTGATTCGCTCGTAGGTGGTTTGGACGCCGACCTCGACTTTGGTGCCGCCCAGATCCAACATTCGGTCGATCTGCTCGGGATCACACCAGTCGGGCTTGGTCTCGAACGTCGTGCCGATGTTGCGGATTTCGTTGGTCTCGTTTTCGGCGATCACGTCTTCGAGGTACCGAAACTCGCGGGCGTCGGGATCTTGGGCGAAACTCTCGCCCTCGGCGGCCTGTGGTGGGCTGTCGAGGTCGTAGTCGTTCAGTGCCTCGAGCGCGCGCTTGACAAACCACTCCTGATAATCATGGCTCCGAGCGGTCATCGTTCCGCCCATGAGAATGAGTTCGACTTTGTCGACCGGGTGGCCGATGGTTCGCAGTTGGTGGAGTCGGAGTGTGACCTGACCGTACGGGTCGTAATCGTTCTGGACGCCGCGGGCCGCCGCCGGTTCGTGGCCGGTGTAGCTCTGTGACGACGAAAACTCGCTGGCCGGGCCGCCGGGACAGTACAGACACTTGCCGTGTGGACACATGTGCGGCGAGGTCATGATCGCCACTGGCGAGACGCCCGAAGCCGTCCGGACGGGTTTGCGCTTGACGACCTGTTTGACTGTCTCTCGATGCTCGGGCGGGGCGTGTTCGAGCAGTTCGGTGTTTTTCGGAACTTTCGGCGCGGAGAACTCCGAACAAACGCTGAGTTTGGCGGATTCGAGGCCATCGCGGTCGATTTCGCCCGCAACAATTCGGTCGACGAGCGCGATACAGGCCTGTTCGAACGGATCGGACTCGCGTTCGCTGGCAACCTCGGAACTCATGTCGATTCCTCCGGTCGCAGACGGTTCATTATCCCTTGTTCACGCGGTTTGGCGGTTAAGCGTGTCGCTCACGACTGACTGTCGTGCCACCGCAACGCGGGATCGGACAGCGGTGTCGACAGCACGGTTCAGGCGTCGGCCGCATTTTTGATGACGAACACCGGAATTTCGGCGGTGTCGACCACGCGCTCGGAGACGCTGCCGAGCGACTGGAGCTTTTCGCGCGGGGTTTTGCCGTGCGTGCCGATTACGATGACGTCCGTGTCGTGTTCGTCAGCATAGGTGATAATTTCCTTGTCGGGAGTTCCCTTCCGTACCGCGGTTTCGACCTCCAACCCCGCCTCTTCAGCGCGGTCGGCGACGTGTTCGACGGCCGCCGTTCCCTGTTCGGCCAGGTCGTCGGCGAGGGTTTCGCGCAACTCGCCGGAGGTAGCGTGAATCACGCGCGTGTCGACGACGAAGAGTGCCTGAATCGTCGCCCCGGTGTCACTGGCCATCCGGATGGCGTGCGAAAGCGTACCGTCGATCGTCTCACTGCCGTCGGTTGGCACCAAAATTGCGTCGTACATGCACGAACAGAGGTCAGGTGGTCGCATAAAAACCGGTGCTCCCAATCGCCCCGTCAGCACGCCGGATTCGTCGGCCAGCCAACCACGCGTCGGCCAGCCACCTGCCGGCAACCCAGCCCAACCTACAAGCCGACGCATCTCCTACCGCACACATGCAACACGACCTGCCGAACCCGCCCGAATCGGGGCTGCGGAACGCCCTTCGGTTCGGCGACAACACGTTCCGATTTATTGAAACAATGCAGGCACGGTTCGACGACGCGGTCGCCGTTCCGATTCCCGGCCGCGCCCCGCTGGTCATTGTCACCAATCCGGATCTCGTCCACGACGCACTGAGTCGGCCCGCCGAGTTCGGCCGCGTCCCGGCGACCGGACCGGCAGCACTCATC
This sequence comes from uncultured Haloferacaceae archaeon, assembly GCA_964457485.1. Taxonomy (GTDB): domain Archaea; phylum Halobacteriota; class Halobacteria; order Halobacteriales; family Haloferacaceae; genus PL-Br10-E2g29. Next base: position 59,963 of record CAYWFO010000001.1, on the reverse strand, counting down.
TCGGAAAACGGACTCGTCCAGAGCGACGGCGACCTCTGGCGACAACAGCGCTCGATCATGGGACCGGCGTTCATGGGCCCGCGCGTTCGCGCCTACGCCAACACCGTCGGACGGCGTGTCGAAACGCTCGTCGACGAGTGGAACGCGGCACTCGACGCGACCGACGACGGAACGCTCGAACGTGATCTCCACGGCGAGATGACGGCGCTCACCGTCCGAGTCGCCTCCGAAATCCTGCTCGGCGAGGATATCGGCCGCGAGCGCGCCGAGCAGTTCCACGAGTGGATGGCCGTCGCCGGCGACGAGTTCGAGTTCGGCCTCGACGCGGTGAGCCCCGAGTGGGTGCCGACCAGAACCGACCCCGCGTTTCGCGAGGCCGCAGACGGCATTCTCGGACTCGCTGAGGAACTCATTGAACGCCGCCGAGACGACCTCGCCGGACGCGACGACGAGGAGGCGGAACCACCGAAGGACATGCTCTCGTTGCTCATTCGCGCCGAAAGCGATCCAGACGTCGAGTATCCCGAAAACCAGATTCGCGACGAGGTGGCGACGTTCCTGATTGCGGGCCACGAGACGACCGCGCTGTCGTTGACCTACACCCAGAGTTTGCTCGCGTGGCACCCCGACGTTCGCGACCGGGTTCGCGCGGAGGTCGAGTCGGTTCTCGGTGACGACACGCCGACGTACGAACACGTCGACGGCCTCGACTATACGGGGCGCGTGTTTACCGAGGCGCTTCGGCGCTACCCGGCGGCGTGGGCCGTGTTCCGACAGGCGAGCGCCGACGTGCGCCTCGGCGACTACCGCGTTCCAGAGGGTTCGGCGGTGGTGATGCCGCAGTGGTCGATTCACCGCGACGAGCGGTACTTTGATTCGCCGGATGAGTTTGATCCTGACCGCTGGATCGACCGCTCGCCCCAGTCGGTTCCCGCCTACTTCCCCTTCAGCAGCGGCCCCCACGCCTGCATCGGCCGGCAGTTCTCGGTCACGGGTGCGCGTCTCGTTCTGGCCGCGATCGTTCGTTCGTTTGCTGTCGATGTCGACGAGAACGCCCTTGCCGACCTGCGGGCGACGCCGACGTTGCGCCCCGGCGGGCCGATTCCGGCAACGATTACCCGGCGGACGGATTCCAACAGGGCCTTTTAGCACGCACGTCTTTTCGGCGATATGGACGATCAAACCTACGTTGTCGGCCACACACGGCCCGACTCCGATAGCATCTGCTCGGCAATCGCCTTCGCGGCGTTCAAACGCGAGGAGGGCGTGGAGGCAACGCCGCTCATACAGGGTCAGCCGAACGCCGAAACAGCATTCCTTCTTGAGTATTTTGACGTCGAGCTGCCCGAAGAGCGACGGTCGGTTCCCGAGGGCAACGTCATTTTGGTCGATCACAGCGAAGTCGACCAGGCACCGAACGATCTCTCGCCCGACCAGATTCGCGGCATCATCGACCACCACCGAATCGGCGATATCGAAAGCTCGCGACCCGCCTTCTACTTCGCCGACACGGTCGGCTGTACGGCAACGCTCATTCACGAACTCGCCGACGACCGCGGAATCGACCTCCCCGCGGACGTGCAGGGGCTGATGCTCGGCGCGATTTTGTCGGATACGATGTTGCTCTCCTCGCCGACGTGTACCGACCGCGACGAGGCGGCCGCACGCGAACTCGCCGAGACGGTCGGCGTCGACATCGACGAGTTCGGTCGCGACCAGTTTGCAGCCAAATCGACCGTGGGTGAGCTCCCGGCGGACGAGGCGCTGCGGGGCGATCTCAAGCTGTACGATTCGGGCAAGGGCGAGATCGCCATCGGCCAGATGGAGGTCGCCGACGGCGAGTCCATTCTCGCAGACCGTGCCGAGTATGTCGCGGCGATGGAGTCGCTCAAAACCGAGGGCGACTACCACGGCGTCGTCCTTCTCGTCACCGACATTCCACAGGAGGGCAGCTACGTGCTCGTCGTCTCCGACGACATCTCGGCGTACGAGAATGCGCTCGATGTCGACCTGTCGGTCGATGATGGATTTGTCGACGGCTTGCTCTCGCGAAAACGACAGGTCGTCCCGCCGCTGCTCGAAGCGTTCGAAACGGCGTAATCGGACGGCTTGAGACCGCTTTGACCCATTTCTCGCGAGAAGCGCGTCTCACAACCCTTATCCGGTCAGCGGCGGTTCAGACAAAGGCAATGGCAAACGGATCGGTTGACTTCTTCAACGACACTGGCGGCTACGGATTTATTGACACTGACGATGCTGACGACGACGTCTTCTTCCACATGGAAGACGTTGGCGGCCCGGACCTCGAAGAGGGCCAGGACGTCGAGTTCGACATCGAACAGTCCCCAAAGGGCCCGCGGGCGACGAACGTCACCCGCCTGTAAGTCGGTTTCCGACCTACAGTTACACCCACGGACGACTCCAATCTTCCTTTCATTTTTGTCCGATGAGCAACAGCAGTGGTGAATGATGCGTGGCGTTCCGTGCTGAGCCCCAAATCCAACAGCGCTTACGTTCCACGTCGGCGTTTCGCGCTCTCGGTTGTTTTTGCGTACTGGACGGTCTGGTATACCAGCCCGCCCGCCGCGAGAACGGCCATCCCGACGGCGACGATGAGGAGGTCGATCGCAACGTCGTCGTAGGTGAGAACGCCAAATACGGTGAGGTAGGGCACCGCAATGCCCAGCGCAAGCAGCCCCGCACCGCCGGCAGTCAGCACGTCGGCCACGCGGCGCTCGCCGGTCGCCCGGCCGATGACGTGGCTCGCAATGACGAGCGCGCCGAACGGAAGCAGCCCGAACAGCCACGCGAACGTCGACACCGGTTGGCTGCGGAGGTCGACACCGGTTCGCGCGTCGGTCTGAACACCTGTCTGGAGGAGATATCGGTCGCCGTCAACGTCGATGATGGTGAAAACCTCGTCGGGGGTTCCTTCACCGTAGTGGAACTCGCTCGGCGGTTCGCGAACCGTGTCGCACGCGAGCATGCCGGTCGCACAGACGGGAAGTTCGTACCGCCGCCACTCGCCAGCGGCGGCATCGTCGGCCAGCGTCCGCTCAACGGCGGTTTGCGCCGCCGGCGACAGCTCCTCGATAGCGATCGCGTTCTCTCGATCGAATCCGTAGAGCGCAACCAGTTGGTCGAACTGGCTGTCATCTGCTGAAACCGCTTGGTGAAGGTACGGCGCGGGCTCGCTCGTCTCGTACGGCGAGGCGAGTATCGGATGGGGAGCGAAGCCACTGAGAACCAGCAGCGAGCCGACAACGAGACCGACTGTGAGTCGATGCCGGTCGTCCATACAGATATGAATGGGCTCGCGGTCAAATCGGTTCCGGGTTTTGATGCTGTCCAACCCGTCGGGTTCGCCGCGTTCTCACGCCGTGTCGACGACGCGGGAGAGAAACGAACGGACTTCTTCGAGCGTTTCGTCCCAGGGTGGGTGGGCGACAGCCGCTGTGCGAGCGCGCTGACTCATCGTCGCCAGTCGGTCGGAATCGGTCGCCAGCGCGGTGAGTGAATCCGCAATCGTCGCGGAGTCGCCTGGTTCGACCAGAAATCCGCTTCGTCCGTGTTCGATGAACTCGCTCGCACCGCCGCGGGCGCTTGCAATCGGCACCACACCGTACTCCATCGCCTCGAGATACACCATGCCGAACCCCTCGTATCGGGAGGGAACACAACAGACGTGACTTCGCTCGAACGCCGCCTCAACTGTTGGTCTCGACACCTCACCGGCGAACGTCACCCGGTCTGCGATGCCGAGCGACTCGGCGTACGCAACGACGGAGTTGGCGTACGCTGGGTCGGCCGTTCGGCTGCCGATAACGGTGAGCCGCCAGTCGCCCAACTGCTCGCGAGCCGAGCTAACCGCCGAAAGCAACGCCTTGGGATCCTTCCGGGAGACGACGCTTCCGACAAACAGCAGTTCGAACGGCTCGCCCGGTTTTCGCGGTGGTTTTTTGATGGCTTCGGTGGTTTCAGTGGTTTCGGTGTTGTTTCGGTCGCGAACTGACAGACGCCCACCGGGTGGCGCAACGAGTGCCGGCTGATCGGTCACGGTCGGCGCAAGCCGGGCCGCACGCTGCTGGGTGAACTCGCTGGTCGCAATCGTCGCGTCGAGCCCGCGGAGAAACCGTCGCTCGAACGGTTCGAAAAATCGGCCGAACCGCTCGGTCGGATCGTCCGACTGGATGTGATGGAGCAAGCCGACAACCGCGCGCGGCTCGCTGAGGCGGCCACCGTGTCGCCACAGCGCGGAGTGACAGAGCCCGTCGACAACGAGCGCATCCACCTGCCGATCCAACCGCGTGCGAACTGAGGGCAGCAGCCCGCGGGCGACGTTCCGCGAATACGACCGCCAAGGCAGCGAAATCACGTCGACCCAGTCTCCGCGACGACGAAGAAACTCGACGAGCTTTCGGTCGTAGCGAAACCCGCCGGATGCAGTCGACAGGTCGCCGTAGACGACAAGGCCGATGTGAAGCGGCTCGTCGGGAGGATGGTGAGTCACAGCGACCGTTCGTGTGTCACCGTTGCCACCTCGTCCTCTTGGATGGCGATTTCGAGCTGTGTCGCGCCCGGCGGACGCAGTCGGTCGGTCAGGCGGTCGCCGAAAATCCGTGCGAAATGCTCCGCGCTCGGGTTTTTGTCTTCGAACAGCGACAGGTCGTTGAGCGTTTCGTCACGAAACGAAGAGACGGTCGCCTCCAGCGCCTCGATAACGGCGTCGATGTCGACGAGATAGCCGTACGCATTGAGTTGTGGGCCACGGTACGTTGCGGTGACTGTGAAGTGGTGTGAGTGCAACTCGCCCTCGGGCCCCGGATCGGGCACGGTCAAAAAGTGCTGTGCGACAAAACTGCGCGACACGGAGACCGCGTACATGAGTTACGGTAGACGCGAGCGTTGCTTAAATCCGCGGCTCACTCGACCTGTTGGTCGTACCGAGCGGCGAACCCCTCGTAGGCCGCCGGCTCGATATCGATACACACGAACCGGGCCTCATCGCCGAACAGTCGTTGCGCCGCAATCGCCGCAGGTGCAGTGCCCGCACAGGGAACGACCACGAGTTCGCCGGGGTCAACGAGGCCGGACAGCCACGCCTCGTACGGGCCGACCGGTTTGGCGCGGCCGCCGCGGCCGTAGGTTTCGGTCGGCCACCGGGCGACCTGTCTGGCCGATACGTTCGTTCGGCGGTCGGTCGGGCCCTTGTGCGCGAAGACGACGCTGTAGCCGCCCGTCGAGAGAAACGGGCCATGTGTGTCGCGGTCGGGTTCGCCCGCGTCAGTGAGATACGTCACGCTGCCGACCCGCCGAAAGCCGCCGCCCTCGTGTTGTTCGGTCGCATCACCCCACGTTTTGCGGAGATACGAAACGAGCCGAGCCAACAACCAGTCGTCGACGTCGGCGATGAGCCAGCCGCCAGGCGCGAGCGCGTCGTAACAGGCATCGATAATCTGGGTTGTCGTCAGCGCGTCAGTCACCTGTTCGCCCTCGGCCGGCTGGTTCTCATCAAACGGATGGAGCTGGTAGCTCACACTCGTCTGCTCGCGTCGACCGGGACGCGCCCACGCATCGTCGAGAACGATCGCCGCGGCCCCCTTGTTCTCGGCGAGGTGGACAATGGCGTCGCCAACGATGTACTCGCCGCCCGCCCCGACTGCGTGTCGCGTGGGCTCGTCGCCTGTCGTCATCACGATGGTGTCGTACCGGCGACCGAATGAACGTTCCGGCGAGTCGACGCCGGATCAGCCGGATCTCCGAAGAAGTAGCCGGAAAACACGGCTCAGCCGGGACGACGGCCGGTGATACCGAGATAGTCCCAGATGAAATGTGTGAGAATCGGGACGGTGACGAGCCAGCCAACCGCGCGAGAGACGGCTGGATCGACGACCGGAACCAACCCGAGCGCGATGGTTCCCATGATCGTTGCGCCCGTGAACTTGCGGTAGCGGTTCGCTTCGAGGTCGTAGATCGGCTGGTCGCGGCGTCGCCGGAGCCCGGCGGCCGCAACGAAGCCGTAGCGCGCGAGCCCAACCAGCACAAAGACACCGGGAACCGACCGGAGACCGACCACCGCGAGCGTGCCGACGAGCACAACGAGCGCATCGGTTTCCGTGTCGAGGCGTGCTCCAAGTTCCGAAACCGTCTCGGTTCGACGAGCCAGCGCCCCATCGGCGGCGTCGCCCACCGCAGCGACGAGAAATAACCCCGCCGCAAGCCACTGAAGCCGAGTTTCGGTCGGCGCGAGCGCGACGATGCCCGCAAACAGCACGAGCGCCCAGCCACGGCCGAGCGTGACCCAGGTCGCCACGGTGAGCCGCTGTGGGCCCGCCTGCCGGGTTGCAGACGTAACCGTCCAGCCAACGATGGCGACAAACACAATGAACGTGCCGGCGAGGACGCCAACGACCCGTTCTGTCAGCACAACGTCGTCGACCCTCGAAAGCGCCACGAGCGCGCCGGCGACCGCAGCCAGTCCACAGAGCGTTGCCACCGCGAAGGGCCGCCAGCGTCCACCGGTCGGCGACGCGTCGGCTGCGGCTGTCATCGACTCACCGCCGAAACCGATGCCAGATCCGGGTGGCTTGTGTTGGTCACGTTTTGTGGCTCGTTTCGAAGCCGGTCACGACGCGCCTGCCAACGGCGGTGACGACGATGAACCACCACCCAAACCGAATCGAGCCCGAGCAGCTGTGCCAGCGCAAGGCGGTGCTGGCCGTACGCACGCCAGTAGATTTCGCCATCACGGCCGATGTCGACACCGATCTCATCGGCGCGATGGGCCAGCCGCGGCGTGTCGACGGTGGCTAGCCGCTCCTGTCGCCGGTAGCCGTCGGCGTTAAGCGACTCGGACAAGGCCTCGATTTCCGCACACCGCGCGTCGAATCCCGCAAGCGATCGGTAGCCCCACGCGTTGCCAAACCGCTCGAGTTGGTCGACAAACGCGTCAAACAGCGCCGTTTCGTCCCACGGTCGGCCTTCGGCGAACCGCTGTCTGAGCCCGCGTGACACCGACCTGTCGGCGAACGGCTCGCCGTGTTGATCCCAGTCGCCGCCGACAACCCGGCCCCACTGTGGATACTTCGGAGCGGATTCGAGGAGGCTGTGAGTGATGGTGTCGGGATCGACCGAAATGAGACGAAACGGGTCGCAATCGGTGTAGCGCCCCGGCGCGAGTCGGCGGCGAGCCGCGTGTAGCCGGCGACACCACGAAAGCGTGAGTCGACGGGCGAGCGGCTGGGTCAGTCGCCGTCTCACGCCCACAACGAGCAGCCCGCGAACGCGGCGGCTGGGCGAGAGCGTTGGCGGCGAAGAAGACTGATGGCTACGGCTCACGGCGCAAGAGCACGATGAGCGCGAGAATCAACAGCACCTGTGCGATCTTGTCGACCGCGTCAAGCGTTCCGATGTCTCCGAAGCCCGAAATATCGTTCAGCAGATACCAGAGGATGAGCTGAATCCCCGTGAACGGAATTCCGGCCGCGTACACGAGTCGGCGACGAATCGCGAACAACACAAGCAGGATGCCGCCGATGAAACCGCCGGTCGCAAGCAAAAACGAGATACCCAGCGCGCTCGGCATAATTTCGATTCCGATGAGGAGGTGGACGGCTGCGCTGACGATTGCCATCGCAATTGCGGCCCAGTGCAGCGGAGTCAGTGATTCGGTTTGCAGTCCACGGCCGAACGGGCTCATTGGTTCGTAGTTGGCCTACACGAGCAAATGTGTTTGGTTGCGAGCGGTTGCGTGTCGACTCGTGATGTCGCTAATCTCACCGCGTGACCGACAAGATTACCGGTTTTCGGCAGGCCGAAGCGGTTCATCGAGGAGCGTCTGCAACCAGTGTTTGCCTTTGGCCGGGCTGTAGCCGTCCTGTCGGAGGTGCGCAAGCGGGGAGACCGTGGGGTTGCGCTCCCAGTGACACCATACCGCAGTCTCGCCGGTATGGGTCGGAAACAGCCGCACATGCAGTTGCCACGGGCCAAAAAAGCCGTCGGGCCGATACGAGAGACTCGCCTGTTCGTACCGCATCGCGCCGTGTCGCTCGTAGGCGTGGAGATACGCTCGAATCTGCTGGCTGAAGCCGTATGTCGACCGCAGTCGCCGACGTGCCTCGGCGGGGGGCACAGCCCAGACGCCGAGATACTCGCGGTCGGGCGGTGGCAACACGCGAAGATGGGTCGGCAACAACCGGTCGGGGAGTCGAACCGACCAGACGGCGGCCCAGCGTCGAACGCGCCACAGCGGCAGCCACCGAAGCGCCAGCCAGCCGAGCGCACCGACAAATGCGAGTCGGGCGAATGCAGTCAGGCGCGCTCGTAGTCGGTCGCCCAGATTCATTCGTATGTCAACACCACCTGCAACACCGATTCGGGCGACGAATCGAGCAGTTCGTAGGCTCGCTCGGCCGCGGTAAACGGAATCCGGTGTGTGATGAGGCGCTCGCAGTCGATGCGAGACAGCCCGTCGAGCGCCGTCTCGAAGCGCCGGTCGCGGTTCCAGCGGCCGCGGAGTTCGGGGGCAATCGTGCTCACCTGGCTGGAACGAATCTCGATGCGGTTGCGATGGAACCGTCCGCCGAAGTCGACGGACGTCCGTTTCGAGCCGTACCACGAGCCGACGACGACGCGGCCATCGTAGCCCACGGCGTCGACGGCGGTGTTGAGCACGTCGGGCTGGCCCGACAGTTCGATCGCCAGATCGAAGCCGTCGCCAACGCGGTCGACGACAGTTTCGTCCGGTTCACTGTTGCCGACAGCGGCATCGCGGTCGGCGTTGTCGCCGGCGTCGAAATCGCGGTCGGCACCCAACTCGGTGTCGGCGGTGGGATCATAGACGCGGTCGGCACCGAACTCACGGGCAATCTCCCGTCGGTGTTCGACCGGTTCGACGACAACGAGTTCGGCAAGCGGGAAGCTCGCCAGCAGCCGGATAGTACACAGCCCGATACTGCCTGCGCCGAACACTACCACGCGCTCGCCGAGCATCGGCGCGGCGTCCAACACGAGATTTGTCGCGGTTTCGAGCGTCGGTAACAACGCGGCGTGTGCCGGCTCAACCGCGTCGTCGACGACCACGAGTTCCGTTGGCCTTGCGGTAACGTGTGTTTGATGCGGATAAAATCCAAAGACGGTTCGACCGAGCCAGTCGTCGTCAACACGCGAGCCGCAGTCGACGACCCGACCGACGGTCGAATAGCCGTACCGGAGCGGATACGAAAAATCACCATCGAATGCGGGAAGCGCGTCGTCAATCGGGGTCTGTTCGGGAATCTCGTCGCGATAGACCAACAGTTCGGTGCCCGCGCTGATCGCCGACGCCACCGTTTCGACAACCACTTCATCGGGAGCCACGCGAGCGACTTCGATCGGTCGTCGTTCGACGGTTCGCGGCGCGGTGAAATAGAGTGCGGATCCGGACATGTGGCGGATACACGACGTACGACTGCCGACATAAAAGACGTGTCGGCGCGATTCCGATGGGGACGGAGATACAAAGAGCGATGGGGCCGCGCGCCGAGTAACCACTATGCGCGGAGCCGACGAAGGCACACGGCGCTCGTCGCTCGTGACAATCGTCTGTGGCGGCTCGCTGTACACCGTCGGAAAAGTCGTCTCCGACATCGGCGAGTTCATTCTCCACCTCCTCGTCTCGCGGGTTCTCGGTGCGGGGCTGTATGGACTGTTCGCCTACGGCAAAACGCTCGCCTTTACCGCGTTGTTGCTCACGAATCTCGGTAGCGACAAATCGATCGTTCGGTATCTCCCGCAGTACGAACACCACCCGGAGCGACGACGGTTTTATTTGGCGCTCGCGTGGCTCACTTCGATCGCTGGGGCGAGTGTCGTCGCCGGCGGGCTGTTCGTTTTTGCGCCGACGGTGAACGCGCTCACGCTCACTGAGCCGACGTTCGTCGGCGTGCTGAGGCTGTTTGCCGTGATTTTGTTTCTCGATACGGCCGGCAATCTGGTGTATGCGACGTTTCGCGCGCTCGAAATCATCGAGTACGAGGTACTCAGCAAGCGCCTGTTCAAACCGGTCATGCGCGTGGGCTGTGTCGGCGTCGCGCTCGTCGCTGGCGTGGGCGTCTTCGGTGTGGTCGTGGCCATGGTCGTCGCGAGCGTGCTCACGCTCGGCGTGGCGGGGTATCTGTTCATCACCCGAACCGCGGTTCGCCCACAGCTTCGCTCGCCGGCGGCAACCCGTGAGACGGTTCGCGACTACTACAACTACTCGCTGCCGCTGACGGCCAAAGAGGCCGGAACGGTGATGCAGGGCCGTCTCGACGTGCTGTTGGTCGGCGTGTTTCTCTCGGCAACGGCCGTCGGCGTCTACAACGTCGCCGTGTTGGTCGCAGGGGTGCTGTACGTGCCGTTGCTGGCGGCCAACCAGCTGTTCGCGCCGGTTGCCTCCCGACTCTACTCACGCGGCCAGCGTCCCGATCTGGTGGCAATCTACCGGGCAGTCACGCGCTGGATTTTCACGATCAGCCTGCTGGTGGCCGTGCTCATCGCCGCGTTCCGGGTCGAACTCCTGGGACTGTTCGGCCCCGAGTTCACCGCTGGCACGGCCGTCTTGGTGGTGATGCTCGTCGGTCAACTGTGCAACGCGGCGACCGGCCCGAGCGGCTATTTGCTGATGATGACCGATCACCAGTACGTCGTTATGGCAAACGAATGGCTGTTCGGCGTCGCCAACGTGGTTCTCACGGTCGTATTCATCCAGCTGTTCGGCCTGGTCGGTGCCGCGCTCGCCTCCGCCGGCGTGCTCGCCGTGCGAAACCTCACCAAACTCGCCGAGGTCTGGTATTTCGAGGGGATGACTCCCTACAATCGAGCGTTTCTTAAGCCGCTTGTCGCTGGCGTCGCTGTCGCCGTCGGTCTCACGCTTGCCCAAGGAGTCGTCATTAGCGGGCCCGTTGGCGTTGCAGTCGGCGTCGGCGCGGCCACCATCGTCTACGCCGGGACGCTCTGGGTGCTCGGCATCGAGCGCGTTGACGCCGAACTGTACGCCGAACTCGTCGATCGGTCGCCGTGAATTTAGGATGCTGTGGTTCGAACGGTACGTAATGCGTGCTGACGTCCGACGCTATCGCACTCGCCTCGAATCGGGACTCGACCGCGTGGGGCTGCGGTCGCGGCTCCGTAGGCTCTACTGGCAACTCGGCGTGCCGAAACTGCTTTATCGAGTTTCCTCGCGGGAAACGATCTGTCACGAGATCGGCGACCAAAACGTCGAGTTCCCCCTCGCCGCCGACTGGCAGTACGAACGCTTTCGGTGGATGCATCCCGAGTACGAACTGTTCGAGGAACTCGGCGAGGAACTCGCCGCAGGCGACGTAGTTTACGATGTCGGCGCACACCTCGGCTGGCACGCCGTTGTCGCAGCCGCGGTCGCCCCCGACGTGACCGTCGAGGCGTTCGAACCGCATCCTGGCGTTGCCGACCGGCTTCGCGAGGTCGTCGACACCACGGGTCACGACATTCGCGTACACGAGTGTGCGCTGTCTGACGCTACCCAAACCGCCGAGTTCACCGCCGATCCGACGCCTGCTGCGCGGCTTTCGACCGCCCAACCGGACGCGCTCGATGCGACAATCGAGGTCGAAACCGCAACCGGCGACCGCCTCGTCGACGAAGAGCGGATAGCGCCACCCGACGTCATCAAAATCGACGCTGAGGGTGCCGATGCCGCGGTGCTCCGCGGACTCGAAGAGACGATCACGACACACGAGCCGCGGATTATCTACTGTGAGGTTCACGTCGACGGCGAGAGGATTCGCGAGTTGCTCTCGGCTGCGGGCTACGAGTGCGAACCGGTGTTTTCCTCGCGGCCGGTGCTTCGGGCGACGCCCGCGTAGCACGCCGGTTGGCCGAGTGTGCGACCGTTTCGGTAGTCGGTTCTATTGGGTGTGCGACCGCTTTTTCAGTCGGTTTTACTGAGTGTGCGACCGCTTTCTCAGTCGGATTCTGTCGGGTGTCCCGCGCGCAACGTCACTGGCTCGGCAGCGTTCGACCCACCGTGGTGGCCGACCACTCGGCGCGCGCCAGCGACGCTCAGCGCCGCCAACACGACACCGGCGGCGACATCGACGAGCCAGTGAATGCCGAGCACCAGTGTCGCTAGCACGATGCTTGTCGCCAGCACTGTAGCGATCGGTGTCCACCGCGGGAACTCCGCGTGTGTCAACACGGCGACAGCCAGCACCGTCACCGACAGCGAAGTGTGTAGCGATGGAAACACGTTGGTCTGGGAGTTGACCAACGAGGTGAGATAGACGATGTCGGGAAACAGCTCGACGAGGCCGTGGTTCACTGTCGCTGCCGACGACGACTGCTCGTGAAAGGTTCCTGGCCCGTGGGCTCGAACGGCCGCATAACAGCCGACAGCCACGGCGTAGTTGATGGCGTACGCACCGACGAGCGTTTTGAGCGGCCGCGTCGACGATGCGAACAGATACGCACCCAACGGAAACGTCAGCAACACTGCGTAGCCGAAGACGTACATACCCGAGAAGTACACCGTTGCCCACCCCGGAAACGCGCTCTGAATCACCGCGACCGTGTTGCCCTCGATGGCGTAAAACAGCTCGGTCGGCTCGACCCCGTACCGATACGAGAAGGCGACGATGTATGGCTGCAATCCCTTGTTGACGACGAGAATCCCGGTCAGCACCGCAACGAAGGGGGCGATTGCCCGAAGTCGACCGCGAACGAACCCCCGATCGGTTCGCAGCCACGACAGCCGTTTGCGGTCGACACAGATCACGAGCAACGCGGCAAGCAAAACGGCGGTGACCCCGAGAACGACCGCGACCAGCCCGATGGTAAAAAGTAGACGCATTCAGTCGTCGCTCGTTGCAACCGCTTGCTCGCCGAACTCGACGGTCGTCCCGCTGTACCGACAGTCCTCAAGCGCGTGTTTCGCCGCGTAGCCCGCCTCGTGGGCGGAGTCACCCCGGCCGATCCCGACCTGGAGTGCGACGCCAACGTCGCTGTCGACGTGGTCGACGGCGGCTCGGTAGTCAGCGGTCGACAGTTCCGGACAGACCGCGATGATGTTGTCGCCGCCGACAAAAAACGAGAGTGCGCCGTGGGTTCGGCGCATGTACTCCATCAGCGAGGCGTAGCCGCATTCGATTTCGATAAACGAATCGAACTCGTTGAGCCGGTCGGTGTACTTGCCGGTCGCGTTTTTGACATCGAAATGTGCAATCGTCAGTGTGCGCGCGCTGTCGGCCGGGAGGAACTCCCCGGCGAGCACTTCGGTTCGTGTTTCGTCCTGGGCGCTCCCGGCGGCCTGAATCTCCTCGGTGGCGACCTCAAGCGCGTCGACGGGAGTGTCGGCGACGCCGACGCCGAGGCTGATCGTCACCGGATACCGGTTGCGGATGCTCTCTTGAAGCGTTTTGTGGGCCGGACGGCCGATGCCGTTTGTGACGGCAATCATGTTGTCGAACCGGGTAAAAAACACGTAGCCGTCGCGGCTTCCGACGAACTGGGCGATGTCGGCAAACAGCCGTGATTGGAGGGTCTGGAGATCCATTTCGCGGCGGGGTTCGGGCGTCACCGTCCACGGACCATAGTTGTCGATTTGCACGAGCGTCAGTTGAATGGTCGACACAGTTATGCCGAGTACGTGCCGCGCTAATTAGTGTCTTTCCGTTCGACCGGTTTTGTGTGCCAGCGGCCGGCTTTCATCGCCAGAACCGAGCGGTTTAGTCGACTCGTGACAAACGACCGTTCGTGCACTATCAGGGAGTCATTCTCGATGTCGACGGCACGGTGCTCCACGGAAGCGAGCCGATCGACGGGGCGAAACGGGGACTTGCGGCCGTCGACACCGCCGGACTCTCACGAGTGTTCGTCTCGAACAACCCGACGGCAGTGCCGGCCGCCTACGAGGAACGGTTTGACGCCGCCGGCTTCAGCGTCGGCCGCGATGAAGTGCGCACCGCCGGGACGCTCACGACCGCCTATCTCGCTGCCGAGCACAGCGAGGACGTGCTGTTCGTCATCGGCGACGACGGCGTCGTCGAGCAGCTTTCGGCTGCCGGCCTCTCGCTGACGACCGATCCGGAGGCAGCCGACACGCTCGTCGTCTCCATCGATCGCGATTTTTCATACGAGTCGCTGTGCAACGCCATCGTCGCGCTGGCCGATGAGGAAACCGAGTTCATTGGCACCGATCCCGACATGCTGATTCCGCATCGTGGATGGAATCGTCCGGGCACTGGCGCGATGCTCCACGCCATTGAGGGTGTGACCGGCCGATCTGTCGACGTCGTCTGTGGCAAACCCTCGGAGTTCGCCGCCGAGGCCGCTCTCGAGCATCTCGACCTGCCGGCGCGTGACTGCCTCGTTGTCGGTGATCGCCTCGATACCGACATCGCACTCGGTTCAAACGCGGGCATGATGACGGCGCTCGTCCTGACGGGTGTCACCGACGCCGAGACGCTCGCTGCGTCGGACATCAAACCCGATTTCGTGCTCGACTCGGTAGGCGAACTCGGATCGGTACTCGACGGGACTCACGGCTGACCGATCGAATTGAACCACACTATCATGCGTGAGAATGTCTGACAAAGATTTATGTTGCATGCCGTCAGTAATCCGGTATGGTATCGAAAGACTCACCATACGTCTTCGGCGACGAACCGCCAGAACAACCCAGCCACGACCCTGAGGGGCGCGACATCGTAATTATCGACGGTGAAGCGATGACCTACCGAAGCTACCACCGCACCGAACAGTGACTGTCAGCATTTTTTGCTGACGCCATTTTCCCCGCTGAGCGACAGCCATCGCACCGTTCGCATGTCGGTCGCCGCGCTCTCACTCGAGAACGGCCGTCCGCAGTCTCACTCGAGTACGACTGTTTCCTCTCCGGCAAGCACGTGCGTGTCGACCTCGCTGGCTGTCGCACGAACCTCGCGAACCCACTCGTCGGGATCGACTTCGATTGGCCCGAACGTATCGTAATGCATTGGGAAGGCGTCGTCGACGCCGAGCCAGTCAACGGCGACAGCGGCCTGCCATGGCCCCATGGTAAAGTGATCGCCAATTGGCACTGCCGCCGCGTCCGGTTTGAGATACGGGCCGATCACATCACGCATCTCGCTCATGAGACTGGTGTCGCCGGCGTGATAGAACGTCGTCGAGGACTCATCGGCGACCTGCGTTGGTTTCGTGTCGCTGATGACGAAGCCGGCTGGCATCCCGCCCGAGAGCGCGTTGTCGGTGTTGATGCCGTTGCTGTGATCGGCACGAACCATCGTGACGAAGGCATCACCGCACTCAACGGTTCCGCCCAGATTCATTCCCATTCCGCCGACGGCGTTCTCGAAGCCGAGTTCCCCCTCGGCGTAGCTGACGAGTTCGGGCGTGGCCACGAGCGTCGCCTCGCTGAACGCGCCCGCGTCGGCAATGTGGTCGGTATGGCCGTGCGTGAGCAACACGTAGTCCGGCGTCTCGACATCGCTCGGATCGAGGTCGCTGTGCGCGTTGTTAAAAAAGGGATCGATGAGCAGCGTCGTGTCGCCGACCGTAACGTGCCAGGTCGAATGGCCGTGGTAAGTGAGTGCTATCGTCATGCTCCAGTCGAATAATACTGCCACGACAGTAAAAAATCGGACGGTCGGCGTGAGCATCGACAGTCCTCTCGCAGAGCGGGCCACCACGCAGTATCAACAGTTTTCATCCCACCGACGAGAGCACTCGTATGCATCGACTGCGATTTCGTGATCCCGCCGGATCGGTCCGCGAGGGCCGGGTTGTCGACGACCGTGTCGTGTTCGGCGATCGAACCTACGCGTTCGACGATATCGACGTGCTTGCACCGTGCGAACCGACAAAAATCGTCTGTGTCGGCCTCAACTACGCTGACCACGCCGCCGAGCGCGACTCGGTGGTTCCCGATCGGCCACTGTTCTTTCTCAAACCGCCGAACGCGGTCGCCTCCCACGGCTCGACGGTCACCCTCCCGGCCGGAAAGAACCGAATCGACTGGGAAGCCGAGTTTGCGGTCGTCATCGACAAACAGGCCAAGGCGGTTGACGCCGCCGACGCGATGGACTACGTCGCGGGCTACACCTGTCTCAACGACATCTCAAACCGTGATGATCAGGAGACGGAGGTGCAGTGGGTTCGTGGCAAGGCGTTCGACAACGCCGCTCCGATGGGCCCTGTGCTTGCGACACCCGATGAAGTCCCGGACGACGCGACAATCGAACTCCGCGCTAACGGTGAGACCATGCAGTCCTCATCGATTGGTCAGTTTCTGTTTTCGGTTCCCGACCTCATCGCCGAACTCACCCAGTATCTCACACTGGAGCCGGGCGATGTGATTTCGACGGGCACGCCCGCCGGCGTCGGTGCGCTTTCCGATGGTGACCGTATCGAAGTCGAAATCGAGGGAATCGGCACGCTCGAACACGAGGTATCGATTCGGGCGGCCGACTGACTCGTCGCGTCAGGCTGTCGCCGGCGTCCTCGTTCGACGACCGGTTCGCCACGTGTGGATCGCCAGCCCTGTCGCGGGCAGCGGTGCGGTGTGCGCATATTTAAGAGTCGGCGTCCGCTCTTTTGAGGTATGCACCCACGGGATCTTTCGACGCACAGCCCGTACGTTCCGGGTCGGGGAATCGAGGAGGTCGCCCGCGACCTCGACGTCAACCCCGACGAACTGATCAAACTTTCGTCGAACGAAAACCCCCACGGATCAAGCCCGAGCGCAATCGAAGCCGTCCGGTCGCGTGCCGCCGAGGGGCTCCACACCTATCCGAAGGCCGCCCACACCGATCTCACCGAGAAACTTGCCGACAAGTGGGCAGTCACGTCCGAACAGCTCTGGCTCACGCCGGGGGCTGATGGTGCGATCGATCTGCTTTCGCGGGCGGTTCTCGACCCGGGACAGTCGGTGCTCGTCTCGGCACCGGGATTTGCCTACTACGCGATGAGCGCCCGCTACCACCACGCGAGGGTTCGCGAGTACGAGTTGTCGAAGGCGGACGACTTCGCCCAGACCGCCGACTGCGTGATGGCGGCCTACGAGGGCGACCGGATCGTCTATCTCACCTCGCCGCACAACCCTACAGGCACCGAGTGTTCGCGCGCCGAAATCACCGAACTGCTCGACCGCGTCGACGACGACACGCTCGTCGTCGTCGACGAGGCCTACGGCGAGTACGCCGACGGACCGAGCAGCATCGAACTCGTCGACGAGTACGACAATCTGGCCGTGTTGCGAACATTCTCGAAAGCCCACGGGTTGGCCGGACTACGAATCGGCTACGCCGTTGTTCCCGACGAGTGGGCCGACGCCTACGCCCGCGTCAATACGCCGTTTGCGGCAAACGAACTTGCCTGTCGGGCCGCGCTCGCCGCGCTCGACGACAACGCGCACGTCGAACGGAGCGTCGAGAGCGCTCGGTGGGCCCGCGAGTATCTCCACGCCGAACTCGATGCACCAACGGTTGAGAGCGCCGGCAACTTCGTGCTGTGTGATGTCGGTAACGCACGCCTCGTGGCCGAAGAAAGCCAGCGCGCGGGGGTAATCATTCGCGACTGTTCGAGTTTCGGTTTGCCGGGTTGTATTCGTGTTTCGTGTGGCACGCGCGAGCAGACGAAAGCGGCGGTCGAAACAATCAACCAACTGCTTGCCGACCTCCGTGCGGCGGGCGATATCCCCACCTATCCCGCCGACGAGGTGACGCCGACGTGACCACAGTCGGGAAGAACCAGCACAGCGAGGAACGCAAAGTCGTGGTTACCGGCACGCCCGGAACAGGCAAAACCACGGCCACGAAGGCACTTGCCGAGCGGGGTGTCGGCGCGCCGATCATTCATCTCACCACCGAAATCCGCGAGGCCGACCTGTGGGACGACCGCGATGTCGACCGCGACTCGCTCATCGCCGACCTCGACGCCATCGCTGACTATCTCGGCGACTGGCACGGCGTGCTCGACTCGCACCTCGCGCATCTGTTCGATGCCGACCGTGTTGTCGTTCTTCGCTGTGAACCGAGCGAACTCGAATCACGCCTTTGTGACCGCGGCGAACCAGAATTCAAGGCGCGCGAAAACGCCGAAAGCGAGGCGCTAGACGTGATTCTCTCGGAGGCCGTCGACCGCCACGGCCGCGAGAACGTGTACGAAATCGATTCGACCGATCGGTCGGTTGAATGGGTCGCCAGCGAGATTCACTCGGTACTCGAGGGCACTCGCCAGCCGAGCGCCGGCGAGGTGGATTTCACGGAGTATCTTATCGGATGACACTCGACCGTCTCCGGCCGGTGGCCGAGCGATTATTGACGCCGTTTGTCAGCGCGGCCGACGCCGCTGGGTTGTCACCGAACGGCGTGAGCGTGATTTCGCTTGGCTTTGCGCTGGCGGCGGCCGCCGCGTTCACCATCGCCGAACCGCTGTGGTACGTTCTCGGCGGACTGTTCGTTTTTGCCAACGGCTGGCTCGATCTCATCGATGGTGCGCTCGCCCGAAAACAGGAAATCGACTCGCCACAGGGGGATCTGTTGGATCACGTGATCGATCGCTATGCCGACCTGGTCATCATTGGGGGGCTCGCCGCCGGCGTCGAGAGCTTCGCGCTCGGCTTTCTCGCGGTGACCGGCGTGCTCATGACCTCGTATCTCGGTACACAGATTCAGGCGGTCGGTCTCGGCCGGGCTTACGGCGGGCTGGTCGGCCGCGCCGACCGTCTCGTGTTGATGGGGCTGGCAGCCGTTGTCGCCGCCGTCATCGCCGAACCGCTCGTGTTCGGCCTCGGCGTCATTGAGCTGCTGTTGGTCTTTTTTGCGGTCGTGGGGCATCTGACCGCGCTCCAGCGGTTTTGGGGCGCGTGGTCGGATCTCTGAGCCAGCAGCGCTTGGGAGGTTTCGAACCGATCGCTCTGCGGCGCATGCTTTATACCGGACCGAACGGTACGCGGTGGTATGGCCCAATGTGAGATGTGTGGTGCCGAGCAGGCGTCGCTCACCACCACCAAAGTCGAGGGGGCAGAACTGGAACTCTGTGATGACTGCAAAGAGTTCGGTACCGAGGTCAAAACCCAGTCGTCGAGTTCGAGTACGAGCAAATACTCGACGACATCGAGTAGCGGAACGGCGGATTCGGGGAGCGCTGGCAACTCGGGCGGCGGGTCGTCCAATCGATCGTCCGGCGGGTCGACCAGCCGACGCAAAGACATGTTCGACAACATGGATGAACTGGCGGGCGACTACGACGACCGCATTCGCAACGCTCGCGAATCAGAGGGGCTTACTCAGGAGGAACTCGCAGACGACCTCAACGAGAAGGCAAGCCTGATCCGCAAACTCGAACGCGGAGACATCCTCCCGAGCGACGATGTCCGCAAAAAGCTCGAGCGAAAACTCGATATCGCGCTCACCGAAGGAACCGATGTCGAAAATGCCGAGTGGTCAAGCAACTCAGGCGGCTCGATGACGCTCGGCGATGTGGTCAAGCGCAAGGACTAAATCGGATCGCTTCGGCTCACGGCCCGTGAGCGGGTGGCGAACTGTTTTCACCGTCGTCATCCAAGAGACTGCCGTAGTTCGCCCGCAAATACTCCAGTAGATAATCGACCGTGTCTGGCTCGTAACTCCAAAAGCCGTAAAACTCTCGCTGGCCACGCTCTTCGGCCAGCAACGCACATTTGTTCCGGTTGACACCGCCGCCATCGTACACCACGAACCAACTGTTGCGGATTTCGGGATCCTGTTCGACGTGGAGCGTGTAGTGATCGTGATTCGGCATTGTTTCGTCATCACCGTCGGGCGCGCAGTACGCGTGCACTGCGAGCTCGCTGTACTGGCCGAGTTGATTGTAGGCCTCGGTCTGTCCGTCGAGAACCGCAAGCGTCTGAAATCCAGCATGGAGCGATCCTGATCCGATTCGCCACGCGCGATCCTCGATCTCTCTGGAGGCCAGAAACATCTGTCTGATCGAGTACGATGTGAACAGCGTCTCGTCGAGGTGATCGAGAACTTGTTCTTCGCGTGCCGGTGCCGCATGCACCTCGTCGAGACTGAGCGCGGTCACGAACTCGCCGTTGCGACTCAACACGGCAAACTCACGTGGGTCGCCATCGAGACGACCCTGTGCGATTTCGAGGTTCCGGTCGGCATACTGCTCGCGAATCTCGTCGACCACCCGTTCGGCGACGTTAATAAGCGTCAGCGTCATACGACGGGCTTCGATTTCGGCAATCAACGCGTGCAGTGACATCGAACTGCGTGGAAGGAAACACGCACAGTATTTGATGCTTTGTGAATATTTCTGATAGGTTGGGCCAGCTTTCACCGTCTCGGTCGTGGTCGCGGTCGCGACACAATGTTGAACCTATTTACTGTCGGCGACGAATCGTGCGGTATGTTCATTCTGGTGAACCTCAAGGCGTATCCGTGTGATCCAATCGACGTCGCAACTGCGGCGAAGGAAGTTGCCGACGAGTCGGGCGTTCGAATCGCCGTTTCGCCACAGGCCGCCCATATCGGTGCGGTCGCCGAAACGGGCGTCGAAACGTGGGCCCAGCACGTGTCGCCCAACGGCCACGGCAGCTTCACCGGCAGCACGCTCGCCGAAGCCGTCGCCGACGCCGGCGCGGTCGGCACGCTGATCAACCACTCCGAAAACCGGCGCAAACTCGCCGACATCGACGCCTCGGTTCGCGCAGCCGAACGCGCGGGCCTCGAAACCTGTGTCTGTGCGAACAACCCTCGGCAGACCGCCGCGGCCGCCGCGCTCGGCCCCGACTCGGTCGCCGTCGAACCGCCCGAACTCATCGGCGGGGATGTCTCGGTTGCCACCGGTGACCCCGATATCGTGACCGACGCCGTGTCAGCGGCCGCCGCTGTCGACGACGATGTCGCGGTGTTCTGTGGCGCGGGCGTCTCGACCGGTGACGACGTTATCGCCGCCGGTGACCTCGGCGCGGAGGGCATTCTTCTCGCCAGCGGTGTCGCCAAAGCCGACGACCCACGGGCGGCGCTCGAAGACCTCGTTTCAGATCTCTAGGGGATATCGAACCGAAACCGGCCGACTCGCGACTCAGAATATCGAACCGAAGTCGACCGGATCGTCAGCATCCGTCTCCGATCGGTCGGCTTCGGTTTTATTAATGCGATTGACGAACCCGGCAGCGTCGGCTTTGCCCTCGCTGCCGGCATCAACCTCGCGCAGCTCACGCTCGACCGACTGCACCATCGAATCGACCGCCTCATCGGTGAGCTGGTAGGCGTACGTTTCGCGGATCAGATCCGGAACCGCGTAGGCGTAGGTTCCCTGCCCGACGTGTCGAACCAGCTTCTTGCGCCGAATCGGTCGGTTACGGCTGTAGGCGAGCTGTTGGTCTTCGTCGCCGCCGGCGGCAACGTGGGCCTCAACAGGCGTTGTTTCGCCGACCGCACGGTAGTGTGCGAGCATCTCTGTCGACCGTGGCGAGAGGTCGGCAATGCGTGAGCTGAGCTCGTCGATCACCGCCTCGCGCGTACCCAGTTTGACCGCCTCGGCAAACCGCATTGCCGACTCGGCGATTTCGCTGCGCGAGACGATATCGGTGTCACGGGTCGGCTGTGTCGCGGCGGCCGGTCGGGGGTCGCCGCTCGACGATTCGCCCGTAGCCGACGCATCTGCGGGTCGCGTCGCCGAGGCGAACGCCGCGGTTTCGATCGGTTGTTGGCCCTCAGTCCGTGGTGCCGCTGTGTCGCTGTCGTCACCGTCTGGCGACGACTCAGCTGTTTGCCGGCTGCTCTCGGGTTCGTACTCGTACAGCTCGGCCTGCTCACCCGGTTGGTCGAGATTTCGACCGTCGCCGCCACGGTACGGCGCTTCGGCGCGGCCCAACAGCGCTTGGGCGAACTGATCGGCCATCCGACTCAAATCGCGGGCGTCGCTCAACTCCTGTTTGAGTTGCTCGATTTCGGCGTTCTTTTTGTCGAGTTCCGCGCGAATATCGGCGAGTTCGCTTTCACGGCGGGCTTTCTCGTCGGAAATCTCGGTGAGCTCCGAAACGAGGTCGCCGCTGACCGATTTGAGTTCCGGCCGCTCGAAATCTTCGAGTCCGGGCGTTGCACCCGCGTCGAAGGTGTGTTTGCGGTGAAACTGGACGCGGCGAATCGCTTCCGACCAGTCGGCGACGAGAAAGCCCTCGCCGTCGCCCAGTTCCTCGACCGCCTTGGCGTACTCGCTTCCGAGAATCCGACCGACGACTTTGGTGTCGTTTCGCCAGGTCAGTCGGTGCCAGACGAGCCAGTCGCACTGGGTGATGAAGTCTTTTTTTACATCAGCGGGCCGCTGGCTGATCCCGACGATTCCGAGGCCGTGTTTGCGTCCGCGTTTGCCGACCTTGATCAGCATCTTACCGGCCTCGCCCATCCCGCTTTTTTCGGGGATGTACTCGTGGCACTCTTCAACAACGAGCAAGAACGGTTTTTTGAGTTTCTTTTCTTTGGCAAACAGGTGCCGCGCTGTCTCCAAAATCAGTTCGTTGGCGTCGCTGTCGTCGAGATAGCCCGAAACATCGAGAATAATCGGGACGTTCTCTTCGAGCGCGAGTGAGGCGATTTTTTCGGCGTGATCGGCGGTGACCTGGATGTCACACTCCTCGTCGGCCCCGACATGCAGGATTTCGTAGGCTTCTTTGAGCCCGTAGTACTCGCCGTCGCTGTCAACGATCAACACGGGAAAGTTGTTGTCGAGCAGGTTTTCGAGGACGACCGAGGCGGTGTTCGATTTGCCGCTGCCACTCTTGCCGGTGATGAAGCCGCGGCCGGTCAGAATGTCGACGACGGGTAGTTTGACTGGCGTTTCCGGGTCGATGTCGTTAGTTCCGCCTGCGCCGGCACTGACGTCCGCGACGGTGATGGTCTCCTGCTCGCCCATGGCTGATACTCCGCATGCGACCACATAGTTCCTGTGTCAGACAGTGTCGTAGCGGTTGGCGCTGACTGCCACGCTGCCGTCCCCCAACGTTGTAGTCGTGCCAGCCCAATTGGTGGTCGATGCCGACACTCTACGTTACCGCCCCGCCGGCTGCTGCTGACGATCTCGCCGACACGCTCGTCAGCGAACGGCTTGCGGCCTGCGTCAACGCCATCGACTGCCAATCGACCTACCGCTGGGACGACGAGGTCGCTCACGACGACGAGCGAGTGTTGTTGATCAAAACAACTGCCGAGGCGGCCGACCGGGCAACCGAGCGCATTGAAGCACTCCACCCGCACGAGGTGCCATGTATCGAGCGGTTCGAGACCGACGACGTGCTCGACCGCTTTGGCTCGTGGATTAACGAGTCAGTCGATTGAGCGTCTCGCCCGAAACCGACTCAGTTGCCTTGGGCGAGCGTGCTCGCGGACGACCAAACACGCTGGGTACGGGACTTGATTTCAACCGTGTCATGAAAAGCGTTAACAGCAGCGGTGTGTCACCGGCGAGAAGTTGTGTTCATCGGAATAGCATGATAGAGAGTCGAAACCATTGCTGTGGACGAGTTACCCCACGGTATGGATCTCGCGTTGGGCGTCCTATGACACCGTCGGTCGCACTGTCGCGTTCGGTCGGTCAATCTCGGTCATAGCGAGTACGAGCTCGATCCGAGACATTCACCACAGAGACGATCCAGCACTCTCAGAGGATTATCGACCAGAGCTCTCGGTATCATCGCGAACCGTCCCACCAATCACGAGCGCAGCCCCGATGATGACGAGGTTCTTTATGATGTACTGTCCCTCAACGGTGAGGCCGTACGGGATGGTCGTGAAGACGGTGCCTGGAAGCAGGATGACCGGGAGAAAGGTGCCCGGAAGCTGCAAGAACAGCAGGAAAATCCCGGGGCGAATCAGCGGTCGGTACAGCAGACAGAGCCCAATCAGCACCTCCCAGAGGCCCAACACCGGAACGAACACCGCGGGGTCGACGACGTACACCGTCGCGGCGACCAGCTCGCCGGCCGGGCTAATGCCGAACACTTTGAGCGCGCCAAACCAGATGAAGACGACGGCAATCGCGACGCGCAACACGGGAACGCTCCAGCGATCCATCTGGGTCGCGATAAACCCATCAATCGTTTCGAACTGGCTTCGGTACGACCGAACACGCGTGCGAATAAGCGAGGTATCCATGGGTTGTTGTCGTGAGACTCCACTCAGTATAGGTTGACGGATTACAAACTCGTTTTGGTACGTTCGACTCACCGGGCGTCGAGAACGTCTCGTGAAGTACCCCGGGATCAAATGGTTCGAGAATCAAATATTCTCGTCATCACGGAAATCTCCGATTTCCGTACGACCCCGAGGCACTCTCGCTGCATCTCTGTAGATTTTCCACGAGGAATCGGCCGCCGGCCACTCGGTCGGCTCACTGTCTCGATGCACGCCCGATCGCTGTGTGACGAAACCGATTGCGGCGGTCGTCGTGTCCGCCGCTCGCAACGCGCTGACAACGCGGTCGGTCGAGTCGGGGGCGGCCGACAGAGGCACCGAACCAGCGCTGGTCGCCCGCCAGCGATCCAGTTGAACGGCCTCACACACCACGATCACGCAGGGGTCGTCCGGAACACGGCTGGAGTCGACGCTGACGCGAAGCCCTGCGCTGTCGGCCATCTCACGAAGCGCACCGAGCAATCCGCCCTCGGTGATATCGTACGTTGTATGAATCTCACTAGGTTATGCTCCACCGAACCGCACAATGGCGTCGTGATCGCTGACAACGACACACCGGGTTTGGCTGCTTCGACCGACTTGGTGTTCTGCTCGCCGAGTGTGTTAGTCGATCTCTTCGAACTCCGTAAGCGACGACTGTCCGTCATCATCGCCCGGCTTGCGGGCGGTTTCGGCCGCGCCACACGCCTCGATCCAGTCGGTGAGTCGGCTGTCGGGAGCGACGCAGTCGGTTTGCGCAGCTCGTTCGGTTGTGCTGTCAGCACCGGTGTCGTTAGTGTCAGCATTGTCATTGATATCGGTGTCAGCGTCACCATCGTCACTGTCGATGGTGTCACCGTCGAATCCGCCCAACTGTGCCTGATTCCCATTGGCAAACGAGAGGTTCGAGACGCGCACCCCGAGCTTTCGAACCTGTGTGTCGTCGAACTCGGCCAGAAGGTCGAGCGCAACCCGTTCGACGAGCTCCGGATCGTCGACAGGACCCGACAGCGAAGAGGCGCGCGTGTTGATGTCGAACGGCGGCGTGACCACCTTTATTCCGATCGTGCGGTACATCGCGCCGCGGGTGCGCGCACGATCGGCCACATCGGCGGCAAGTGCTTGGATTTTAGTTTGGTGTGTTTCGGTGTCAGCGGTCGCCTCGGTGAACGCCGACTCCCGCGAGAGGCTTTTCGGCCGGCCGGTTGGCGTTACCGACCGCCTGTCTTCGCCGCGAGCGCGCGCGTGAAGTTCGCGACCGCGTTCGCCGAAGCGATCGACGATCACCGAGACGTCGGCGTCGGCCAGATCGCCCGCCGTCTCGATGTCCATCGCAGCGAGTTCGCCTGCTGTCACGGGGCCAACGCCGTGGATCATCTCGACCGAAAGCGGGTCGAGAAACGCCGTCACATCTGTCGGGCGCACGACAGTCAGCCCATCGGGTTTGTCGATGTCGCTGGCGATTTTCGCTGTCGACATATTCGGGGCGACACCAACGCTCGCGGGCACACCGACCTCGCGAGCAATACGCTGTTTGATGTAACGGGCGTAGCCGGCCGCGAGCGTCCGTTGGTTGCTGGTTTCGTTGTCGGTCTCGTCGGGTTCATTACTGCTATTGGCAGTCGCACTCGCTCTCTCGTCGCCAGCAAGCGCCCAACTCGTCCGGTCGGTCACATCGAGATACGCCTCGTCAATGCTCACCTCCCTGACCACATCGGCCGATTCGTGGAGGAGTTCTTTGACATCGGCCGCAACCGATTTGTAGAACGCGAGGTCGACACTTCGGTAGTGGCCAACCGACCCCTCGTGGTCGGCCGAGGTGTCCACCGCACGTGGGAGCACATCGAGCGCTTGGCCGATCGGCTGGGCGCTTTCGACGCCGACCGCGCGGGCCTCGTAGCTCGCGGTAGCGACCGCGCCGTGGCGCTCGCCGGGTTCATAACCCATACCGACAACGACGGGTTCGCCGGCAAGACGCGGTTCGCGCAGTCGTTCACAGGAGGCATAAAAACAGTCCATATCGACGTGGAGAATGATGGAATCCTCGTCGTCACGGACTCGCGAGAGCGGCGGGCCGTCCATATCGTTTCCGTTGGGCTCTACAACTATGAGCGTGCCCCTCGGCTCGGTGAGGGTAGCCGATCCGTGATTTCGCGACACCGCTTGCGGCGGACGTTATTTTAACCGTTCTTGGAGAAACGAGGGGTGTGCCGCCGTCACGCCTTCAATCTCGAGAATATCGTCGCTAATCACGTCACCAAGCGAGTCGCCGTCCTGCGAGCGAACCTCGGCCATCAGCATATGATCGCCCGAAGACGTGTAGAGTGACTCGACGGCGTCGAGCGATTTGAGCGCGCGCGTTGCCTCGACGTAGAGTTCGCTGGCGACGTCGACCCCGACAAGCGCGATGGTTTGCGAGGAGAGTTTTTTTGGATCGATATCGGCGGAGTACCCAACGATAACCCCTTCATCTTCGAGTTTTCGAATATATTTCCGCACTGTCGGCTTCGACACCTCCGCCCGGCTTGCGATTTCAGCGTAGGATGCCTGGGCGTCATCCTCCAACACAGCGAGAATTCGGTCTTCCGTCGATATCGTGCTCATGAGTTATTGTTTTGCTTCAGCGAAAAAATAGCTTGCGAACCGAAAACCCTTTTCGTTGGTTGTGTAATCCAAGCGAATGGATTACTTGTGTTTGTCGAGGAACAGGTCCGCCGAGCGTTCCCACTCGTAGGAGTCGTCGAAGTAGCGCTCTGCGAGCGGCTCTTCGGGCATCTCGCCGATGGCGCGCTTTTCGTCGCCGTAGGAGGGCCGGTCGCTATCGACGTAGTACCGCCCGGTAAGCACCTTGCCCTCGTGAAGCGCCTGTTCGGTTTCGGCCATCATGTCGGCCGCCGAGCGCCTGTCCGTTTTGTCGAAGTCGTAGTCATCCGAGTCGTTGACGTCGATGTACGGAACGTACTGGCGGGCGTCCTTGTTCCACGTTGGACACTGCGTGAGGAAATCGATGTGCGCGAAGCCGTCGTGCTCCATCGCCTCGACGATGATCTCTTTCGCTTGATTTGGATTCACCGCGGCCGTGCGGGCGACGTAGGAGGCCCCGGCGTTGAGCGCCAGCGAGAGCGGCCGAAGCGGCTCTTTGGCGTTCCCTGCGGGCTGCGTTTTCGACTTGTGACCTTTCGGGCTCGTTGGCGAGGTCTGGCCCTTTGTGAGGCCGAAAATCTCGTTGTTGAACACGATGTAGGTCATGTCGTGGTTCTCGCGGGCGGTGTGCATGAAGTGGTTGCCACCGATGCCGTAGCCGTCACCGTCACCGCCGGCGGCGATGACTTCGAGCCCCGGGTTTGCGAGTTTGGCTGCACGGGCGACCGGGAGCGACCGGCCGTGAATCGTGTGGAAGCCGTAGCTGTCGAAGTAGCTGTTCAGTTTGCCCGAACAGCCGATGCCGGTCGTCAACAGAATCTCCTCTGGCGACAGACCGAGTTCCGAGGCTGCGCCCTTCAGCGCTTTGAGCACGCCGAAGTCGCCACAGCCTGGACACCACGTTGCCTGTGGCTCAAGTCCGGGCGTGTACTCGTTTTGGTCGATTTCCTGTCCCTCGCCGATTGCGGAAAATGCACTCATGATTAGTCACCTGCTGCTGGAACGAATTTGGTTTCACCGCCGGGGAGTTCTCCGTCCTCGACGATTTTCGTCTTGAATCCCTCGGTGATGTCGAGCGGTTCGAACGGGTTGCCGTTGTACTTGAGAAGGCTCGACAGCTTCTCGCCGTACGTGCCGAGTTCCTTCTGGGTCAACCCGCGGAACTGTGCGGTCGCGTTCATTTCGACGACGAGCACCTCGTCGACGCTCTCGATGAACTCGCTGACCTCGTCGACCGGATACGGAGCCATGTCGGAGACGCCGAGCGATTTGACCGAGTACCCCTCGTCGGTAAGCATGTCGACGGCCTCCTCGACGGTTCCCTGCTGGCTGCCGTAGGTCATTAGCCCGTAGGTCGCCTCGTCGGGACCGTGGTAGGTCTGGTGGCTTTCGGCCTGCGCCGCGAGATCCGCGCGAATTGCCTCCTTTTTCTGGAGACGGCGGTTCATTTGTGCCACGCGGTTTTCGGGTGATTCCTCGATGTGGCCCTCCGGCGTGTGTTCGTTTCCGGTTGCGAGGAAGCGACCACCCTTCTGGCCCGGAATCGACCGCGGGCTGACGCCGTCTTCGACATCGTGCTGGAAGCGGCTGTACTTGCCCGTCTCGTCGTGCGGGGCGTCGGCCAACTCGGCTTCAGTCAACGTCGAACCCAGCGACGGGTTCGGTTCCTCGTCAAACACCGAGGCGGGAACGCTCACCAGTTCGCCACCGAGTTTCTGATCGTACAGAATAATCGATGGAATCTGGTACTCGTAGGCGATTTCGAACGCGCGTCGGGTTTGTGTGTACGCCTCGGCGACGGTACCGGGTGCGAACACGACCCGGTGCGAGTCGCCCTGTGAGGTGTACAGCACGTGTTCGAGGTCGCCCTGTTCGGGCTTCGTCGGCATCCCGGTACACGGACCCGCACGCATGGCCTCAATCAGGACGACCGGTGTTTCGGTCATCTCCGCAAGCCCGAGCGGTTCGCTCATCAGCGCGAAGCCGCCACCCGATGAGCCGGACATCGCCTTGGCACCGGCGTGGCTCGCCCCGATTGCGAGGGCGGCAGCCGCGATTTCGTCTTCGACCTGCTCGGAGATTCCGCCGACCTTCGGAAGGTTCTGACACATAATCGTGAACACTTCGGTCCACGGTGTCATCGGATACCCCGCAATGAACCGACAGCCCTCGTCGAGCGAACCGTACGCGATTGCGTCCGATCCCGACAACAGCACCTGCTCTTCGTCGTGGCTCCCAGTTGGAACTTTGACGTCGTGGGCGTCGACATCGTACTCGTCGAGCACTTTTTCGTAGGCGTTGTGGAGGATCTCGAGGTTCGGTTCGAGAATCTTCTCGGGCATTGCGTCGGTCATCAACTCCTCGATCCAGTGGAGGTCGATGCCGGCGAGCGCACAGGTTGCGCCAACGCCGGCGGTGTTGCGCATGACCTCACGGCCCTGTTCGCGGGCCATCGTCCGAAGGTCGATGTCGTAGACGTGCCAGTTGTTCTCCTCCACTCGCGCGTCGAAGTCGTCTATCTCGGAGGCGTCGAGCAGCCCCGAGTCGTAGATGATAACGCCGCCCTCGTGGAGCTCATCGAGGTTCTCCGACAGCGGTTTGATTTCTTCGTTCCCGTAGACGGATCCTTCCTTTGGATTGCGCGCAAAGGAGTCACCTAGCGCAAGCAGGAAGTTGTAGCCGTCGCCGCGGGATTTGACTGGCTCGGCCGAGGCGCGAATCTCGGTGTAGGTATGGCCACCGCGGATTCGGGACGGATAGTGTCGGTGCGTGAATACGTCCAGGCCTGAACGCATCAGGGCTTTCGCGAAGTTCTGGCTCGTCGACGCGATTCCGTCACCGGAACCGCCGGCGATTCGCCAGATGAGTTCGTTGGTAATCATAGTTTTCGGTCACGGCCCCGCAGGGCCACTCGTAGTTACAGTTTGCCAGCCCCGGATAAAAGGGTTTGCTATGGATTACCAAGGAAAGATAATGATAAACATAATTTATTCATGATTGTTCAATCAAACCACGGTTTTATTCATTATCAACTAAATTTTATGCGTCTCAATAAAAAGGACTATTACAATGTCGAACAGGACTGAACGCACTTGGAGCTGCTATCGGTGCGATCGAACCACTCAAATCCCTTGCGTTCTTGGTTCATGACAGGTGTCAACGCCAGATGGATGAAGCCGACAGACGGGCGCTCCTCAAACGTGTCAGCAGACAGGGGGCAACGGTCGGCGCGAAGCTTCCTGAAACGGTCATCGTGGAGGGCACGGAGATCGATCTTGACGCGTTTCTCATCGAGACGCGGGCGCTCGAACGGATTCCACCCGAGGCCGCCGAAACCCTCGCGGAGGCCAAGCGCGTGTTTCGGGATGCCCGTGAGGAGCGCTACGAGCGACTCAAAGAGGCCCCACTCGATGAGGAGGAGGCCGAATCGCTCGCCACGGAGATCATCGGAATTGACCGCGCGCTCAACGCACTCGACACGATTCGTCGTCCCCGGTACGGTGACGAATCGCAGGCCAACCATATCGAAGATTGCAAGCGCTGGCTCGGGTTTCTGGAGTCGGTTCAGGGCTAGGCCGATCGAACGCGACTACTCCATGTTTGCCGGACTGCGGGGGTGGTAGTCGGTGTCATACTCGCCGACAGCACCGTCAAGCCGGTCGGGATTGATCCGCCCCGCGAGCAACATGAAGTCGAGAATCGTCAGATTGAGCATCGCCTCGACGACCGGCACGCCCCGTGGCGGCAACACAGGGTCATGGCGGCCGACGACCTGAATTTCCTTGGTTTCACCGGTCTCCCAGTCGACCGTCTCCTGTGTTTTCGGAATCGAAGTCGGCGCATGCCAGGTTGCCTCTCCCCAGATCGGTTGGCCCGTCGTGATTCCGCCCTGCAGCCCACCGTGTTTGTTGCCGACCGGCACCGGATCGCCGCCGTCGTCGAACTCCCAGTTTTCGTTGCGGTCGCTGCCGCTCCACTCGCGAGCCTCCTTGCCGAGACCGTACTCGACATGCGTGCAGGCGGGAATCGCAAACATCGCCTGGCCGAGGCGGGCCGGAAACGAGTCGAACCGTGGGGCACCGAGTCCACGCGGGACACCGCGGGCTTCGAAGTAGATCGAGCCGCCGATCGAGTCGCCCTCGCGTTGGTACTGGTCGGCCAACTCACGCATTTTCTCGGCCGCCTCGGGATCGGCACACCGAACCTCGTTCTCCTCGGTGTGTTCGAGCATGTCGTCCCACGTGACATCTTCGGCGCGCACGTCGCCGATCTGGTTGACGTGGGCTTTGACTTCGATGCCGTGGTGTTCGGTGATCTGTTTGGCAATCGCGCCGGCGGCGACCCAGTTGACCGTTTCGCGCGCCGACGACCGACCGCCGCCGCCCCAGTTGCGCGTGCCGAACTTCGCCGAGTAGGTGAAGTCGCCATGTGACGGTCGCGGTGCGGTGATGAATGGTTCGTACTTGCCCGAGCGGGCGTCCTTGTTCTCGATGACCATCCCGATGGGCATTCCCGTCGTGTAGCCGTCCTGAACGCCGGAGTTGATCGTGACCGCGTCGGGTTCGCCACGCGAGGTCGTGATCATGGACTGGCCGGGTTTCCGCCGGTCGAGTTCATACTGGATGTCCTCGGCGTCGAGTTCGAGCCCTGCCGGGCAGCCACTGACGGTCACGCCCATTGCCTTCCCGTGGCTTTCGCCGTAGGTCGTCACCTGAAAGAGTCGCCCGAACTGATTACCGTTCATTACCATACGGTGAGACCTGCGCGCATTTGAAGCTTGCACTACGCGCAAACGAAACCCCGACCCCTGCTACCAACGCGACCTGACTCTCGGTCACTGTCAGCAATGCGGCCGAAACCGCAACTCGGCCAGCACGCCGTGTTCAGTTGTTAACCGACTCGGCCACGGGACTGGCCGGCGGTGCGTCGTCGCCGCGGCGCTGCCACCAGCGGTCGACGGCCGCGCCGGTCGCCACCGACAACAGGGCAAGCGCAAGCAGTGACCCGGCCAGCGGAACGAGATACGCGACGTTGACGACGACCGCAGCGACAACGAGTGCGACCCAGAGGCTCGGTTCGTCGTCGCTGCCGAACCGTGTGAGCAGCACCAAGCCGGCGAGAATCTCGCCCACCGCTGTTAGTACGAACAACCCGAGCAGGCCGACAACGCCAACGAGGACGACTCCGGTTCCAAGAAACTCGGGAAGCCCCGCGGCTATCGACAGCTGAACCCCGAGAGCGAACACCACGAAGCCGACGATTCCGCCAAGTAGCGCTCCGAACCCGATAGCCCCCGATCGAACCGGCTCACTGGAGGCGTGGCGTTCGACTCCTCGGAGCCACTCGGCAGCAACAGCGACCAACGGAGCGCCGACGACGAGCGTCAGAACCACGTTGATGAGATATGAGATCAAAATAAGCAGCAGAAAAAAGAGCAGCAGGCTGCCACCAAGCGCGAGTTCTTCGAGTTGTCCGGCCGAGGACGTCTGTACGACTGGTTCGACGGCTAGCGTGTGGAGGGACACACATACACAGTATCTGACAGCCGATAAAAAGTACCGGGAATCCAAGCCGACTCTCGGGCGGGCGAACCGTTCCCGTCTCGCGTGCGCTCATGCAAACCAACATTCCGTACGCGCTCACGCAACCATCAACTACGCTACATGCTCGATAGCGGCACCGAGGTCGGCCATGCGTTCGAAGAAATCCGGGAACGATACGTCGACGTGCTCGGCTCCGCGCACGGTCGTTGTGCCGTCGGCAACGAGGCCGGCAACGACGAGCGACATGATGATGCGGTGGTCGTGATAGCCGTCAACCGTGGCTCCCGAGAGCGACGACTCGCTGCCGTGGATCGTGAGTTCGTCGTGTTTTTCGGTCACCGAGACGCCCAGTTTCGCCAACTCGGTCGCCATCGCGCTCACGCGATCGGTTTCTTTGTACCGAACGTGTTCGCAGTTTTCGATGACCGTGTCGCCGTCGGCGACCGCCCCGAGCGTCGCAATCGTCGGCAACAGATCGGGTGTGTTGCCGACATCGACGGTGGTTCCGGTGAGTTCGGATCGTCGGACGCTGATCTCGCCGGCCGCCTTGTTCCACGCGATGGGCGCGTCCATCGCCTCAAGAATGTCGACGATCGCGCTGTCGCCCTGCGCGCTCGGTTGGGCCCCTTCGACGACGACCGACGTGTCCGCATCGCCCGCAACGGCACCCGCAGCGAGCAGGTACGACATCGACGAGAAATCGCCGGGAACGTGGTACTCGCCGTCGCGTGGCTCGTACTGCTGACCGCCGTCGACGACGAACCCATCGGCTCCGGCCGACCGAACGCCGCCCGCGCCGGTCGCGCCGATCGGCGCTGCCTCGACGCCGAAGTCGTCGAGCACTTCCAGCGTGATGTCGACGTAGGGGGCCGATTTGAGTTCGGTCGTCAGCTCGAGTTCGATTCCCTCCTCGGTGACCGCGCCCGCCATGAGCAGCGCCGAAATGTACTGCGAGGAGACATCGCCCGGAATCGCCACCGACCCGCCCGACAGCGGCCCTTCGATCACGAGTGGGGCCTGGCCGTTGTTGCGACTGCTTTCGGCGCGAACACCGAGGGCGGTGAGTGCCTCGAGCAGCGGCCCCTGTGGCCGCGAGCGAAGCGAGTCATCGCCGGTCAGCACAGTGAGTCCGTCAGCGAGCGCCGCAGTTGCAGTCACAAGCCGCATCGTCGTCCCGCTGTTGGCACAGTCGATAATATCGTCTGGAACGTCGGGAACGCCGCCAAAGCCGTCAATCTCGAGCGCGTTGTCGCCGGCGTTGGTGACTGAGCCGCCGAACCCTTCGACCGCGCGCTGAGTTGCCCGTGGGTCAGCGCTGTCGAGCGGGTCGTAGACGGTTGCGCGGTCGCTGTAGCCCGCCGCGAGAATCGCCCGGTGGGTGTAACTTTTCGAGGGCGGCGCGCGCGTTGATCCCCCGACCGTCGAGGCCGAGACGTGAACGTCCATGCAGCACGCTCCCACCGGAGGGCTATCAGAATGTCGGAGTTTCCACGAGCTCACGCCGTTGCACGGTCGGTATCTAAAGCTTGAAACAGCCACACACCCACCGCTCATGCATGGATAGACAAGAACTTCGCAAGGAGGCGCACGACCTTTCGGTGACGGTCTGGGTCGGCAAAGGCGGTATCGAGGCGGTGACCGACGAACTCGCCGATCAGTTGGACGACAGAAACCTGATCAAAGTCAAGTTTCTTCGGTCGGCTCGCGGCACCGACGATGTCGCCGAGCTGGCCGACGAACTGGCCGAACGGGTCAACGCGGCGGTCGTCGAAACACGGGGGAACACGGCGGTGTTCACATGAGCCTGCCACCCGTCGTGCTTGTAGCCGGCACACCCACAACGCGGACCGTGCTGGGCGACATTCTCGCCGACGCAGGGGTTCCCGCGGCCGACGCAGTCGGTGCGGCGGTCACGTTTGTCGTCGCCTTTATTCTCATCTACCTTGTCGCAAAACTGGTTGTCCTTCCACTTTTCGACCGGCTGTTGACCGCCCGGGGGCTCGAAACGCATGCGGTTCGCCCGCTGAAGAAGATTGTCAACATCGTCATCGTGTTCGTCGCCCTCTCGGTCGCGTTTGGGGCGGCCGGCTTCGGCAACTTTCTGACCTCGTTGGCGACGATTGGGGCGGCCGCCACGCTCGCGATCGGCTTTGCCCTGCAGGACGTCATCAAAAACTTCGTGTCAGGAATCTTTATTTTCACCGACAAGCCGTTCAAAATCGGCGACTGGATCGAGTGGGACGGCAACTCGGGTATCGTCGAGGACATCAGTTTCCGCGTGACGCGGGTGCGAACGTTCGACAACGAACTCCTGACGGTTCCGAACTCCCAGCTCACCGACGGCGTCGTGAAAAATCCAGTCGACGGCGACAAACTTCGACTCAAGTTCACCTTCGGAATCAGCTACGAGGACAACATCGACACCGCGACCGACATCATCATCGAGGAAGCCGAGGCCCACGCCGACATCATTGACGATCCTGCGCCATCGGTCCGACTCATCGAACTTGGCGACTCGCACGTCGGCTTGCAGGCGCGTGTCTGGATCACCCAGCCCCGGCGCTCGGATTTCGTGCGAACCCGTGCGGAGTACGTCAAACGGGTCAAACAGCGCTTCGACCGCGAGGACATCACCATTCCGTTCCCACAGCGCGATCTGTCAGGCGAGGTCGGAATGGCCGCGCCGCCGGAGTTCGTCAGCAGCGCTGACTGACCGGCTCTCGGCGTCGCCACCGCCGCCGCTCACAACGCGTTCGGGTCGACTCGCTCGACGAGCAATCGCGTCGCAGCCACCGCGAGCGCTGCGACGACGACGACCGCGCCGACCGTCAGCAATGTCTGGGCTGTGGCGCTGTCGATCGCCAGCAACACGGCGGCGTTTATCGGGCCACCCGGAACCAGCGAGCCAAGACCGAAGACGGCCACCACGGCGATCGAGTACACCAGTTGGGCCGCCTGTCGATCCGGCGTTGCCAACGCGGTCGCCACCGCCAGCGCAACAACGATTGTCGCCGCCGCAGTCGCGAGTACGAGCAGCCAGCCGATGTTGGCGATCGCGACGTCGTTGAGCACGAGCAACGCGAGCCATGCGGCCACCTGAAGGGGGACGATTGCGATCATCGCCAGCGCCTTGCCCGCGACGATGTCGCCCATCGTCACGGGGGCGACGCGGAGCAGTTCGAGCGTGCCGCGTTCGACCTCCTCGGTGATCGAATCGACCGTGATCGAGCCGCTGATGAACACCGGCAAAAACACCAACATCGGCACCAACACGGAATACATGAAGTCGACGTACGGGTTGGCCCCGCGGTCGGGCGGCACCGCGAGCGGCTGACGGTCGAGAAACGCCGCGCGCTCGGCATGTTGGGCCCGTTCGAGCGCGCGCAACACCGACTGGCTTTCGGCCACGACGAGCGTCGTCTCGATGCTGCCCTCCGGTGCGGTGACGATTACCTCGATGTGGCCGTCGCTCCGCGCGGTCTCGAACACCGCCTGGACGCCACCACGCTCGAACGCCGCAAACGCCTCGTCGACCGAGTCGTACTCGGTACCCGACACCGACTCCACCTCTTCCGTTGCCGCGAGCACCTCGTCGCTCGCCTCGCCGGTTACCGCCGCATCGACCTGGAAGCCGTCGACGCTGGCGGGGTCGTAGATGGAGACGAGACCCACAACGAGAAAGCCCGAAAAGCCGGCAATGAACAGCTGGATGGCAAGCGCGAGCACGATGGTTTTCTCACGGCGCAACACCTGGAGCTCGCGCCGCGCAATCGTGACTCGGCAGTCGGCGAGCCACGATCGAATCCGCGTTATCCCTGCGCCCTCTCCGTCTTCTTCACGCATAGATCGCCAACACTCCCATGTTGTACAGCGCGTGCACCGCGGTGGCGACGACCAGCGCGGCCAGATACCACCGCAGGTTCTTTCGCGCGCCGAGCGCCGAAATCGACGCGGTGACAACGTGCAACACGAGCGGGGCGAACACGAGCGCCAGCGTCGTTGTCGGCGTCACGCCCGCCGGCGTGAACACCGCCTGTCCGAGCGCCAACTCGGGAAGGCCGACAACCTGGGCGATGACGGTGAGTTTTTCGGCCAGAAAGAAGCCGATGCCCGACGCCAAGCCGAGCAGCAGCGCTAGTCGGGGCGTTCGGTCGAACCGGTCGCTTTCGAAGCCGGCGTAGAGATGAATGCTTTTTGCGACCTCCTCAATGGCCGCGATGGCGACGAGAATCAGCGGAATCGAGAGCTCGATCGGCAGCACGAACAACACCGCAATCGCCAACAACTCGAAAATAAAGACGAACGGAACGAACAGCGCGGTGAGCACGCCAACCGAAGCGACCCCAGAAAGCCGTGCGTCGAGCGCGTCGAGGAACTTCAGCGGCACCGACTTCTGGGTGAACATGTCCTCCTCGCGGTAGACGCCCGCGCCGAGCAGGAACAACACGCCCGCGCTCAGATAGAACGCCGCGGTCGAAAACACGTAGGCTCCGAGGCCGACTGCCTCACCCTGTAACTCCATCACGACGAGCGTGAGCGGCGAAATCAGCGCAATCGGCGTCACCGTCGCGAAAATCGCGGGCACGAACACGTAGCTGGTGAGAGTCACCGAGATGGTGACGGTCACGAACGTCAGTTCCTTGAACGAGCGCGCGAACATCGCGCCGGCGAACGTCGCCGCCAGAAACGTCAGCGCAATGGGAAGCACCGCGAGCACCGAGAGAACACCACCGCCGATCGCGACGGCAATGGCGACGATGAGACCGACCATCGCGAGCAGATACGGCAGGGTTTTGCCCGCGACGATGTCGAGTCGGCCGACCGGCGCGACCAACAGCAGTTCGCCCCGGCGGTTGATCCGCTCGGTGAGAACCGAGCTCCCGTAGGCCTGGATAACGAAGTTCATCGGAATCACGAACAGAAACGCCAACACGAGCGAAGAGAACGGAAACGGCGGCTGGATATCCGCCGGCGAGTCGGGCGCACTCCCGCCGAACAACGCGGTCAAAAGCCAGTTTCCGGCCCTGTCGTCCGTGTCGTTCCCAGCGCCTCCGTCCACATCATCCGCGTCGCCATCGGCCGGGTCGTCGTCGGCCTCGTCGGGCCCATCGTCGGGTTCCGCCGCGTCGTCGCCGTCTGCTGGATCGTCTTCGACAGCGACTCCATCCACCGCGACGGCCGACTGGCTTCGGTACTGTAGCGTGACCGTCACCGGGTAGGCGGCCGTTTCGTTGGCTTCGAACGCCAGCAGCCGGTCGTTGTACGACTCGACCGCGCTCCGGAACGTCGTCAGCGCGGCCTCGCCTTTCGGACTCTCGGTGGCGACAATCCGAACACCGTTCCCCGACTCATCCTCGCCAGTCTCGCCACGTTCGTCAGTTTCGCCGCCATCGACGACAAGCAGGTCGATGTCGCCGCGGTCAAGCGCCGCTCGGTCGGCCGGGTGGGCAACGAGCGAGGGGTGGCCATCGACGACCGGTGCGTAGGCGCTGTCACTGTCGACGCCGACCCGGTAGATGTCGGCCGACGGCGAGAAACTCGCTCCAAGGGCGACTGCCCCAACGCCGAGCGAGCCGACGATGAGCAAGAGGATGAATCCGACGACGAGCGTTCGGCGATCGATCGATTCTCGTCGCTCGAACGCCTCCCAGCGGGCGATTCGAACGATCGAGCGGAGTCGACGCCGTGGGCTCACCGGTCGGACTCCGCCACCGTTCTCGGCGTGTTCATTGGCCGGCCCGTGAGTTCCAAAAAGATGGTTTCGAGACTCGGCTCATCGGTTCGAATGTCGTCGACCCGGCCTCCGGCGGCCGCGGCCGCAGCCTGTAACGATTCGACGGCATCCATTGTTTCGACGGTCGTTTCGTACCGGCCGTCGCCTGTCGGCTCAATCGGATCGAGAAGATCGACTGTCTCGGGCGGTTCGAGTTCGACAGTGCTGAAGACGCGGTAGGTCGTCTCGCCGTGATCCTCGCGAATGTCGTCGATTGTCCCCCGCGCGATAATCCGGCCCTCGTTCATGATGACGACGCGGTCGCAGACGCTCTCGACGTGGTACAGGTTGTGCGCACTGAAGACGACCGTTTTGCCGGCCGCGCGCAGTTCGCGGGTGAACGCCAACACGGTGTTGGTCGTCAGCGGGTCGAGCCCGCTTGCGGGTTCGTCGTAAATCAGCACGTCGGGATCGTTGACGAGCGAGCGGGCGATGGCAACCTTGCGCTTCATTCCTTTCGACATGTCGCCGAGTCGGCGGTCGCGGTGCTGGAGATCAAGTCGGTCGAGCGCCGATTCGGCGCGTTCGGTGGCAACGTCGCGGGGAACGTCGTAGAGGTCCGCAAAAAACCGGAGATACGAACGTGGCGTCATTTCCTCGTACAGCGGCGACTCCTCGGGCAGAAAGCCAAGCGTGCGGCGCATTTCAGGGTTCGCCGCCGAGTATCCCGCGACGCGGGCCGTCCCTGAGGTCGGTTCGATGAGCCCGGCGAGCATTTTCAACGTCGTTGTTTTGCCCGCACCGTTGGGGCCGACGAGGCCGAACACCTCGCCGGAGTCGACCGCGAAACTGCTGTCGACGACCGCCGCAAACCCGCCGTAGGTTTTTGTCAGCCCCGAAACCCGAATCATACCGATACTGATTGCCCAGCGCACAAAAACACACGGCCGACTCAGGGCTCACGCACGTGATCGGTGCTGATGCGCTCGTTGAGATACGGCGCGCGGCAATCGTCCGCTGTCAGCACCGTGTCGCCGGTGCGGGCCGGTTGCGACACTCAGTCGTCGGTGACGGCCGGCGAATCCGCCGGCGGTTCGAGCGTTTCGGTGATCCGGCCGTAGAGCCCAAAGAGGTTCTCGTAACCCTCCTCGCTCGCGAGCACCGGAACGAGACCGCTTTCCTCGACACGGTGGGTGTAGACATCGTCGCTGGCGAACACCGCACCGGTCGGAATCTCCTCGAAGTTCGCGTAGTTGACCTGTGGGTCGCCGCCCCCTTTTGGAACCTCTTCGAGCCCCTTGACGATGGTCGTCTCGCTGAACGTCGGCGGCTGGTCGGTGAGCGCGCCGTGAGCCCGCAAAAACGCCCGAACGGCTTTGTACCCGAAATCGACGGCCTCCTCGCTGCCTTGGCGGCCGACTTCGATCGAGACGGTGTGCGGAACCGTCGAATCGAACGTGGTTCCCCGAAGTTCACTGGCGTCAAGCACATAGTCGACGGGCATACCGGCGACCGTCCGTCGTACCGACGTAGTCAGATCGCTGTAGATGGCAAACGGCGGCGGGGCGCTGTGGGAGGTGTGAATGGCGAGCACTGCGTCGGCACCGGCAACGGATTCAGCGAGTTCGACTGCGAGTCGATCCTCGTACGCGTCGCTCTCCGTGTCGCCGGGAAACGCCCGGTTGAGATCGGTTTCGGTGTACCGCGTTTCGGCCGAAATGGCCGGCTCGTTCGCAATAATCAGTCGAATCCGTCCCGCGTCTGAATCCGCATTGTACGCAGGCAACTCGTCGGCCAGTTGGTTTACGATTCGCCACCCTGCGGGCTCGTCGCCGTGCATCCCGCCAACGATGGCGACGGATGTGTCGCCGGCCGCGGCGCGATCGAGAATCTTCATATAGTGATGTAAGACCGACCGAAAATAAACCCTCATCGGTTGCGTGTCGTGTTCGGCGTTCACAGTGAACCAGACTCGCCGATCGGCCATATCCGCACTTACGAAGGCGGTTCACCGTATCCGAACTCACGACGGCCGCTCGATCGAAAACCGCTCGCTCGTTGTGGCGTACTGACTGCCCGACAGGCGCCCAACCGTGTCGAGTGCGTCGATGTCGACCATCCCGTCGGTCAGCACCGCGTCGTCGACGTGAACGTGAACGACCTCTCCCAACACGAGGAGGCTGTCGCCGACCGCGACCGAGTCGTACAGGTCGCATTCGAGCGCGATGTGTGCGTCGGCAACGCGGTGCGGGGCGATCTCCTCGCACGGCGCGCGCTCGATTCCGACGTGGTCGAACTCGCTTTCGCCGGGCGACAGCGTCGCGCTCGTTGCGTTCATCTGGTCGACCAGATCACGCGTCACGACGTTGACGACGAACTCGCCGCTCGTGAGCGCGTTTCGTGGGGTGTCTTTGCGCGGCTCACGGCCGACCGGCGCGAACAACACGACGGGTGGATCGATGGCGGCGACCGTCGAGAAACTGTACGGCGCGAGGTTGTCGACGCCGTCGGCACTCGTTGTCGACACCCAGGCGATTGGCCGCGGCGTGACGACCGTCGAGAGCAGGCGATACGGCGACCCGAACGCGGTTGGCGGCCCGTGTCGATGCGTCATTGGGTCGCATAATCGGCCACGGCGTATAGTCGTTCGCCAGCCAGAGATTTGACCGAGCAGTGCCACTGGTGCGTATGACGACGTGCTCATCGATCGACGTGTCCGAAAATCCCACACAGCCGGCCGACTACGTCGTCGGTCTCGACGGCTGTGCTGGCGGCTGGTTCGCGGTCTGGACGGCCGACCGCGGCCTCGAACACGACTGCTACACCGATTTGTCGGCCGTGTTTGCCGACCACGCTGCCGCCGACCGACTCCTCGTCGACATTCCCATCGGCCTCGCTGCCGACGGCTCGCGCCGCTGTGACGACGCGGTTCGACGTCGGCTCGGTGCGCGCGGCCGGTCGGTGTTTCCAACCCCCTGTCGGTCGGTTGTTTCGTACCGCCAGACCGCTGGCGACGACGCACGCTATGATCGCGCAAACGAACTTCAACGCAAACGGATCGGTGCGGGACTCTCGAAACAGGCGTGGAACATCACCGACAAAATCGCCGACATGGATCGTGTGCTCCGGTCGCACTCGCCATCCGTCGCGGTGTACGAGAGCCATCCCGAGTACTGTTTTGCCCGACTCAACGATGGCTATGCGATCGCCCACCCGAAATCGACGGCGCGCGGTCGGGCCGCGCGGTTTGGTGTGCTCGACCGGGCGTTCGGGGCTGCTGACCAACAACCAACGCTTGATTGGCAGCGCTGTTACACCGAGTCGCTGGCGGCATATTACCGCAAAACCGTCGCCCGTGACGACGTTCTTGATGCACTCGCGTTGGTCGCGGCTGGGCGGCAGCCGTTGTCGTCGGTGCCCAGCGAGCCGCCGCGTGACCGCCGAGGACTGCCGATGCGGATCGTCGGGCCCGCCAGCGACCCGTCGTGGGAGGGGTTCCGCGCGCTCGCCGAGCGGTAGGTGCCGCGTGAAAAGACGCAACTCAGCGCAGTTCCTCAAACACAGTGTCGGGGTTGATTGCGGCGGGGTCGGTTCCGCCGGACGCATCCGACGCGGACGACGCTGACGCCGTGTCGATGTCGTCGAACTCCTCCCGTGTTGGGTGCCCATTCCGCCCATCCCGTTTGCTGTGGGTCTCTCGGTTCGTTGCTGGCTCTCGTCTCCCCAGTTCGTCAAACACCGCGGCCAACTCGGCCTCGAAGGCGGCCTCGCTCAGGTCACCGTCAACGTACCGTTGATGGATGTCGCGAACGCGATCGGCAACTCGTTGTTCGGCCGTTCGGCCGTCGAGTTTGGCGAGCAGCGCCGACCGTCTGAGCACTCGTGCTAACGCCACGTTGTCGCTGTTGGCGTCGGCCCACTGGACGAGCGATTGCGATCGTGTTTGGACGACCGTTTTGGCTGAATCCACGGCCGAGCCGGCGATCGACCACGACACGCCGACCACTGCGAACAGCAGGGCCAACCCGATCATGAGCACGCCGACAAACACGAGCATACCGGCGTGAAGCGCCGACGATACAGTTGCCGAGAGACCGAACAACGCCAGCGCGGCGACCAGCCAGAGTGCGCTGAGGCCGAACAATGATCGAAGCGTTCGCATGGGTTGGAGTGTCGGAACACCGACGATACACAGCTTTGGACTCGCGACCTATTGGTGTTTCCCACGCGTTTGCCAAAGTCACATAACCGCTGAACACCAAGCGACAGTATGTATACGGGCCGAACCGACACCCCATGTTGTCTCTGTGGGAACCCGAAAACCCACAGCCGTATCGAGGTTCCGCCGCGAGCGGTCACGCTAATGAAAAACAGCGGGCCGATCGCCTGGCAGGACATCGTCGGCCCCGTGACGATTCAGTTCTGCGAGGACGACTGGGAACTCGTCTGTGACCTCGTACTCGAGATGGGACACCACCCGCTCTCGCGGTGCAACGTCGCCTACGCCTCGTTTGATCTGCGCGAGGACTTCGAGGCGATGCTCACCGAAACCAAGGCCGCGCCCGACCAGCGAGCACTCGAAACGCGGCTTCGCGAACGCAGCCAATCGGTGTTGGCCGCAGCCGACGATCCGCTCACTGAAACCCGTGCGCTCGTCGAGGCAACGGTGATTGACGCTGCGCTTGACGAGTTTGTGTCGTCGCCATCGGCTGCAGACTGAGACGCCGAAGACTCCTGAACGACCGGCAGTGAGACTCCGAAACAGCGATGAGGCTACGCGTTGCGCTGGCTATCGGTCGCTCGTTTTTCGATCTCGCTTTTGAGCGTGCTTGGCGCGAAATCGTGATCCGGGCGGATGGCGACGAAATCGAGGAAGTCGACCGCTCTGAGCAAGGATTCTACCGAGTACGAGTCCGCCGCGGCATCGACGGTCGCCCGCGGGCCGATCAGCGGTTCGAGCGCGGCGAGCCCGCAGGCGAGGTCGTACGATTGAATCGCCGAGTTGCTCGCATCGACACTGGTCGCATCAATAAAGTAGAGTTCTCCCTCAAAAATGAGCACGTTTTCGGCCCGTAGGTCGCCGTGAGCCATTTCCGCCTCGTGGAGCG
This sequence comes from uncultured Haloferacaceae archaeon, assembly GCA_964457485.1. Taxonomy (GTDB): domain Archaea; phylum Halobacteriota; class Halobacteria; order Halobacteriales; family Haloferacaceae; genus PL-Br10-E2g29. The sequence goes on along the minus strand of CAYWFO010000001.1, from coordinate 16,798 downwards.
TCGCGAGCGACGCAAACAGGTCGTTCGGAATGTCGGTCTCATCGGTGGGATCGACCGCATCGAGCGTCGTGAACTCCGGGAGATACTCGAAGACGACAACACCATACTCGCCGACCTCGAACGCCTCGATCGGTTCGGGGGCGTTGAGCCCGAGTTCGCGGATGGCGTGGGTCGACTCCAACTCGTGGCGAGCCATCTCGTAGGGGCTCTGAAACGACTCAAAAAAGCCCTCGGTGCCGCTCGAGAACGCGCCAAGGTTTCGCCCGGTTGTAAACAAGGCGTGAACGAGCGTGTTCTGCTGGCTAATGATTTTGACGAACAACTCGTCATCGATCACGAGGGGGGTCGACAGCCAGTTGTCGGCGTCGAGGAATTCGGCGCGAACCGTCTCGCGGTCGTACCGGTCGGCGACGGTGCGGACGACGTGTTCGAGATCGTCCCACTCGATCCGGCCACGAACGAAACGGCGTACTGACATCAGGTTCATGTGACGCTTTGACCACGCATAAGTAACGGGGTCTGTGCTGCGGTGCGGGTTCTGTGGAGCCAATTGAGCTGTCGTGGGCCGATGGCTTGTTCCGGAGTTCTCGTGTCTTTTCGGATGGAATCGCTATCGTCCAGCGGTGAGCGACTGGACGTTTTCTGGCCAGTTTGCCTGCCAGACGTTCGAGCGGTTGCCCACCCGTTCGAGTTTGAGTTCGACCAACTTTCCGGGATCGAGCGTCGACAGTTCGTCTCGGAGGGACTCGTCTTCGAACTCGACAACCTGAAACACCCGGTTGGCCGACGGGGCGAGGACACAAATTGCATTCTTGCTGTTCATTTTGCGAAGAATGCGATATTCGTGCGGCTTTTTTGGTTCCGTCTTCATACCTAACACAATGATCGACGATTATGAATACCTTTGGTTTTTGCTCACCGAAACGTCCACCGAATAGAAGTATTGTCCGCGTTTTTGGTAGTTATTTGCTCGCTTTTTGTACGTGAGAATGGTTTTTTAGCCAGTTATATGCTGAGTCACAATCACTCGTGTTTCCCGTTGGTGTCACGTTTGCCGAGCCGCCCTCGTTGGTATTCTCCTAGGTCTGCCCACGTAGCTAAGTTGCTCGCGTCCAATCTGCGGGCATGACGATTCTCGTCTGCGGCGAGACGCTGATCGACTTCTTACCCGAACAGCGCGGGCCGCTCAAATCGGTCGAGGGCTTCCGGCGACGACCCGGTGGCGCACCCGCAAACGTGGCGGTCGGCCTCTCTCGGCTCGACGCGCCGGTGCAGTTTTGGACGCGCGTCGGCGACGACCCGTTCGGCGACTTTCTCGTGGACACCCTCGTTGACGCGGGGCTATCGGAGATGCACATCGAACGAGATCCGACGGCAAAAACCGGGCTGGCGTTCGTCAGTCTCGGCACCGATGCCGAGCGCGAATTCTCGTTTCACCGAACCGCAAGCGCCGACACCCGACTGGATCCCGCCCGCGTCGGGAGCACCCTTCTTTCGAACGTTTCGTGGGTGCATTTCGGCGGGGTGACGCTCGCTGACGAACCCGCACGAACGGCGACATTCGACCTCGCACGGGCGGCCCGCGACGCCGGAGCGACCGTCTCGTTCGATCCCAACGCGCGGCCCGAACTCTGGATCGATTTCGACTACGCGGAGTCGCTTTCGACCGCACTCTCTTTGGCGGATGTCGCCAAAGTCACCGACGAAGACCTCGCGGCGACCGAGTTCGACACCGAACAGTCGCCAGAGTCGGTGGCGGCGTCGGTCGCGGCTGCGGGTCCCCACACCGTTGTGCTCACACTTGGAAGCGAGGGTGCGCTCGCGTACGCAACGCCTGAGGCTCCGTGGAACGAAACCGGCGAGCCACAGACCGTTCGTCACACGGGTTACGCCGTCGATCCGGTCGATACAACTGGAGCAGGCGATGGCTTTACCGCCGGTGCGCTCGCGGCGCTCGCCGCGGGCGAGTCGCTCGCTGCGGCCGTCGAACAGGGGAACGCGGTTGCCGCGCTGACGACGACCGAACCGGGAGCGATGACCGCGTTGCCAACGCGCGAGTCGCTGGCGGCGTTTCACGCCGAACAGTCGTAGAGCGGCGTCGCTGCCGGCGGGGAGTCGATTGCGGTGTCGCTACGGCGAGACGCACACACGGATTTCGCAAACCGATAGGTTCTATACGGCGGTGGGAATGTGCTGAAATAATGCAGGAGAAACGATGAGTAGTGACGATTCGTCACTTGTTCGCTACGGTATCGATGACAAACCACCACTCGGAACCTCAGTCTTTCTTGGAATCCAACATTACCTCACGATGGTCGGGGCCAACATCGCGGTCCCTCTTATTCTCGCGGGTGCGCTCGGCATGCCCGAAGAGCTCTGGCCGCGGTTTATTGGGACGTTTTTCGTCGTCTCCGGCGTCGCAACGCTGGCGCAGACGACGTTCGGCAACCGGTATCCGATCGTCCAGGGCGCGCCCTTCTCGCTGCTCGCCCCCGCGCTCGCGGTCATCGGCGTCGTCCAGGCGACGAATCCAGCCGGCGAGGCGTGGCAGGCTGCGCTGTTGCAGCTTCAGGGCGCGATCATTGTTGCAGCGTTTGTCCAGGTCGCCATCGGCTACTTCGGCCTTGTCGGCCGGCTCAAACGGTTTCTCTCACCAGTCGTCATCGCACCGACGATTGCGCTCATCGGGCTGGCGTTGTTCAACGCCCCCGATGTGGTGACACCCGATCAGGACTGGGCGCTGGTCGGGCTAACGCTCGGGCTGATCGCGCTGTTCTCGCAGTACATTCGAACCAACCGGCTGTTCAAGCTGTTCCCCATCCTGCTCGGCATTGTTGCGGCCTATCTCGTCGCGCTCGCGCTCTCGCTGTCGGGCGTCTACACACCGGCGGATCCCGGATTCGTCGATCTTAGTGGCGCGGCGGAGGCCTCGTTGATCCTGCCGATCACCCCGTTCCAGTGGGGCATGCCGACGGTCACCGCGGCGTTCGTCATCGGTATTCTCGCTGGCGTCGCCGCCTCCATCGTCGAAAGTCTCGGAGATTACTACGCGGTTGCGCGGCTCTCCGGTGCTGCCGCGCCGAGCGCGAAACGCATCGACCACGGTATCGGCATGGAGGGGCTGATGAACGTCTTTTCGGGCGTGATGGGAACCGGTGGCTCGACATCGTACTCCGAAAACATCGGCGCAATCGGCCTCACCGGTGTCGCCTCGCGGTACGTCGTCCAACTCGGTGCAGTCGTCATGTTGTTCGCGGGCTTCATCGGCTACTGGGGTGCGCTCGTCGCCTCGATTCCCGGGCCGATAATCGGTGGGCTCTACATCGCGATGTTCGGCCAGATCGTCGCTGTTGGCCTCGCGAATCTGAAGTTCGTCGATCTCGAATCCCAGCGCAACCTCTTCGTGCTCGGCATTTCGTTGTTCGCGGGGCTGGCGATTCCGACCTACATGGACAACGTTGGCGACGTCGACACGTTGGCGGCGGGACTCGGCGACGTGGCGCTGCTCGGACCGGTGCTCGGCACGGACGCCGTGGCGACGACCATCTTCGTGATCGGCTCGACCGGTATGGCAGTGGGCGGGTTGCTCGCGCTGTTTTTCGACAACACGATTCCCGGGACGCGCGAGGAGCGCGGGCTCGTCGAGTGGGAGGCCGCCGAAGAGGGCGACGAAGAGTTCCTTTCGGCCTACGATCGCTACGTCCGCAAAAAAGAGCCGACAACCGCTGACTGACAACCCATTCGCGTTGCGCACTCCGTCCGGTTCACTGCGGCGCAGTCGGGGTGCTCACCCGGTTCTTCGGCGAGGTGGTCACCCGATTCCCCCGCGAAGTGCTCACCCGGTTCTTCGGCGAACGGATCTGTTGGCACTCGTGGCATGCGGAAACAAACCGACAACAGGGTCGTACCCGGTGAGGATCAGTCGATGTGGCCTTCGCGGCGCAGTTGGTCGGCGTCTTGGCTGTCGTAGCGCCATTCGACGTCGGCCTTTTCGTCCTGCCAGTCCCACGGCTCGATGATTACGACATCGTCCTCGTTGATCCAGGTTCGAAAGCGCATTCGGCCGGGAATCCGGCCCATGCGCTCTTTGCCGTCGTTACACCGGAGTCGAACCCGGCCCGCACCGAGCATGTCGGTGACGACCGCGAACATCTGGTTCTCGTCGGGCATGCGGAGGTTTTTCCTCCCTGATTCTTCTGACACAGGCGAAGTTTGGTGTGGAGCCAGTTAAATCGTGTCATCTCCCCACGGTCTCGAAGACTTCACTCCGTCCACGCTCGCGAAATCGCAACCAACACGAGATAGCCGATCAGTCCACCGACAAACAGTGCAACCGGAATCACGAACGGCCCGAACACGGCAAGCACGCCGTCGAGAATCTCGGTGACCATGCCTATCTGAGACGGCCGGAGACCTAAAACCGCGTGGTGTACGCCGTCGCACCGATTGCATTTTGCGGGTGGCCGTGCGTCGGAACCGACACTGGCCACGGTTCGGTGCGATACACACAGATATCAAGTGTTTTTACCAGTCGCGCCGAGACGACAGCATGTATCGGAAGGGCCACATCGGCATCTCGCTACTCGTTTTTGCGCCGGTTGGCTACTGGCTGGTGAGTCTGGGCGAACCCGAAACAGCGCTGTTGACCGGCACAGTCATGCTCTGGCTGGCGATGCTTCCAGATATCGACCACCGGCTGCCGGTGATCGAGCACCGCGGGATGACCCACTCGCTGGTGTTTGCCATCCTCGTTGGCGGGTTGTTTGGTCTCGCCGGCGTCATGTTGGAAGGCGCGTTCAGCGTTGCCGGCGTGAGCCTCGTCACGTTCGGCTTCCTCCTCGGATTTCTGACCGTATTCGCGCATTTGTTGGGTGACACGCTGACGTACGCCGGCGTCAACTATTTTTGGCCGTTCCAGCGGACGTTCTCGTTTTCGCTGACTCGCGCGGACAACATGACCGTGAACTACGGCCTGTTTGGCCTTGGCATCGCCGTTACCGTTGGATGGGCAGCCGTCGCATTCGGGACGGTCTGAGCCAGACGACACGGCGAATTCGGTGTCTCGCAACCGTCCGGTCGACCGGTTCAGCACCGCGAATACGAGTGTTTTTGCCTCTCAACCCCGTATATTGCAGTCATGTCCTCCAGCCGCTGCCGACATTGTTCGCTGACCGCGACGTCGACTCCGAACCGAACGAACTGTCGACTGGATCGGATTCTCTCCAACGAGGCTGATCCATGAGCAATCGCGACAACGGATCGAACACGGCAGAGGAACTGCCGGTTGGTGCGGTCACGAGTGACGGCCGGATTGTGACTGCCGAGGGAGGCGGTTCGGACGACAGTCCGATCGACACATCGTCGCTTCTCAGCAAACTCTGGTCGCTTGTCGTCGCCGTCGGCCTCGGGTTTGGCACGATTGTGGTTTCGCTTGTCGTTATTCTCGGCCTGATTGGCGTGCTGCAGATCCTGTCCGTTCCGCTGCCGGAGTCGGCGCTGGCGCTCGTCACGCTCGAACTCGTTGTCGGTCAACTGATTGTCATGGGTGCGATCGCGTTGGGATATCTCTGGGCGACGGGACGACAACTCTCGTACGTCAAGATCCGCTGGCCATCGCTCACAGAGTGGCTTGTTGTGTTTGCGGGACCGTTTGCGGTGTTTGCGGTGAGTTTCGTTGTCAACCTGGCCGGGATGGCGCTCCAAATCGAATCATCGCCGCATGCAATCGCCGAAGTCGAGGCCATCGATCCAACGTTCTACCTCTATCTTATTCCGATTATGCTCCTCATCGTTGGCCCGTTCGAGGAACTGCTCTACCGGGGCGTGATCCAGACTCGACTTCGTGAATCGTTCGGGGCAATCTCGTCGATCGTGGCCGCCAGCGTGGTGTTCGCGATGATCCACCTTCCGGCCTACGGGCTTGGAACGGCCGGAGTTGCTGAACTACTGCTCGCGTTGACGGTGATTTTCGGTGGCTCGCTGGTGTTCGGCGGGCTGTACGAGTGGACGGGCAATCTGACTGTTGTTGCACTCGTTCACGGCCTCTACAACTCGATTGCGTTGTTGTTGCTCTATGTCGTGACCGTTTATGAGGAAGAGATTATGGAGGCCGCCGAAACGGCAGTCGTTTTTGTCGGATTATAGCTTGCGACGCGGAACGGCGTGCTGTGGTACCGCGGAACGACGTGCTGTGGTGACGTGGGGGCGTCATGCTGTGGTGTCGGGCGTCGTACGCCGGTGGCTTGGGACGACAAACCCGAATCCGCGTTGTCGCATCCGTACTGTTTTGCCGATACGTCGCTAAACGAGTTTGTGGACGCCCATCAGCCAGAACTCGAAAACCCGTTTGGCATGGACGAGCAGTGTACGAACTGTCCGGGACTCTGTGACGTCCGCGAGAACGTCGTCCACGGCTACGGCGACGTCGGCGGCGAGTTCCTGTTTATTGCCGAACGACCCCATACCGGTGCCGACGAAACGGGTATTCCCTTTACCGGTGACGCGGCAGGTGAACGCCTCCAGTCGATTCTCGGAGACCTCGGTTTTGTCCGCACGGAACCGGACGCCGCCGAACCCGACATGCAGAACGCCTACTGTACGTATCTCACGCGGTGTCGACACCCCGAGCGGCCCCCAACTGAGACCGAGATCGACACCTGCGAGCCGTATCTCAACGCCGAAATCCGAATGATCAACCCGCAGATTCTCGTTCCCATCGGCCAGCGCGTGCTCGAATCGCTCGCGACCGAGTACACGACCCGCCGACCCGACAGCTTCGATATCGACACCGAACACGCAACGACGGTGCGTGGTCGTGGCTTCGAACTCGTTCCGATGCTTGAACTCGACCGCCAGACCGACGCCGACCGCGAGGCGTTCGTCGACCACGTCGTTTCCAACGTGTTTTCGCGTGATTATCGCCAAACAAAAGGCCGACAGAGCCGCTGAGTAGTTCGCCCGCCAAGCAGCGATCCCCCGCGTCGAAGCCGTCCAGATCGGCGCGTTATCGGGTACACGGAACTCGCCTCACGCTCTGACGCCGTTCGGTATCATCGCGTTCAAGATGCCGCCGCTCTGAGAGTCGGTTATGACCGTTATCGTCGTGCTCGCGTTGCCCCCACGGACGGGGTTGGTACTTCCTGACCTGCCCGAAACAAGCCCGCTGTCGGCTGCCGAGGCGACCGAACTCTACGAGGCGATGCTTCGAGACACCTTCCAAGCGGTTGAGCGCTCGGGCGGTGAGCTACTGGTCAACTACCCCGAATCCGACCAGCTTCCGGCCGACTACCGCACCGACACCGAACCCGTCGCCGAGTTTCGCGCGCTGGCGGCCGAAACGCTTGATGACGTTTCGTCGGCGCGGTTCGAACCGCAGGTCGGCTCGACGTTTTCGGCGCGAGCAGGCAATACGGCAACGCACCTCTTGGAGACCGAAGCGGCGAACTCCGTCGCGATTGTTCGAGGAACCGCTCCGTTTTTGACACGGCTTGCGATCGACTCGGCAGCGATGAAACTCCGGACAAACGAGGTCGTTATTGGTCCCGCAGCCGACGGAGAAACCTACTATGCGGGCTTTACCGAACCGATTGATTTTGCGGAGGTGTTTTCTGGAATCGAACAACAGCGGCTCGCCAACCGCGCGGCCGACGCCGACCTGACGACCGGCTTTCTCCCGCTCTCGCCGACGGTCGAAACCGGCGACGATCTGCTGACGCTGGTTCCGATGCTCCGCTCGCGGTTCCGTGCCGAACGGATCGTTCCGGAACACACGGCAACGTTTGTCCACGAGTATGGTCTTGATGTCGTCGACACCGACGAGGGGCCAACGCTTGTCGCTGACGCCGAGTGACCGTCACGGTAGGCGGTGAGTCACTGAGAACGATACGCTCAAGAGTTCGCATACACGAACTACAGCCGGTGGATGAAGTGCGGCCGTGACGGCGACAAACTGGTGGGATGGCAGAGTGGACTATTGCGCCTGCCTTGAAAGCAGGTGGCCTATGGCCTCCTGGGTTCGAATCCCAGTCCCACCGCATTCTGCCGCGAGCAACGTCCGCGAGCGGCTGCTGCGACGGAGGGGGATTCGAATAGGGAGTGCGAGGTCGCTTGCGACCTCGAATGCGAACGGCAACGCCGTGAGCAAATCTTCGATTTGCGAGTGAGTTCGAATCCCAGTCCCACCGCATTTTCCGGCGACCCACACCGCGAGCACCTCTTCGCTAGCGATTGGTATCCGCACTCGCACATGCGCGTCCTTGTCGGGCCTCCGTTCTGACCGTGCCGCGACCAGTAGTTAAAATCGAACCACAGCGTCGACGATTCCGACCGTCTGTCCGAGACCAACCAGCCCAATCCCGCCGAGCGTGACCGCTGTCGACCCACCGACCAGTCCTCCGACAGCGACGACCGCACCGACCGCGGCAACCGCGGCACCGCCGAGGTAGGGCATTTTCGCCGTCGACAGCAGCCGGCCGGTGTAGGCCAAACCAACAACCGGCAGCATCATCCATCCGACCAGACTCGTTGCGAGCAACGGGGTCGATTCGAGCACAAAGCCGCCAATGCCAGCGAACGTGAGCCCGAGGCCAACGACCATCACGGCACGCCAGCCGGCGAGTGCGCCCGACTCCATTTCGGCCCAACCGGTGAGTAAGAAGAACGTAATGAATGCGGCCATCACCAGATGCGCAATAAACATCGAGCGGCTGGCCACGATTCCCTGCTCGGCCAGCGCGACGAACAGCCATGCCAGGGGAACCAACAACCCGGGACCCGCTTCGCGGATGGGGCGGAACATAACCGTCGGTTGTGGCGGCAGTCTCAAGAAACCACTCCGTGTTGGGCCGCTGTGACCGGCACACCCCGCCAACCGGTTCAACCGAGTGCACCGCCCTACTTTTGCGATCCGAAATCTAATACGAGCTATGACCGCAACGTCCGATGAGACGACGACAACCGAACCGATTATACTCTACTCCGACTACGTCTGCCCGTTTTGTTATTTCGGCCGTGAGTCGCTCGCGCGGTATCAGGCCAGCGGCGGGGAACCGCTCGGAATCGAGTGGCGGCCATTCGATCTCAGACGCGACAAACGCACCGCTGACGGCGAAATCGACCACGCGGTCGACGACGGCAAGGACGGCGCCTATTTCAAGCAGGCCAAAGCCTCTGTACGGCGACTCCAGGCGCAGTATGACGTCGAGATGGAACTCGATCTCGCGACTGACATCGATTCGCTTCCGGCGCAACTGGTGAGTTATGACGTGGTCGAACGGTATCCCTACGAGACGTGGCTCGCGTTCGATGAATCGGTGTTTGAGGCGCTTTGGGTCGACGGCCGAGACATCGGTGAGACAACAGTGCTCCGCGAACTCGCCACCGGCGCCGACATCGATCCCGACGAAGTTAGTGCGGCACTCGACAGCGACGCCCAGCGCGAGAAACTCGACGAGGCGTTCGCGGCGGCCCAGCGTGCGGGCATCACGGCCGTCCCGACGTTCGGGTACGATGGGCATGCCGCCCGCGGGGCGGTGCCGCCCGAACAGTTCAGACGACTCGTTGAGGAATCTTGAACCGTCGCAATCGGGGGGCAGCCGTATCGTCCAACGGGTACGCTTATTACGCCGCTGGCGTGAGCCCCGGTATGGCAATCACCGAGGGCGATACGGTCGTTATCGAGTACGTTGGGTCGTTCGACGATGGCACTGTTTTTGACACCTCGCGGTACGCTGTCGCCAAAGAACATGGACTCGTTGCAGCTCAAGAAGCGGACGAAAGCGACTACTCGTCGCTTTCGTTCCGTGTTGGCGATGGCGAGGTAATCGAGGGGCTCGAATCAGGGATCATTGGCTGTGAATCCGGCAAAAAAACGACACTCACGATTCCACCCGAGGAGGCCTACGGCGAGTTCGACGAGGAACGGGTTCGCGAGTACGACCCCGAGGTGTTCGAGGGAATGGTCGGCAATCCACCAGCGGTCGGGATGCACGTCCACGCACAAAACGGACTCCACGGCGATGTGACGGCGGTTCGTGAGGACGCGGTCGTCGTCGACTTTAATCACGAACTCGCAGGGAAAACGCTCACCTTCGAAATTGAGATACTCGATGTGTGGTAAGCTTTGCGCCTGACAGAACCCACTCGCCTCAGTTAGTTTTCTGCAGAGACAGGCGGTTCGTCGCGTTCGGCATATTTGTCTTCGAACTCCTGGATGAGTTGTCCCATCTTGGCATACCAATCGTTCAACATCCGCTGCATACTGCCGCGGATCGCTGTCACATCGGCGGGCTTGTACACGTGATAGTAACCACCCTGTTCGTAGTTGATCTGTTCTTTCGCGATCAGTCCGGCGCTCAACAGCCGTTGAACCGCCCGGTACACCGTCGAACGCTCGCGCTCAACTCGCTCGGCGAGGTCATCGACAGTCAGGGGCTGTTCGGCCGAGACGAGAAGCTCAAAACAGTCCCTGTCGAGCGCTTTAAGCCCGTGAAAACACTCGAGTAAGCCCTCACACTCCATATCCGACTGCAACATCTCGGCGAGTGATTTGCTCATACCATGCGGTAGCGGTGCGATGAGTAAATAAGTTTGTAGAAACCGTACAAGACGGTCTTACCAGTCTCAGTGTGTCTGTTTCGTCGCTCATTCCACGAGACCGTTGCTTGCGAGAGATGGGAAGACAGGAACGCTAGATACGACCGACGTTTTCGACAGCAACGCTTTCAACGCCCTCGACGCCAGAAAAGGCCTCTTCGACGACCTCCGTTCCACCGGCTCCGTCGGCGACGAGCACGGTTGGCAACAGCGCAACGAGACCGAATGCGACGTTGTCGCGTTCGAAGCCGTTGATCTGCGCACCTTCGGGCAACGAAACCTCGAGTTTCTCTTGGAGATCATCAAGGTCGATGTCGGGGCTGGTTGGCATGACCTTCATTTTGGCAGCGACCTTCCCCATGGTTATGGCCCCATGAAACTGCACTCGGGACACTCATAGAGGTTGCTCTGCTTGCGGCACTTCGCACAGCGATGGATATCGGTGCCACACTCCGGACAGCTGAAAGAGGCAGCGTTCATTCCTGAGACGTTAATCCCACAGGAGACACACTGTCGAGCTGTTTTCTGTGTCGACTCGCTCATACTCGTATCCACCGCCGCGCGGCTTTTAACGGTTGTCTTTCACCGATCGACAAACGCACCGGCGGCGCCGGCATCCCCAACAACCAAGCGGCCGCTCAGAACATAAGCGGGCCGATTAGCACGCCCATCAGATGCACCCGTCGTGCACCGAACCGCGTCGGCACCAACCCAATGACCGCGGCGACAACGAAAACCAACACGCCGAATGCGCCGGTCAACGCAAACGAGAGCCCCGCAAGAAAAATCAACAACACAACAGACATTCGCGTATATTCCGTGTTGCCGACGGTGCGGAGATAGGCGTCGCCGACGAGAATGACTAACAGAAATCCACAGGCTGCACCGACGAGGACTGCCGGAAGCAACACGGCGAGTTCGAGCGGCACCTGTGTTCGATCAATCGCGACCATCACACCCGTTCGCGGCGTTCCAAGCGCGATCAACGCAAACAGGGCAAAAACCGTATTCGCCGTATTGGCCCCGCTCGTGGTGACAATGAAGCCCCGGTCGACATCTCGGTTCGGAACGGCGGGAAGCGCCAGAACCGACGCGATCGCCGCCGAAATACCGGGCAGATAGCCGACGATCGCCCCGGCAACTGATCCCGCGCCTGCGGTGAATGCGAGATCCGTCCGCTTCATCGTGAGCCGTGCGTCCGCTTGTGGCGGAACGCCGTCACCACCCATCGCATCGAGGAGTATCGGCGCACCGAACAACCCGGTGAGAAGCGGTGTTAACATACTCCCCGACCCAAGTGGCGCTTCGAAACTCACGTCAAGTGTAACCCAGCCCAACCCAGCTGCGAGCAGAAACGAGAACAGCCCGCCGACGGCAGCCACAGGAGACGACTCGGTAACGACGAGAAAAACGACGACCCCGCCGAGCACGATCCAGAGATTCGCGCGGATCGTCGGATAGCTCCGAAGCATGAACCACGTAATCGGAACGGCCAATGGAACCGCAATTACGACCGCAAGCGCACTCCCGACCGCTGAGAGCCGAAGGGCTTCGCGCCCCCGACCGGCAAGCACGAGCCGATGACCCGGCAGGGCGGCGATTGCCATTGCGGCATCGGGAACGCCAAGCGCCAACGCCGGGACGATATCGAGAAACGTGTGGACGACGCCTGCGGTGAGCATTGCCACGCCGACAAGGAGCGGTGGGGCCGGAATCGATGGGGCGGCTGCGGCCAACAAGAGGGCAAAATTGTTGGCGTGAAGACCCGGTATGAGTCCACTGAGCGTCCCGAGTGCAACGCCGCCGCCCGCAAACAACAGAAACGAGAGCGTGAGTGAAACGCCGGTTCCACCGCCGAGGGCGAGAAGTGCTGTCGGCACACAGTCCACACAGCCGACCGCTCTCGACGCCATTGACCCGCGCTGGCGACCCGTTCGGATTTAAACCTGTGGGCGAGCCGAGCCGATTCGCCCCAGTGACCGAAAGCCGACAATGTCGGTTTCACTCCGCGCGTCGACTCACATTGCGTTCGCCGCGTAGTGGGAGAAACAAGTCGATGGTGCGAACCGACTGCTGGTGCTCGGCGAAAAAATCGTGAAAAAATGTCGGCACTTGAAGGACGCGTGCGTTAGCCGAAGAGGTTGCCGAGCCCCTCGCCGTCGGCTTCCTCGTCCTCATCGTCGTCTTCTTCGGCCGCGTCGGCCTCGTCGGCTTCCGCGTCGTCAGCCTCGTCATCGTCGTCGGCGTCGGCCGTCTCGGCCGCACCGGCTGCTGCGCCGCCCGCGGCGGGCACGGCAGCGGCCGTCTCGATGGCTTCCTCGATGTCGACATCCTCGAGTGCGGCGACAAGCGCCTTCACACGGGATTCTTCGACATCGACGCCCGCTGCGTCGAGAACTGCGGTGATGTTGTCTTCGTTGAGCTCTTCGCCGGTCTCGTTCAGGATGAGTGCTGCGTAAACGTATTCCATTGGTGTAATCTCCAGGTGGGGTTAGAAGAGGGTTCCGAGCGCGTCGCCGTCGTCGTCATCGTCGTCGGCGTCCGTCTCTGCCTCTTCAGTGGTGTCTTCGTCTGGCTGTTCGTCTGCTGCGTCGTCGGCGTTGGCTTCCTCCGCGTCAGCTTCGTCCGCATCGGCTTCGTCCGCGATGTCGCGGAGTTCTTCAGGGAGTGCCTCTGGGTCGTCGATCTGTGCGACCAGGGCACGAACCTGTCCGTCGGCCTTGCCGATGAGGTCGCCCAGCACGTCCGGGCTCTCGACGGCACCGGCAAGCGCGACGGATTTCGCGTTGGCGGTTGCCTGTGCGATGAGTGCGGGCGCGGTTTGAACCGTTGGGTAGACGGCGTTGATCGAGAGATTTCGACCCGCCGCCGCGGCCGCCTGAATGTCCGCGCGGTACTCATCGACATCGATGGCGAGTTCGTCGGGCGAAAACAGAACGCCCTCCGAGTACACCTGTTTGAGGTCGAGTCCGACCTCTTTGGGCTCGATTCCGAGTTCACCGAGCACGCCAACGAGTTGCTGGTCGACGACGCCGCCCTCCTCAAGGACGACGCTGTCCGAAAGCACCTTGATCGAGCCTTCTTGGATGCGTGCGTCCGCACCGACCTGTTGGAGTTCGCCAACGAACGGGCCGGGATCGACACCGGTGTCGCCCTCGGGGATGACGATGTCGTTCGGTGCGACCTCGCCCGCGTTGATCGGCGCGGGCGTTTTCGAGGCTTCGAGCTGTTTGAACAGCCCGAACGGGTTATCGTTGGTTCCGATCAGCGCAACCTGTCCGGCGACGAACTCGGTGAGCTGTTCGACGCCCTCGTCGACCTCATTGAGCGCGCGCGTGACGAGCGTGTTTCGGCTCATACGGACGGCCGCACTGCCGTGAAGGTCACGGCGCATCGCCTGAAGCTGTCGGCTCGGAATGCCTTCGACGCCGACGATTCCAACCGATTCGTATGAATCAATGAAGGCGACGAGTTCGTCGACCTCGTCTTGTTTCCACTGTGGAATCGTCTCGGCTTGGCGGACGGATTCGCTTTGGCTCATCAGGCAGTCACCTCAACGGCGGGCCCCATCGTCGTCTTGACGTAGACCGAGTCAAGATTGAGGGGCCCTTTCTCGAGGTTCGATTCGAGCCGCCGGATGATGACGTCGATGTTGTCGGCGATCGCGTCGGCCGACATGTCGTCGGCACCGACGCGTGTGTGGAACGTCCGGCGGTCGCGAGAGCGAACCTGCACGGTGTTTTTCATCCGGTTGACCGTCTCGACGACGTCGTCGTCGGGCTGCAGGGGCGTCGGCATTTTCCCTCGTGGACCGAGAACGGTTCCGAGATAGCGGCCGATGTCCTGCATTTGGTTGGCCTCGGCGACGAAGAAGTCGGTCTCGTCGGCGAGATCTTTTGCGGCGTCCGTATCGTCGCCGAGTTCTTCGAGGTCGTCTCCCGAGAGAACCTTGTCGGCAACGTTTTGCGCCTGCAGGGCTGTTTCACCCTCCGCAAACACAACAATCTGTGTTTCCTGGCCGGTTCCGGACGGGAGCACAATGCTCTCGTCGATGCGTTTCGATGGATCGTTGAGGTCTAGATCGCGCAGGTTCACGGCGAGGTCGACGGTCTCCCGGAAATTCCGAGGCGGCGACTCGTCGAGCGCGCGCGAAACTGCTTGTACTATCGTATCGTCTGCCATTATTCACCTCCGTAGTACGCAGGATATGCTCCTACGGGTAGTGACACAGGCTACGCCTGTCTCATCGGAAAGTGGCGGATGGGCGTTAAAAGCCCGTCGAACCCGATTCGACCGCCTGTGGGTGGTTCACACACGTTTTGCCATACTCGTCGCCGACAACTGCCTCACCGAGTCCTAGGTAGGCTAAACATTTACTAACTGCGCACGCAATCAGTCGGCATGACGTACGAAAATCTCGATAGAAAACTCATTAACGCACTGTTGGGCAACGGCCGCGAGAGTCTTCGCAGTCTCGGCGAGGATCTCGATGTCTCTGTCACCACGGTTTCGAACCACCTGAAGGATTTGGAGGCTGAAGGCGTTATCAACGGCTATACACCGATTCTGGATTACGGCAAACTCGGCTACGATGTGACAACCGTGATGCATCTCAAAGTCGAGGGGAGCGCGCTACCCGAACTCACCGACCGCCTTCGTGCGGAAAAACAGATGATCAGCGTCTACGAGACGACCGGTGATTACGACATCATCGCCATCGGGAAGTTCAGAAACACCGATGAGATGAACGACCAGATCAAGGCGTTGTTGAGCGATGTCGATATTCGCGAGTCGAACACGAGCGTCGTGCTCAACACAGTGAACGAACACGAACAGTTCGAACTGGATCTCACCGAGTAAGCACACGGTTCGGTCGCGAACCGAATACACTACCGGATTGCCGACACCCGATCCGTGTCGCTCGCGACTCAGCCGTAGACCCGGTACACCGCGTCAGCCAACTGGTTGACGCGGACGGCGTGTTCGTGTGACTCCTCGCGGATGCCGTTGCAGACGTACGAAAACGTCAAATCGGCCTCGGGGTCGACCCACGCGACGATGCTGCCGAGGCCGACGTGGCCGAACGTCGCGGGCGACGAAAGCGTCCCGAACAGATCCGACACGCTTCCGCCACGCCAAAAGCCCATTGCATAGCGCATCGGCCGCGACAGCGTCCCGTCGTCGGCCGTTTCGGTCTGTAACTCTGTCGCCCGTTCGACGGTTTGTTCCTCCAGCAGTCGCGTGCCCTCCAGTTCGCCCCCGTTGGCCATGCAAGCGAAAAATCGACCTATATCGCGGGCCGTGCTGATTCCGTTGGCCGCAGGAATCACCGCCTGCAACACGTTCGGATCGTTGCCGAGGCCCGCAGCGGCCGCCGGTGAGAGGTCGACGAGGCCTTCTGCGGGGTCGGCCGCGCGGTCGAACACGTCGAATCCGGTGATCGTCGCCACCGACTTGGGATCTCCATCGCGGACGCCGATGGACGTCTCCGTCATTCCGAGCGGTTCGAACACGTTCTCGCGGGCGTAGGTTTCGATGGGCGTGCCGGTGATCTGTCGGACGAGTTCGCCGACCAGCCAGCCGAATGTAACGGTGTGGTAGGCGGGGACGGTACCCGGCGGGTCGCTGAGTTCCTGTGTTTCCATTGTTTCGACGATCCGATCCCAATCGCCCCACGCACTCGGGTCGGCGTCGAGTTCGCTCGTCGGCATGCCGGTCTGATGGCTGAGCACGTGACGGATGGTGACCGCGTTTTTTGCGTCGTCACCGCGGGCAAACGCCGGCCAATGGTCGACGACCGGATCGTCGTACGCGAGTGCTCCCTGATCGACAAGTTGGTGCAGACAGCACGCCGACACCGATTTCGTACACGACCAGATGAGGTGCTTCGTCTCGGGCGTTGTCGGATCGCCGTCGGGGCCGGCTGTCCCGCCAGCGAGGTCGAGCACTCGCTCCGTTCCGTCGTAGACGACGAGTTGCGCCCCGTGGTGGAGCCCAACGTCGAGATGGCGGTCGAACAGTGCGCGAATGCCGGCAGCTCCTGCCGTGTTTGTTACAGCGTCCATACCGATTGTTCATCATAGATCTGTATAACTGTTCGTGCCTGCTTGCCGACACGTTTTGCGGTGTCGGTTCAGAACGACCCTTACGACGCATGGGCTCGCTGCCGTGACGGCCGCACCCAACAGTCCCACTCCAGACACGC